>JBIKYB010000358.1:0-5065 GCA_044355475.1 Prosthecobacter sp.
CCTAGTTCCTATGGGTGTTACGGTGACGCTTACCAAAGTCCGCACCTTTCCGACAAACCGTTCTTCCCGTGCTCAGCCTCCCCCGTGGCCTACGCCTTCGGCAAAGACCGCCCCAGCGGCTGGGTCCTCGCCCGCGCGACGACGGAAAAGATCGAATTCGAACTCCGCAGCCTCAACAAATGTCTGCCCGGCCTGTCTCAGGATTTCGAGTTCGCGAGCCAGAGCGCACGCTTGTTCGGCTTCGTGCGCGGCGCGAGCGGCCCGGTCACTCCCATCGCCCGTGCCGTCGTGACGGCAAAGGTCGCGTAATCGGTGGTAGAAGGCTTCAAGCGAATGGCCTTCGTCCCATGATTGGGGGTCTGTTTTTTTTCGGAGTTCACTTTGCCGTAGGCTACGACGATAGGATGGGGTAGTCAATCTGTCGGTTCTTCTGTTTCCCATGCTTGGAAGAAGTGCCGCAATATTTCCATCGCCTCGTCTTCTGTGGGAGAGGTGTACTCCAGCGGCTCGCATCTTTTCGGAGCCGAGAACAAAACCAAGCTGTCAGGATGAAGCTCATATCCCAAACGTTCAGCTTCTTGTTCGTTTCTGACATATCGATCACCACTGTGAACTCTGACAGAGATCGAGTCGTAGGAATAAACAGAAGGACCAAGATAAAGTCTTCGTCCGTCCCTGACGGCGACACACTTCAATTTCGGATAGTTGCGATCAAATCGCCAATTTTCACGATACTTGACTCCCGATAACTCGGAAAGTTTCCTCGCTTCTATGGATAGTGGTCCGTTTGAAATGAGAACCGGAAAGACCTTCATCTCAGCACATTCGGACATTTCGAGGCAGAGCTGACCATCGGGTTGAGCCACAGACTTGAACACCTCGGTTGTCTCTACGAGTTTCCGAACAACGTCGTCGCCTATATCAGAGTGTTTTGACCAACACTTGCATTGGACTATGTGAACGCACCGTCCTCTTGAGCAAACCAAGTCGCGGCCAGCATCTCTGTACCCTTGCAATATTCCACGATAGCGGACCCGCCAGCCGGCCACCTCGTAAAGGTGGCCAACATAACGTTCGTAGTCTCTCCCGACCTCAATAGAAGATAGAGCGTGCATCATTGGCCGAATAATGCTGACCGCATCTTAACTTCAACCACGTAGAGCAGGCACCCAAATTAATGATTAAACAAGAACGCCGGTGAGTTGATCAGGGCCCACGCCAGGTCCTGCGCGGCGGTAAGGCGTTTGTTGGTGAGCTGTTTGGCGCTGAGGTCGCTGTCGCGGCGGAGTTGGATGAGTTTGGGGTCGAGGGTGATGGGGTTTTGGGCGTTCACGTGCTTCGTTTCGAGAGCGATGAGCTGGGGATCGATGGGGAGGGGCTTTTTGGCGTTCGCCAAGGTCTTCTTCTGGGTTTGGTAGTCGCGGAATTGGTTGAGGAAGTGGGCGGCGAGCTCGGCGTTTTGCGCGGGGGTGCGTTTGGGGGCCTTGAGGGCGTCGGCGACGGTTTTGGGGACGCCGAAGCGGATTTGCGGGCTGGTGGTGATCCAGAGGCGGAAGCGGCCGGGGTTGTATTTGCCGTTTTGGAAGTTGCTGGTCATCTGGATGCTGAAACTGGTGCCGCCTTCATTCGTGATGGGCTTCTCAAAGCTGAAGATGGCCTCGTGACGGAAGCCGCCTTCGGGGCTGACGGCCCAGCCGCGGTCGCGATTGCCTTTTTTGAGGGCTTCACCAATCGGGAAGCTGTTTTGCTCGAAGTCGGCTTTGGGGTTTTTGAGCGTTTGGGCGACGCCGGAGCCGCGTTTGCGTTTGGCGTCGGCGGCGTCGGTGGTGACGACGAATTCGCCGAGGACAAAATTGCCGTCGGGGGCCAATCCGGGGCCGTTGGAGGGCAGGCGGTCATCGGGCAGCATTTCGAGTTTGATGCCGGTGATGCCTTGGAGGTCGGTTTTGCCGAGGAGGAGGTAGTTTCCGGTGCTTTGCTTGCCTTCGGCATAAGGGGTGGCGAGGAGGCTACCATCGGGCAGGACATCGATTTTTTCGACGCCACCAGCTCGCTGGGCTTTGAGATCGAGCACATGCCACTCGGTGGTGAGGTCGAGGTAGTTTTCCCATTTGGGCTGATTCACGGCAGCGGTGTCAAAGGAGGCCTTCACCTTGGCTTCGGCGGCTTTAATGGCGGCGACGCGTGCAGCCTCCTTCTTCGCGTTTTCGGGGGCGATTTTGGCCTGATAGGTCTTCAACTCGGCTTCAGCGGCCTTGATGGCGACGAGGCGATCTTGCTCGGCTTTGGCGATGAAGGGTTTTTGCTCGGCTTCTTTGGCTTGGGCGACGGCGGCGAGGGTTTTGTGCTCGGAATCGAGCCCGGCCATGCTTTCGAGCGCGGCGTCGATCTCCTTCGGCGTGGCGTGGCGGTTGATGATGCGGACAAAGATGGCATCGACGAGCTGGCGGTCGTCTTGGATCTCGGCGGTGAGTTTCGCGATTGCGTTGCCGGAATCGCTGATGGCATCGCCGACGGTGGGACCGCTCATCAAAGCCATGACGGGGCCGAGATTGACGTCGTTGCTGCGTTCGCACTCACAGACGGATTCGCGGGCAGGGCGGCCGAAGTTGGTGAGGAAGCCATCTTGCAGTTTGATCTGTGCATCGGCCAAAGCGGCGGCACGGGTGCCTTTGGGCACGCCGGGGATGTTGGGCATGCTGCCGGTGACGGCGAAGACGGAGTCAAAGAGCACCTCGGCGGGCAGGCGGCGGGCTTTGGCGTGGCTGTAGTTCGTTTTGTCGTCCTCGTTCCATTTGTTCGTGCTGAGCGAGAGCTGGTAGGTGCGGCTGGTGGCGATGAGCTTCATCAGATGGCGCACGTTGAAGCCGCTCTGGATGAATTCGTTCGTGAGGTATTGCAGCAGCTCGGGATTGCTCGGCGGATTGCCAGCGCGGATGTCATCGAGCGGTTCGATGACGCCGGTGCCGGTGAGGTAGCCCCAGATGCGGTTGGCATAGCTCATGGCGAAGTAATCGTTCTCCGGGCTGGTCATCCAGGTGGCAAACTGGTCGCGACGCGTGGTGGCGGCCTGGCTGACGAGTTCAGTGTCATACGGCACTTTCGGGGCCACGGGCTTGTTTGTGCGGAGGTGAAGCACGTCGCCGTCTTTTTTGTCGCTCACGATCTCATAGAGCGGCTTCGCACCTTCCACGGCGCTGCCGCCGATGGTGGCTCCTTTGGCCTGCGGATCGCCAGCGAGATTGATCTGGGCGAAGTAGGACGCGGTTTCATAATACTGATCCATCGTCCACTTCTCGAAGGGATGGTCGTGGCATTTGTTGCAGTTGAAACGGGTGGCCAAAAACAGGTGCGTGGTGTTTTCGACGAGTTCCTCCGGCGTGCGCACCGTTTTAAAGTAAGCGGCGGCGGGGTTGTCCTTGTTCGAGCCAGTGGCGGTGACGATGCGATACGCGAAGCGATCATACGGCGTGTTGTCGGCGACCTGCTGCTTGATCCAGGTGCGCAGACCGGACGCGCCTTCGGTGCCGAGGAATTTGGAGTTCACCTGGAGCATGTCGGCCCATTTGTTGGACCAATGCTCGATGAAGTCGGGATTGCCGATGAGCTTGTCGATGACCTCGCCGCGCTTCGTGCGGAGATCACGTTTGTCATTGATGAAGGCGAGCACTTCCTCGGCCTTTGGCGGCAGGCCGGTGAGGTCGAGGTGGATGCGGCGGAGGAAGTCCTCATCGCTGCACACGCCGCTGGGCTCGATCTTCATGCGCTGCCACTTCTGGGCGACGAGTTCGTCGATCTTGTTCCAAGTTTCGGGCTGCTTCCAGGCGAAGCCAGTGCGATCACCCATGACGGTGATCGTCGTGGCGGCGTAAGCGCCTTCAAAGCGGGCGAGGATGGGTGCCTCACCGCGACGCAGGCTCGTCATGAGGCCTTTTTTGTCGGCTTCGATGACATCGCCATTGCCGCTTTCGAGGAAGGCCTCGGCGGTGACGTCTTTGACATAGCCATCGGCATAACGGGCGATGACGCGAAGCTGCTGGCGGCCGCCGATGCGCTCGATGACGGGGTTTTTCGGTGAAAGCTCGATGCTAGTCACTCGCGGCGTGGCGAGGTTCACCTTCGCGCCCTGGCTGATCCAGGCTTTGAGCGATTCATAGTAAAGCTCGCCCGGCACGGTGAGCTGGCCGCCTTCATGCGGCACCGCCCCGCTGGCTTTGAGCAGCATGAGCGAATGCTCCGGCGAGGCGACGTTCGCACGGCGGCTGGCGAGTTCGTCGGCATAGGCGAGCACGTCGTAAATCGGATCGTAACCACGCAGCGAGAGCTTGAAGCCCGCTTTGCCTTCCTTCGCGCCGTGGCAGGTGCCTTGATTGCAACCGAGCTTCGACGTGATGGGCATGATGTCGCGGACGTAATCCGGCTTCAGCGCCACATTCAGGCCACTCACATTCGCGGGCACGCTGGCGGTGCGGCCCATGAAGCTGATGTTGATGGCGGTGGCACCATCTTTGTCCGGACGCACCATGCCGCGTGAGTCGATCTGCACCACTTCGCCCTTCGCGGCGGTGATTTTAGCCATGCGGGTGACATCGGCACGCGTGCCGTCGCTCATCTTCGCGGTGATCAAAATTTGCGCATACTCGCTGGGCTTGGCGATCTTGATGTTCGCCGGCTCGACCTCAATGGAGGCCACGGTGGGGCCGGTGTGCAGCGTTTCGACCTTGTCGTCCTTTTTCACGTCCACACGCACGGTGTCGTCCGCGATGACGTCGCTGGCGGCGAGCACTTTTTCCTTCACCAGCGGCACAGAGGTGAATTCTTTGGCGATCTTGCCCGTGGCGGCGTCGATGAGGCGAATCTGACCATCCTGACCGGCTGCGGCGATCGTTTTGCCATCGGGCGAGAAGGTCACGCTGAACACCCCGCTCGGCAGCGGCGTGCTGCTGAGCTGCTTCACGTCTTTGACGATCCAGTCGTCGAGTTCCTTGCCTTTGCCGTTCACGGTTTCGACGATCTTCTTCACCGCATCCGGCATGGTGCTGTCGTATTCGCTGCTATAAATGTT
>JBIKYB010000360.1:0-5037 GCA_044355475.1 Prosthecobacter sp.
CCGCCACGCTTCCAGCCATTCGACATTCGTCATTTCCCCCATGCCTTCCGAACTTCCACCACTGAACGGTGACATGACCATGAGCCAGGTGCTCCAGGCCTATCCTGGGGCGCAGCGGGCGTTGTTTGCGCGCTATCACATTGGCGGCTGCCGCAGTTGTGGCTTCCAGCCCGGTGAAACGCTGGCCCAGGTCTGTGAGCGCAACGAAAACATCCCGGTGGCCGAGGCCATCGCGCACATCCAAGACAGTCACCAGGGCGACGCCTCACTCCAAATCTCCCCACAGGATTTTGAGCAACTCCGCCGCGCCATTCCTGACATCGTCGTCCTTGATGTTCGCACCCGCGAAGAACATGAAGCGGTGAAGCTGCCAGGCGCCCGCCTACTCACCCAGGAACTGGTGCAGGAAATCTTCACCAGCGGCGACAAGACCAAGACGCTCGTGCTCTACGACCACACCGGCTCCCGTTCGCTAGACGCGGCAGCCTATTTCATCGGACACGGTTTTGCGGAAACCAAATGCCTCAGCGGTGGCATCGACGCCTACAGCCAGGAGATTGATCCTTCCCTGCCCCGCTATCGTATCGAAATCGAAGCCTGATTCCCTCTCATGGACGAAGCCACCCTCCAGCAAGCGCTCACCAACACCCAAAACCTCGGCGAAATGCCCGATGCCGACGCCGTCGGCACCGTCGGAAGCCCGGATTGCGGCGACATGGTGCGCCTGTGGATCAAATATAAGGACAAGGACGGCCAGAAGGTCATCGACAAGGCCAGCTTCCAAAGTTTCGGCTGCCAGACGGCTATCGCCGTCGCCAGCATCGCCACCGAGCTGATTCGCGGCAAGACCAAGGCCGAAGCGCTCGCTATGTCCGCCGAAGAACTCAGCCAGCCGCTCGGCCCGCTGCCACCGATGAAGATTCACTGCGGCCAGATGGTCGAAGGTGCGCTGCGTGCAGCTCTTGAGGCAGAGGGCAAAGAGCCAAGGGCGGAGAGTCCAGAGTCCAAGCCGTCCCATGACCAATCCGGCACCCTCGCCGATGCTCTCAACCTGGCAGGCAAGACCCAGGGCAAAATCAAGATCGTCCTCACCTCTTAACTTCTCACATCTAACCTCTCACTTTCCCCGTCCCCATGCACTCCTCCCTCGAACTCAAACGCGAAGTCGAAGCCGTTCAAATCCCCAGCGGCGACATGATCACACTGCCCATCGGCATGAAGGTCATCATCACCCAGTCCCTCGGTGGCACCTACACCGTGGCCACAGACTTCGGCCTCGCCCGCATCCAGTCGAAGGATGTCGATGCGCTTGGCATTGATCCTGAAGCCTCCAAGAAAGAGCAGGAAAGCACCTCCTCCAACATTCCCGCCGATGTCAGCGATCTCGAAGGCCAGGTCTGGAACCAGCTCAAGAACGTCTATGACCCGGAAATCCCTGTGAACATCGTCGATCTTGGCCTCGTGTATGACTGCAAGGTCGAGGCCGACGCAGAGGGCAAGAACAGGGCGCTCGTGAAGATGACCCTTACCGCCCCCGGCTGCGGCATGGGCCCCACCATCGCCGCAGACGCGCAAAGCCGCATCATGACCATTGAGGAAATGGACGATGCCGCCGTGGAGCTCGTGTGGGATCCGGCCTGGAACCAGGGCATGATCAGCATCGAGGGCAAGATGAAGCTCGGGATGATCTGAGCCTGCTTTATGCTTTAGTGAGCCATGAGGCGCTCACCGCCTCTCGAAAGGCTTGTGATTCAAAAGAAAAAGCCGGACAGCATGAGCTATCCGGCTTTTTCAGTAAGGTGAATGGACGAGGAACGGATTACTCCGCGTTTTCCTCAACGTAGCGGACGACATCGCCCACGGACTGGAGCTTTTCAGCCTCTTCGTCGGGAACGTCGATGCCAAATTCTTCTTCAAAGGCCATCACCAGTTCGACGGTGTCGAGCGAATCGGCGCCGAGGTCTTCGATGAACTTGGCTTCGGGGGTGACCTGCTCGGGATTCACGCCGAGTTGTTCAACGATGATGTCTCGGACTTTTTCTGTGATGTTTTCTGCCATAGAGAGGGGGTGGGTGAGTGGGGCGGAGCTTTAGCGGCTCACTTTGCTTTGGCAAGGGAAAATCGAGTGTTTTTCCAACGCCCAAAATCAGCCTCATCAGGCACCGTTGGTCGGGGCTTGGGCCTCAGGCGGTGCGGTGTTGACCTTTTCGATCAATTCGCCGCTGAAACGGGAGAGTAGGCGCGTGAGCACCAAGTCGGCCCCGGCGAATTTCAAATCGTCGATGACGGCGCGTTTTTCCGCACCTGACTGGGTGCGATGCCAAGCGTAAGCGAGGCCCTTGTGCTCCCACTTCCGCTTGTCGATGCGGAAGACGTCTGTGAAGGCGATTTTGACGCCCTCGGGGGTGGTCCAGTGGTCAGCCTCAGCACGCAGGGTTTTGCTCCGGTTGAACAGAAGCACGACGCCAGTGATGAGCGCCCCGGCGATGCATCCGTAGCCGAACCAGAACTGCTCGGCGATCTCGCGGTCGCTGTAGAGCTTGGGATCTTCATCCCAGCCGTTCTGGGCGGCATGGCTGACCCACTTCGGCGGCTCGCCCTCGCTGCCGGTGGGCAGGCCTTTCGCTTTCGCATCGGTGATCCACTGTTCGAGGCTGCCTTCCTGCTTAGCTTTGTCGAAGGACGCAAGGAACTCGGTGGTGAACCATTCCTTCTTCTTCGCGAGAGCGACGGACTTCGGATAGCCCCACACGCCGTCATAAAGGAAAACGAGACCAAAGACGAGCATCAGACCCGCGAGCATGCCCATGCGGCGGTAATACCAGGGCGTCACACGGCAGATGATGGGGGCGGCGGGATCTGCCGGGCTAGAGGAGGGGGATTCCATGAGGAGTGACTCAATCGCAGCCGCTGGCTGGCGCAACAGCGGATTTTGTGTGACAATGTGCGCACTTTTTTGCAACGTCTCCGTGCTTCTCTTGTGCCGCTTGTCGCGTAAGAGAGAGGCAAACCCCACTCACAACACCATGATCTTCGATCCTTTCTACCTGCTGATCTGCCTTGGCACCACCGCGCTGGCCCTGCTGGCCTCCTGGCGGGTGAAAAGCGCCTACAACCACTACTCCCAAGTTCCGGCCAGTTCCGGCATGTCCGGCGCTGAGATCGCCCGCCGCATCCTGGACCTCAACGGCATCCACGACGTGACCGTGGAATCCACCCACGGCCTGCTAAGCGACCACTACGACCCGACGAACAAACGTCTCGTGCTCTGCGAGGAGAATTACCACGGCAGAAACGTGGCCGCGCTGGGAGTGGCCGCGCATGAGGCCGGACACGCTATCCAGCACCAGCAGCTCTACGCACCGCTGCAGTGGCGCATGGCCGCTGTGGGCATCACCACGATGGCGGGGAATGTCATTCCCTTTCTCGGCATGGGCCTGCTGTATTTCGCCCCACGCGTCGCCATCCCGATCCTCGCGGTGTGCTTTGGCATCGTCATGGTGTTCCAGCTCATCACGCTGCCAGTGGAGTTTGACGCCACCGCCCGCGCCAAACGAATCCTGGCTCACACCGGTGCCATCTCCCCCGGTTCTGAGACGGTCGCGATGAGCAAAGTGCTGGACGCCGCCGCGCTGACCTACGTCGCGGCCTTCATCAGCTCCCTTGCCACCTTTCTCTACTACGTCATGCACATGCTCGGCGGGCAGCGTGACGAGGAATAAGCGGCACGGATAAGCTTTCCCCCACGGCGGCGTATGAACCTCATGCGCCGCCTTCTTTTTGCCCTCGCCCTCGCCCTGCCCTGCTTCGCCTGCGCCGATGACATTCCGCCGATTCGTGGCCTGAGCCGAACGAATCTGCTAGAATACAAGACGTCCGACGGCACGAAAAAGATCGCAGTGACGCCCGCCGAGTGGGAAAGTCGGCGCAAAGATGCGCTAGCGGGCTTTCAGCAGATCACCGGTCCCCTGCCCGGCGCGGAGATGCGCTGCGCGCTCGATCCGCAGGTCATCGAAGAAGCCGACTGCGGCAGCTACGTCCGCCGCTTGATCACCTACACCTCGCAGCCAGGCGGCAAGGTGCCAGCTTATCTCTGCATCCCAAAAACAGCGCTGGCAGGAACGAAAACGCCCGCCGTGCTCTGCCTGCATCCGACGGAGAACAACATCGGGCACATGGTCGTGGTGGGGCTTGGCGGCAAACCGCACCGCCAGTATGCGCAGGAGTTGGCAGAGCGCGGCTTTGTGACGCTTTCCCCCAGCTATCCTCTGCTGGCCAAGTATCAGCCGGACCTGAAAGCGCTGAACATGCCCAGCGGCACGATGAAAGCCATCTGGGACAACCTGCGTGGCCTCGACTACCTCGAATCGCTGCCGTTTGTGGACAATTCGCACGGCTTTGCCGCCATCGGGCACTCGCTCGGCGGTCACAACGCCATCTTCACCGCCGTGTTTGACGAGCGCATCCAAATCATCGTCTCAAGCTGCGGCTTTGACTCGCTGCTGGACTACTACGGTGGGAACATCAAAGGCTATGTGCAAGAGCGCTACATGATGAAGATGCAGGACTACCTCGGACGCCCGCAGGACGTGCCCTGGGATCATTACGAACTCATCGCCTGCCTCGCGCCACGCCATGTGTTCGTCAACGCGCCGCTCAAGGACGCGAACTTCCGCTGGCAGAGCGTGGACCGCATCGCGGCCGCAGCTCTGCCCTTGTTTAGGCTGCATCAGGCAGAGTCACGGCTGCAAATCGTGCACCCTGACTCCGAGCACGATTTCCCGGATACTGAACGCTTCGCCAGCTACGAGCTGATCAAGCGCGTGCTGCGGCGGCCTGCTCAATGATGCGCACCAATCGTGGGCACAGCAGCGAGTGAGAAAACTCCGCACCGAGCGCCTGCGCCGCCGCGTTTACCGGCCGCGGGCCGAGTTGCATCGCCGCGTGGATCTGCGCCACGATCTCGCGCGCATCGTCATTGCGAGCTGTCCGCGCATGCACCGGATCATTCAGACGCCGCGCCAGATCCGCGCCATG
>JBIKYB010000097.1:0-16287 GCA_044355475.1 Prosthecobacter sp.
CCGTAGGTTTTACCACCTTCACGCCGGACAAAGTATAGATCACGCGGCGTGGTGATCGCTCCGCCTTTCAGGATTGGCACGAGGCTCACCGCATCCAGTTCAGGCGAAGGCGTCGCTCCGGCGAGTTCGAGGAAAGTCGGGAACAGATCAAAGTTCAGCCCCTGGTAGTCGCTGCGGCTACCGGGCTTGATTTGCGCAGGCCAGCGCATCAGAAACGGCACACGCAGGCCGCCGTCGTAGTGATCCTGCTTTCCACCACGCCACGGGTCGTTGTTCTGCGCATGCGGCACGGAGCCGCCGTTGTCTGCGCTGAACACCACGACCGTGTTTTTTTCCAATCCGGTCTCTTTGAGCACCGCGAGCACCCTGCCGATGCGATCATCCAGATGCTCCACAAAGGCCACATTCATCGCCCGCTTGTCATCGAGCTGCGGTGCTCGCGCTTTGACCTTCGCCAGCCATTCCGCTGGCGGCTCGATGGGGAAATGCGGTGCATTGTAGGCTAGATAAAGGAAGAACGGCTTGTCCTTCGACTTCGCCCGCACACGCAGGTATTCGCCCGTCCAGTCGGTAAAAAGATCCGTCGCGTGGCCCTTCGGATCGATGACTTCGGCGTTGAGCCGCATGTAGTTGGTCCCATGGCGCAGATGCGTCGTGTAGCTGTCCATCATGTCGCCGAGGAAGCCGTGAAAGTAGTCAAAACCGCGCTCATTCGGCGTGTTCGGCGACTCAAGCCCGAGATGCCACTTGCCGATGATGCCGGTGTGATAGCCCGCCTTTTTGAGTTCATCTGCAATCGTCGGAACACCCGGTTTGAAGTAGCCCCAGGAGTCCTCCGGTTTCGTGCGGATCACGCCCGGCACTCCGACACGATCCGCGTAGCGTCCCGTGAGCAGCGCCGCACGCGAAGGCGAGCACACCGTGCAGTTCGCACGCATCGCCGTGAAAAGCAGGCCTTCTTTGCCGATTCGGTCAATGTTCGGCGTCCGCACATCCGACTCGTGATAGGCCGACACATCGCCATAGCCATGATCATCGGCCAAGATGATCAAAAAGTTCGGCTTCGCGGCCTGCAAAGCAGCGCTGAGAGCGAGGAAGGCTAAGAGGAGGCGTTTCATAGGTTCAAGGCTTGCCGCTGATCTTCAGCGCACGAATCGAGGCCGTCTGGCCGCCAACGGCGATCCAGCTCCGCGTCTTCGGCGCGGCGAGAAAGGCGTGCTGGGCCTGCAAGGCCAGTTCATCGAGCTGGATGGCGATTTGGTCGCCTTTCCACTCCAGGCGCAGTTTGTGCCAAACGCCGGATTTTAGGTCTGTAGGCAGCTTTGCGAGCGTGTGGCTCGGTTTCACCGAATCCTCGGCAATACTGATCTGCTTCGGCGTGACGACGAATCGCCCCACATGCTTCAAACCGGCCGCCGTGTTGCCATCGCAGCCCACAATGAAAACCTTCGAGCCATCCAGGCGGAACTCACACTCGATCACGCCCGTGTTCCAGCCCACCTGGTGCCACAGCACCGCCACATGCTTGTTCTCCGCCTTTTCCGCACACACCAGAACTCCGTCCTTCGGCTCATACATGCCATGCGCGATCTTCCACGCTGAATCCAGCGGCGACTTAAAATCCGGTGCCGCGAGGACCGGAAGTTCCTCCGCCAAGAGCGGGGTGACGAGACAAGCGAGAAGCAAAAGTAGTTTCATGAGCCACAGCAAACGCAGCGACCATCACCGCCTTGCATTCACCTGCTTCCAGAGGACTCAACCACACTCTTCAAATGCGCCGCCAGCCGCTCTCGCATCCGGTTCATGCGCTCGGCTTGGGCGGGTTGTTTGGCGAGGTTGTGGAGTTCATCCGCATCGGTGCGCAAGTCGTAGAGCAGCTCTTCGCCGCATTCCCAGGCGATGTAGCGGAAAACATCCGTGCGCAGGCTGTGGCCGCGTTGTTTCGTGTGCGGAGCGATCATGGTGCTGATGGCGACCTGCTTTCCTTTTGCGCTCGAATCATCGAGCATCGGTTTCAGGCCGCGGCCTTCCAGATTCTTCGGCTTGGGCAATGCCCAACCAAAACGGCTGTGGATTGAAGCCCTAGAGTTCGTTGAAGCCATACATCGGCCAATAGGGAGGCGTTATCTTTGGAACGGCGGGATCAATGAGCTTCGGCTCTCCATGCGCTATGAACGCACAGATTAGGATCGCAACGATGAGAAAAAGCGGGGACGGGTGATACACTTATGGTCACGTGTGATGGACTTTCGGCAAGACATTCGCTTCGTCCAGATGCTGTTTGAAAAGCCGACGAAAATGCTCTGTGTGCCCGCTGGTATCCTGCGCTTTGAAGTAATCGTAGGCGTAGGGAAGCTGATAGTTACTTAACTTCGTGGCTGTGCTGGAGCACCAAGTAATCATCTCTGAAGGCAATTCACCCAGCTCGCGTTCGAGCTCCAGCAATACCTCTCGATGAAGCCGGAGTCCGTCGTATTCGACCGATTCGCGGAGCATTGCAAATCGCGTCGCGTCCCAAAGCTCGCCGCGCCTGACGGGCGAGGTAATCTCCTCATGCCGGTCCTGCTGAAAGAGATTCGTCATCTCGAAAATGATCACGCTAACGCGATACGCATTTTTTAGCGCGTCATTGAGATCTATGTGGCCTTTGCCGTCCTTGATGTAGGCCAGCCCACCTGCTGACAATGTGTTTCGCCCGAACTCGCATCCCCAGCGCTTGTCCACAAACTCCGCCATGTTGCGGTATTTGGGACTACGCTGGCGGAGCCACTGGTCCGCTGCTTTATCGGATGGGAATTTGGGTATTGGAATCATGCAGACGGTAAATTTTAGAGCCAGGCTCGGGAGAAGGTAATTTTTTTTCGTGAGCGCTCGGTGTCTATTGAGACACCGTCTTGAGATGCGCCGCCAGCCGCTGGCGCATCCGCGTCATGCGCTCAGCCTGCGCGGGTTGCTTCGCGAGGTTGTGCAACTCATCCGCATCCGTGCGCAGGTCGTAGAGCAACTCTTCGCCGCCTTCCCAGGCGATGTAGCGGAAGGCGTCGGTGCGCAGACTGTGACCGCGTTGTTTGGTGTGCGGAGCGATCATGGTGCTGATGGCCACCTGCTTTCCTTTGGAAGCGGGATCGTCGAGCATCGGTTTCAGGCTGCGGCCTTGCAGGTGCTTGGGCTTGGGCAATCCGGTGAGATCGCAGAGCGTGGGATAGATGTCCACCTGCTCGGCGAGGCCGCTGCGGGCACCAGGCTTCACACCGGGCGCGGCGATGATGAGCGGCACATGATTTGCGCCTTCAAAGAGCGTTTGTTTGGCCCACAGGCCGTGTTCGCCGAGTTGGTAGCCGTGATCGCCGGTGAGCACGATGATGGTGTTTTCGTCGAGATGCAGCTCGCGGAGCTTTTCGAGCACGCGGGCGATTTGCGAGTCCACGAAGCTCGTGGAGGCTAGATAGGCTTGAAGCGCATCGCGGGCTTCATCGCGAGTGGGAACCGCGTAACGGAAAACGTTGTTGTTGGGCCGCAGCGAGGCTTTGGGCAGTTGCGTGAGGTCTTCACCGCTTTCGCGATAAAACGGCGGCAGCGTGAGCTGAGTCTTGTCGATGGCCTCAAAGAACTCTTTCGGAGCCACAAACGGCGTGTGCGGCCGGATGAAGCCCACGGCCAGGAAAAACGGCTTCGCCTTGAACTGCTCCAACGTGGCGATGGCATCGTCAGCGATCGCGTAATCGGTGAAATCCGCCGCTGGCCGCGATGAGGCCGCGTAAGTGCGGTTGTAGCCTTCGCCTTTGGCCTTCGTGCGCGGTTTGTCATCGGGATCGTTCGCCGTTTTGGCCTCGGTGAGGATTTCGTTGTCCCGGTGCAGCGCGGAGCCGAGCTCGACATCGAGCTTCGTCTTCGGATCAGGCACATGGAAGACCTTGCCGATGCGTCCGGTGGCATAGCCGTTGTCTTTAAAGTGCTGCGGCAGCGTCACCTCGTTCGGCAATGCCTTGCGCAGGCTCGTCGTGAGATCCATCACGCCCGTCTTCTCCGGATAGCAGCCCGTGAGAAACGAGCAGCGCGAGGGATTGCACAGCGCGAACTGCGTGTAAGCCCGATCAAACCGCACCCCACGCGCTGCCAAAGCATCCATTCCTGGCGTGCGGACGTGTGCATTGCCATAGCAGCCGAGCGTCGTCGTGAGGTCATCGACGATGATGAAGAGCACGTTTGGCTGCGCGGCGAAAAGCGCAGGGCAAAGAGCGAAGAGGATCAAAAAGAGGCGTGTCATGGTGTGAGAAGGCATCGAGTCACTTGGCCTGTTTGCGCTTCGTTTCGGCGCCTTTGGTCCAGCGGGGGCCTTCGTCAAAGAAGTGCGCACCAGTGCCGGGGCCGGTGAAGTCGCCGAGGTCGGCGCGGGAATTGGTGGCGATGGTGTTGATGAGCTTCATTACGTTCGGGTGCTTCGCGGAAACGTCGGTGGATTCGGTTGGGTCGGTGGAGAGTTGATAGAGCTGGGTCTGCGGCAGGGATTCGATGTGGCCGGTCACAAAGTTGGGCATGTAAGGCATCTCGCCGCCGGCGGGACGGGCGAAGACGAGTTTGAAGTCCTTGTGCCGCACGGCGGTGAGGCGTGCGCCGTTGTGGTAGAGGAAGGTCTCGCGTGGGCTGGGTGCGTTGGGCGTGGTGAGGAAATCGGTGAGGTCGAAGCCGTCGAGTTTGGCTGCGGGGAGTTTTACGCCAGAGAGGGCGGCGAAGGTGGGCAGCAGGTCGATGGTGGCGGCGATGCCGTCGCTGGTTTCACCGGCGCGGACTTTGCCGGGCCAGCGCACGATGCCGGGGACACGCCAACCGCCTTCCCAAGTGGTCATTTTGGCTCCACGAAAAGGACCTGGGCTGCCGCCGTGGTCGCCGATTTGTTTGTCAGTCCACGGGCCGTTGTCGCTGGTGAAAACGACAAGCGTGTTGTCATCGAGGCCGAGTTTTTTCAGCTCGGCGAAGATGTCGCCGATGGCGGTGTCGAGTTCTTCGATGGTGTCGCCATACAAGCCGCGCTTTGACTTGCCGCGAAACTTCTCCGACACGCCAAGCGGCACATGCGGCATGTGATAGGCGAGGTAGAGGAAGAAGGGTTCTTTGTTCTTGGTTGCTGGTTCTTGGTTTGAGTTGCGCATGAACTCCAGCGCCTCGCGAGTGCAGTCGGCGGTGAGTGTGTCCATATCCGCCTGCGTCCTGATGGTGCGCACAACCTCACCTGGCCTGCGCATGAAGGGCACGACGGCGCCGGGTTGGATGTCGCGAGTGGCTCCATTGAAAGCGGGAGTGAAGTAGCCGTGCTGAAAGCCTTGCGCGATGGGGTCGCAGCCCGCGCTCATGCCGAGATGCCATTTGCCGACGATGCCGGTGCGATAGCCCGCATCGCGTAGCATCTCCGCAATGAAGACTTCCTTCGTGTGCGGCAGAGTGTGGCCATTTTTGCCGTTTTTCACTTCACCGATGCGAATAGGATAACAGCCGGTCATCAGTGCTGCGCGACTCGGACCGCAAATCGGCTGCGCGTAGAAGCTAGTGAGCTTCAAGCCCTCCGAAGCCATCTTGTCGAGATGTGGCGTGCGGATGTCTTTGGCACCGAAGCAGCCGAGATCTCCGTAGCCGAGGTCATCGGCGAGGATGATGAGGATGTTTGGCTGCGCGGCGAAGAGCGAAGGGCAAAGAGCGAAGAGGATGAAAAGAACGCGTATCATGGGATGAACCAACCTGGGTTATTTGGCACCAGCCGATATCCACCAGCGCTTCTCATCGAAATCAGGATTCGCAGTCGGCAGCTTCGCGCCCGTGCGTTTGAGCCAGGCGTTGAGGGCGTTGGTGAGGTGGGTGGTTTTCTTCGGGCGGTCGGTGGCGAGGTTGTGGGTTTCGTTGGGGTCTTCGCGGAGGTTGAAGAGCTCGGTTCGCGGGCCAACGACGAGTTTGCCGTAGGGTTTGTCGTCGGGCGTGAAGCCGGTGGTGTCGAGGTAGTCGCCGAACCAGTGGATGAGCTTCCAATCGCCCTCACGGATCACCGCGCAGGGCGTGCGGCCGTAGTTCGTGGTGTAGGTGGGCATGTGCCAGAACAACGCGGGGCGCTGGAGCGGGCCGGTTTGGGTGAGCAGCGGCAGGAGGCTCTCGCCGTCTAAGGTTGCTGCGGGTTCGCTTCGCGGCTTCGCAGCAGCCGCATCTGGGGATTTCGATTCGGCTAAAGCCGAAGCCACTTTGATGAACGTCGGATAAAAATCCACAGTATGCACGGGAGCATCGCACTCGCTGCCAGCTTTCACCTTTGCTGGCCAGCGCATGATGAGCGGAACGCGGATGCCGCCTTCGTAGGGCGAGCCTTTGCCTTCGCGGAGCGGGGCGTTGTTCGTCACGCGGGAGAGGCCGCCGTTGTCGCTAGTGAAGATGACGAGGGTGTTGTCGCTGAGTTTGAGTTCATCGAGTTTCGCGAGAAGGCGGCCCACTTCGTTGTCGAGATGCTCCAGCATGGCGAGGTAGTTCGCGATGGGTCGCTCTGTGGAGCTACCTTCATCGTTTGCCGATCGCTTGAAGCCTCGGGCGACATGCTTCGCGATCAACGCCTCCGGCGCTTCCAGCTTCGTGTGTGGGCTGAAATGCGACACAAAGGCAAACCACGGCTTGCTGCGGTTCGATTCGATGAAGCCGATGATGTCATCGGTGATGGCGGTGACGGTTTTGTCTTCGTGATGCTCGTTACCATTCGCCGGACCGGCGAAGTCGAAGCCGTAGGAGTCAAAGTAGCCTTCACGCTTCCGCAGGGCAGCGACGGCGTAGTTGTGCGCGATGTGCCACTTGCCGCTGATGCCGGTCATGTAGCCCGCCTTGCGCATTGCGCTCGCCAGCGTGGCTGTTTCCGGTCCCATCGCATCTTTTGCCTCAGCGGAACGCATCGGCGCAAACGACGGCTCCTTCTCGTTCAGCACCTTGAACACCCCCGTTCGAGCACCGTATTGCCCGGAGAGAAAGGCGGCACGCGTCGGCGAGCATTGCGCATCGGCATACGCCTGCGTGAAGCGCATGCCTTGCGCCGCGAGACGATCCAAGTGCGGTGTTTGCAGGTCTTTGTTGCCGTAACAGCTCAGCGCATTCCATCCCATGTCATCGGCGAGGATGTGCAGGATGTTCGGCTGTGCCGCGAAGAGCGAAGGGCAGAGGGCGAAGAGAATGAGAAGAAAGCGGCGGATCATGGCTCGAAGGTGTTTTTGGACTCATGCAGCTCCTTCGGCAGTTCGCCGATCGGGTCAGGGGCGATGTAGTCGAAGGCGCTGCCATCTCCCATGCCTGCGAACACATTCTCGCGCACGACGATATTCTTCGGCAGCAGTGGATACTCTTTGCGTGCGTAGATGCCGGCGGCGATCCGCTTCTCGCAATGCTCGAAGCGGTTGCGGGTGATGAGGATGTCGTGTGAGCGCCCGTAGCCGCCGAGAGCGTCGGTTTCGCCGTAGGTCTCCACGTCGGCGGCCATGAGGGAGATGGGCCAGGCGTAGTAGTCCTTCGGCTTTTTCAGGTTGCGGAAGATGTTTCCGATGAGGGCATGGCCGTCGCCTTGCAAACGGACGCCGCCGGCATTCTCGCGGCCTTGGCCGTCGAAGAGGTTGTCCTGCACGAGCACGCGGCGGGCGGTGCGCAGGCAGAGCACGCCCTGGCTGGCGATGAAGCGATTCTTTCGCACGACGATGTCAGAAGCTTTAAGTGTGATGAGTTCGTTCTCGCCGTCGCAGCGCTCGAAGGTGTTTCCCTGGATGAGCGATCCTGTGGCAGCCGCGCGCGAGCCACTCCAACCGATCTGGATGATCTCGTAGCCGTTTTGATCGTCGATCTTTGGTCGGTCGAGGAAGCGGTTGTTGAGCACGTGCAGTTGTTGCAGCCCGTCCTTGGGCAGTTCCGCCGCACCGAGCATCTGCCCGATGTGCTTGAAGCCGCTGAAGGTGGAGTTCGACACCGTGTTGCCACGACCGCGCATGCTCATGAGCCAGAGATGCAGCTTCGGCCAGTCCGCAGGGTTAGTGGAGCCGCAGTTCTCAAAGCGAAGGCGGTTGAAGAGGCAGTGATTGGCCGGTTTGGCCTCGCCATTGCCCACGCGGAAGAGCACCTCGTTGTTCTTCGATACCGTCACGCCTTGAAAAGCCAGATCATGCACGATGAGATGCTCGCCATGGAACGTCACCGCGGATTCGCCGGTGAAACTCACGCTGCCAGGCTTCTCCGGCCGGATGGTGATCGGGGCCTCAGCCGTGCCATGGCCTTCAAAGGTGAATCTTGCGTCCTTCCAAGCCTTGCCCGAGAGCACCAACTGATCGCCCGGCTTGAGCTTGCCGGACAACGCACGAACTTCGATGGCTGCGCGAGCTACATGCACCTCACCGCTGCCAAAGTCGCCGGATTCGACCTTCGCGAGTCGTGGATCAACCGGACGCTGAAGATCGAGGCGGAGCGTCTTTGGCAGTTCATCTGCCATGACGCACAAACTCCAAAGGCAGAGGCAAAGCGCGGCTCTCATGGCTTCGCAGCGGCATGGAGTGTCGCCTTGTTCTTCTCCCACTCAGCATTCGGCAGCGCCTGCCAGATGCGCAGCTTGCGAAAGCTGGCCTCGGTGCCTGCGCCGAGCATAATGCTGTGTTTGGCGGTGCCGATGAGCGGATTGCTCAGCATGATGCTTTGACCATCCAGCGTGCCGACGACTTCATCGCCCTGGATCTCTAGCACGATGGTGTGCCATTCGTTGAGTTTGATCGGCGTGAGCAGCTTCACGGTGGTGCCTTTCTCACGCTGCTTCGTGGCCGGATTGATCTTGTCCGCATCATACGGCGTCAAAAACAGCCCGCCTTGGCCGAGGCTGAGCGAGATGACGTAGTCCTTCGCATCCGTGGCTTTCACAAACAGCGAGCGATACCTCCGGCCCTCGTCAGGCACGTCGTTGAGGCGCACCTCGCACTGGATGATCACATTTTGAAACGGAAGGCCAAACGAAGCTGTGGCCGGATGGTTCGTGCCAGGTGTCTCGATCCCACGGAACTCGCCCTTCGCGATCTCCCAACGTCCGCCTTTGCCACCCGTGGCGCTGCTGTTGTAGCGCCAGCCGGTAAAGCCGCTCGCGAAGCCAACGGGCTTGCCGGTGAAGGGCGGAGGTGCTCGAGCGAAGTCCTCGCTGGCGAGCAGCTTGCCACGCGTGGTCATGAGCGTGGCTGGATCGTCGGCTTTGGCAGTTAGGCAGAGTGTCGTTGCGAGCAGCAGGATGAGTTTCATATCTATTTCTTCTTCGCTTTGGCGGGTGCGGTGGCTTTGGGGTAACGCACGACCTGGATGTCGTTCTTCTGCGGTGCGCCGGGCGTGCTGCGGCCGGCGCGGATGAGTTTTTCAAAGGCTGCCTGCATGGCTTTGACGCGGTCGGGATGCAGCGGTGCCACGTTCATCGACTCGGCGAGGTCTTCTTCGAGGTTGTAGAGTTCAGGCTCGGTTGCGGCGACGTATTTCCAAGCGCCATCGCGGAAGCTCGGAATGCCGCCGCAGGCAGTGTTCACGGCGTTCGTGCGAATGGGGCGGTCCTCTCCTTTAAGCAAGGGCATGAGGCTGAAGCTGTCTTCGCCTGCGGTCTCCGGTAGCGTCGTGCCGAGGATCTCGGCGAGAGTGGCGATCGTGTCCGCTTGCAGCACGAGCTGTTTGCACACGCTACCTGCATTGACCACGCCGGGCCATTTCACGACGAAGGGCACGCGATGCCCGCCTTCATAGACGGAGGTCTTGTAGTCGCGCAGCGGGCCGCTGGGGAAGTGCCCCTGCTTTTCCATGTCCTTCACGCCGATGTATGCCGCACAGCCGTTGTCGCTCGTGAAAAGTACGAAGGTATCTTTTTCGACGCCACCGGTCTTCAAAGCCTCCAGAACGCGGCCAATCACCGCATCCGTCTCCATCACCAAATCGGCGAAGTCGTGGTTCAGACCACTTTTGCCCTTCCACTCGGGATTCACGGCCAACGGTGTGTGCGGCGAGGTCAGCGGCAAGTAGAGCAAAAAGGGCTTCTTCGCTTCCGACTGCACCTTGATGAACTTTTCGGCTCGTGTCGCCAGCGCGGGCAAAATGCCCTCCAACTGCCAATCCGGCAGCGCGGGACCTTGCAGGCTGGCCTGGTTCTTCACCAGTTTCGATGCGGGCAGTAACTCGCTCGGAATGCCGACGGTGCGATCACCATCGATGAAGCAATACGGCGGCCAGTTCGGGACGTCGGTGCCGAAATACTCGTCAAAGCCGCGCTCGGTCGGTCCACCGGGGATGCGCTGTGAAAACACGGCCTTCCATGTCTCGCGGTGTGCGTCCGTGACTGTCGTCGAGACCACGCCACCACCGCCCGATTTGCCGCCAAAGCCGCTGAAGTGCGCCTTTTGTTCATCGGTGATCGGCCACTCGCGACCGAGGTGCCATTTGCCGATGCAGGCCGTGCGGTAGCCATGCTGCTGCGCCAGCTTGCCAATCGTCAGACGATCTGGGGCGATGAGTGGCTTTCCCCACACGCCGACGATGCCGGACTGAAGCGTCGTCCGCCAATGGTAGCGCCCCGTGAGCAGCGTGTAGCGCGAAGGCGAGCAGCAGCCCGAGCTGGAGTGCCCATCCGTGAACCGCATGCCCTCGGCGGCCAGTCGATCCATGCTCGGCGTGGGGATTTTGCCACGCTCCGGGTTGTTCGCGTGCATGTCGCCATAACCGAGGTCATCCGCGATGATGATGACGATGTTCGGC
This sequence comes from Prosthecobacter sp., assembly GCA_044355475.1. Lineage (GTDB taxonomy): Bacteria > Verrucomicrobiota > Verrucomicrobiia > Verrucomicrobiales > Verrucomicrobiaceae > Prosthecobacter. The sequence continues at coordinate 10,765 of JBIKYB010000097.1, forward strand.
TGCGCCGCGAAGAGCGAAGAAGAGAGCGTAAGGAAGAGAAGGAGGCGTTTCATGGTATCGGAGATGGTTTTGGCTGACAGCAAATGGGGGCAGAAAAATGGATCCTGATATTTGCTGCCCTCATTTTTCTGTCAGCTCTCTGGGAGGATCGTACGGATGTCGATACGGTGACGGCTGATGTTGGCCCAGATGAGACTTTCGATGTCGAGGTGGTTTGCCATGCGCTGGATGTGGCTGGCGAATCGCGTTTGGCTTGACGGGCTTTCAAAGGCGGTGAGTTTGAAGGCAGTCTTGTCTGACACGAAGCGCATGTTTTGCGGTCCGATATTCTGCCCTTCAAAAAGCACGTTGGCGGGCCGAATCACACTCCCTTCACCTCCACAGAAGTGAGTGATGGCTTCTTCATACAACCCGAGATCCAGGCACGAACCCCAATCGTGGAGCAAGTCAGAGAGGATAGAGACAAAAGTGTCCGCGCCAGCCATTCCTCGCTTGAGCCTATCCGTCACGATTTGAAACTGATGACGGTCGTGATGACTGAGCTGATTGTTCACGAAGTCTCGCTGCATTTTCTCCGGTCTCACGTTGATGAGCATGCCGTGCCAGAGTTCCGCCAGCATCAGGTAGTGGAGCAGTTGAGCTTTATGACGCGGCGAAAGCGCTTCCGCCACTTTGAACTCAAAAACGCCACCGAGAATGATGAGCACGTCGAGAAAGTAGAACTTCTTGAAGCTTTGATGGCTGACCAGAATTGGCGTTTCAAGAATCACATCCTTTCGGTGTTGGGCGAGAGCCTTCTTGTAGTGCTTTTCATCGAAGAAACGTCCCAGCTCCTGGCGGATCGCGATCACATCGGAAAACACCTCGTATGACAGTGGGCCGAACTCGGCTTGGCTCAGTGGTTTGTAGCTGTGTTGAGGTGTGATGGGCATAAAAGGCTGATTCTTGGCTGACAGCAAATGGGGGCGGAAAAATGAGTCTGATATTTGCTGCCCCCATTTTTCTGTCAGCTATTTCTTGATCCCGCTCATTGGGTGGGTGCTCACGGTGTCCCAGGCGATCTGCTGGAGGAGGGTGTTGAGTTTGACTTTGTCGTCATCGCTCATGTCTTTGAGCAGTTTGAAGGCTTGTGGCACGGGCAGGCCGACGGGGCTTTGGCGGTAGATGACGGCATAGTGGCAGTAGCTGGAAAGGATTTGCAGCGGGGGATTGGCATGGCCCCAGTTGTCGCGGAAGAGGTCGGCTTGGGCTTTGAGGCCGGGGCCTTCGCCTTTGACGATCTTTTCACGCAGCGTTACCGCCGCCATGCCCACGGGTACGATGAGAACAGCGTCTTTGCCGAGGCGTTGGTTGATGCCTTTGACGTAGTCCTCGATGTCCTTGGCATAGCGCAGCGTGGCATCGCGGAGCTTGGCGAGATCGGTGGCGTTGTGATCGACCTTCTTGCGCGTTTGCAGCGGATAGACGGGTTCATACTCGTCATTCGGCATCCAATACCCCTGCACCGTGACTCGCAGCGCGGGGTTGTGCTCGATGCCGAGTTTCACGAACTGCTCGATGGACTCATCTGGCAGCCAGATGGGCGAAAGCGTGAGCACATCGGCCTTGCCGGCTTTGAGCACCTGTTTCACCGCACTTATCTCCTCCGGCACCGCCCAGTGCTTCTGCACCGTGGACCCACCGATGCTCGAAAGGCCTGCCAGTTCGTGCGTCAAGCCCGCCGCCAGCGCCATCTCCGCGACCTGTCGATAGGTGAAAACGTGGAAGCTATGCCCGCAGGTGGCGACGCGTTGCCCAACCGTGATGGGCGGCTGCAAATCGACTGCACGAGCGGTGAGGGTGGCAAGACAGAGGGTGGCGAGGAGAAAGATGGCTCTCATGGACCCTGAAACGTGCAGCGGTCTGCAAATCACTCAAGGCATCAGGGCATCCATCACACGCCTCAGCCTGCGCGAACTCAGCTCGCTTGATTTGCGAAGTCACCGCCTAACGCAGGTCAGCACGCCTCTTGATGTGTGGCTGGGGTGCGAGCCTTGAACATGAAAAGGCAGGGACTGATGAGAGATCAGAGGGAAGCGGTGGAGGGCGTTGCGGGAAAGAGTAACGCCCCAAGAGCGAGGTCGGCAAAGGGGTTTGCCGACGGTCGCTTGGGGCTTACTCAGCCAGTGTTCCGTCACCAGAAATGTCTTTCCAACTTTCCCGCCGCTACATTCACAGTGAAATCGCCCGGAATCTGCCGCATGAGGTCGATCACCGCCGGTGTGGGGCGTGAGAGGCGCTCTTCGAGGTCGGGGAGATCGTGAGGGGACATCGGGGGAATGACGAATGAGGGAATTCCGAATGACGAATGGGCCTCAGGCGAGGCGGAGCCATTCGGCGAGCTTGGCGAGGTGGGGGCTGTTGGCGGCGAGGCAGGCTTTGACGAAGCTTTCCAAATGGCTGCGATGCTTCTTGGGGATTTTGTGAAGGTCTTGGTGTCTTTTCGGCAAATGGTGCGTGACGGGTGAAACGCCGATGGCTTCAGCCTGAGCGTAAAGCCATGGTTCCAAGTCGGGCTGAATCTCGACAAAACGTTTGCCGCTTTCAGGGTGCTTGTAGAGGCAAAGACCAAGATTGGGCTTTGATTCCTGAACACTGAACTCTCTCAAATACGAATGACAGGGCTAGTTGGGGTCTTGATCGACCAAAGCAATGTCCGTTAACTGGTTGCTGATTTTCAAAGCATGCGCCACGCAAGATTTGGGACCTCCTTGGCGCAACTGGCTTCTGGAAAACCCCAGCGCCCGGACGATTGTCTCATCGTTGATCCCTTCGAGAAAGATCATGGCAGCTCGGGGAGAAAACGGTCGAGGTTGAAGAAAGCGCTCATGTCCATCTCCATAAGCTCCATCCGCTGGTCTTCGTTCATCGGATAAACCTTGGTCTCGGAGCCTTCCAGGCGGCAGACAAAGACGTTGAGCTCGTTCGCCGGGGTTTTCCCGATGATCGAGGTGAGCATGTAAGGACTGTGGGTCGTCAGGAAGAACTGATTCTCCTGCTCGTCCTTCGCGATGCTCTCGGCCAGAATTTTGGTGTAGGGCGGATACGAGTTTGCTTCGGGTTCGTCGAACGCGAGAATGCACTTCTTGCTCGTTTCCAAAGCCAGCCGATAGAAAATCATGCGCCGAAGGGTTTCCGAAGTGGCCGCATAGGGGAAGGAAACCACGGCTGAGTCCTCCTGACGAAAAGACATTGAGAGCTGTCTTTTACCCACATCGACGGTCAGACGATAACGGGAGTCGAAGAAGTAATCTGCAGCGATCTGCCGGGCCGTTTTGTCGTTGGCGAGCAGTGATGCGAGGTTGGAGCCGAATGGAGGGGCCAAGCCGCCGTTTGCTACCTTATCGAAGGGTGCGTTGGCATTGTAGATGAAGTATTTGACCTTGGGACCATCGACTCGATAACGCTGCTGCTTGAGTTTGCTGGTCAAGTCATCGCTAAGGGGAACATGTTCGACACAATCTTCGTCCTCTGGCGCTGGGAACGGTTCTGGGAAACATAGATTCGCTCCTCCATCGCACTTGATTAGCTGAAGCCCAGCCCGCCCCAAATCGACATCAATTGGCTGATCGGCGTTTTGATCGAAGAAAAGCTCGGAGACATACTCCGCCCGGCAAACTCTACGAAGCTCCGAATGGACACCCGGACACCAGAGCCCCAGAGCCTCCAAAATATTCGTTTTCCCTGCATTCGGCTCGCCGATGAAGACGTTCACCCGCCGACAGTCGAGATCGAGTTCGCGGATGGATTTGAAGTTTCGGATGGAGAGCTTGTGGATCATGGCGGAGCCGCGTGAAGCGGTGGAGGGCAGTACTGGAAAGAGTAACGCCCCAAGGGCGAGTTCGGCAAGGGGTTTGCCGAAGGCCGCTTGGGGCGTAAAACGAGTTTTCCAACTCGTGGGCTTAGGTGTTGAGGAGAGCGGAGGAACGAGTTGGAAAACTCGTTCTACGGCTTACCCGTTCGCACGCAGGATCTGCGCGAGGACGTAGGGCAGGATGCCGCCGGCGCGGTAGTAGTCGATTTCGACGGGGGTGTCGATGCGGACCACCAGCGGGATGTCGAAGGACGTGCCGTCGGACTTGTGGACGCGGAGGGTGGCTTCGCTCATGGGCTTGAAGTCGTTGCTGAGGCCCAGGAGGTCGAAGGTGGCATCGGCGAGGTCTTTGACCTTGTCGTAGTCGGCCTTGTTCTTGAAGTTGCAGGGCAGGACGCCCATGCCGACGAGGTTGCTGCGGTGGATGCGCTCGAAGGACTTCGTGATGACGGCCTTCACGCCGAGCAGACGGGTGCCTTTGGCGGCCCAGTCGCGGCTGGAGCCCATGCCGTAGTCTTCACCGCCGAGGATGATGCTCGGGGTGCCAGCCGCCTTGTAGAGCTCTGCGGCATCGTAGATCGACATTTCCGTTCCAGAAGAAGTCTTCATCACTTCTGTCTTCGTGGCCGTAGCTGCTGTATTGCCATACAGAATCGACGTTCCACTCGGAACTCGCTCAAAATACAAGGTGTCGCCGCCTTCTTTGCCGCCGAGCATGAGATTCTTGATGCGGACATTAGCAAAAGTGCCACGGGTCATGACGAGGTCATTGCCGCGACGGCTGCCGTAGCTGTTGAAATCGGCCTGCGTGACGCCGTGGTCGGTGAGGAAGCGGCCGGCGGGACTGGCTTTCTTGATGGCTCCGGCGGGGCTGATGTGGTCGGTGGTGACCGAGTCGCCGAAGATGCCAAGCGGGCGTGCGCCTTTGATTTCCACGATGTCGCCGGGGGTCATGCTGAAGTCGGCGAAGAAGGGCGGATGCTGGATGTAGGTGGATTTGCCGTCCCACTCGAAGACCTCGCCGATGCTGCCCTGGATCTCGTTCCACTTTGGATTCTGCGACGCGAAGTCGGTGTAGAGCTTGCGGAAGACATCGGGCGAAAGCGCGGACTCCATGGCATCGCGCACTTCTTTGAGCGTGGGCCAGATGTCCTTCAAATAGACGCCGCTACCGGCGACGAGCTCGTCTTTGCTCAAATCAATATCGACGGTGCCGGCGATGGCGTAGGCGACGACGAGCGGGGGCGACATGAGGAAGTTCGCCTTGATGCTCTGATGCACGCGGGCCTCGAAGTTGCGGTTCCCGGAGAGCACGGAGGCGGCGACGACGTCCTGGCCTTTGACGACATCTTCAATGCCAGCGTCGAGCGGGCCGGAGTTGCCGATGCAGGTGGTGCAGCCGTAGCCGACGGTCTGGAAGCCGAGCTTGTCGAGCTCGACCTGGAGGCCGGTCTTGGTGAGGTAATCGGTCACGACGCGGCTGCCTGGGCCGAGGCTGGTTTTGACGGAAGGCTTCACGGTGAGGCCCTTCGCGTTCGCTTTCTTCGCGAGCAGACCCGCAGCGAGCATGACGCTCGGGTTCGAGGTGTTCGTGCAGCTCGTGATGGCGGCGATGAGCACGGAGCCGTCGGTGATGGTGTCTTTCGTGTCGGCCTTGCTGTTCACGACGA
>JBIKYB010000361.1:0-4954 GCA_044355475.1 Prosthecobacter sp.
TTGCCCTTGGGCAGATTGAGTTTGCCCTTGGGCAGATTGAGTTTGCCCTTGGGCAGATTGAGTTTGCCCTTGGGCAGATTGAGTTTGCCCTTGGGCAGATTGAGTTTGCCCTTGGGCAGATTGAGTTCGCCCTCGGGAAGATTGAGTTTGCCCTTGGGCAACACGTGTCTTTCGTCCGTTCTGGGCAATGGCGATGTCGAGGTGTTGCTCAGCGTTTTGGCACGAGACAGTGCTAGAGGCGTGGTGAATGCCCGACCGATCAATGGATGGAAAGTGAACGGCCAGCCACAAACAAAGCCTGACGGCACGCCCGCCGATGGCCAGGTGATCCCCGTTTCATTGCCTCACGGCACGCATCGTATCAGCCCGTGGGCAGGGGCGCGGATGGCAAGTCGTTTCAAACCGATGCGGGTATTCTCGTGGCACGAAAACCATGAAAAAATCACGCCATGCCATCAAGAAAATGGCGGACAGGGAGGGATTCGAACCCTCGGTACCGATTAAGGTACACACGCTTTCCAGGCGTGCTCGATAGACCACTCTGACACCTGTCCGTTGTTCAGCTTCAAAGGAGGATGAAGCGAACGCGAAGTGTGGCGCAGTCCGCTCTTCAGGCAAGCTGATTTTACCCTCACTCAGATTTCTTCCAGCCATGCACGATGTAAGTGCTGGCGGAGGAACCCAGCGCAGCGACGGCTTGTTCCTTGGTGATGGCAGGTGCGGTGGACGTGACGGTCACTTTTTGCGTGCCCGGTTTGTCGCCAATGGTGATCTCCACTTTCGAGACGCCCTCGAGCTTGGTGAAGGAGGCGGTGACGTGGTCTTTGCAGCCAGCGCAGACCATGCCGCTCATTTCAGCGACGTAGGTGACCGGTTTGTCAGCGGCGAGTGTGCAAACGGACGACAAGGAAAGCGCGATGAGGAGGATGAGTTGGCGAATCATGGGAGGTGGGCCATCCATAGCGGGAACTTGGTTTTCAGCCAAGTCCAAGTTTCAGCCCACTAGGCACGTTGAGAGGTGGAATTGTTCACCTCATGGACATTTTTTGAGCCTGTTTTCGTTTTAGCGTGTTTTAGTTCACCTTCCTCCACATGAAGTCCCAAACCATCCTGTCTTTGCTGCTTGCCTTGCTGGCCGACAGTGCCGCCGCCCAAGAAGAAACCCGCCCAAGTCCACGTCCGCCAGTCGCGGGGGGTGAAATGGTGGTTCCTGAGGTCACTCTCACACCGGCGCAGATAGGGCACATCTTGAAGGAATTGGAGAAAGTGGAGACAGAGATCGGCCAAGGTCGAGGTGGCATCCTGGGAGCGGCGCTGACGAAGTTCCGCTCTGCCATGGGCAGCGAGAGCAACGCGGTCTCGCTCTACCTTGAATGCTACAAGCTTGAGAATTTTGACCGCAAGGATCTGAAGCAGACGGATTTCATGGAGTGGCGTGACCGCAATGAAGCCCGGCTGAAGGATGAAAACTTCACCAAAGGACTGCTGCTTCAGCTTGAGTACCTCGTGCTGACCATCCAGGCCCAGAATCTCAAAGAGCAGAAGGACATGGGTACGGTGGTGCCTGCGCTGCAAGCATTCATCGGGAAAGCCATCACGGAGGTGCAGGCCACGATGAAACACACTGCGTCAGGCGCAGTGGAGCAAAAAGATGCGGACTCCAAAGGCGGTGGTCAGGGGCGCCGGGGGGGTGGCGGTGGTCAGGGGCAGGGTGGAGGCTCGCCACTGGCCGGCATGCTGCGTCAGTCCGTGAAAGGCACTGAATTCAGCCGTGCTTATCTGCTGGATGACCACCTGACCCGTCGCGAGTGGGAGTATTCGCCCTTGAACATCGGCGGCATCTACGATTCGGTCATTTTCCCTTATTTTGTGTCTGAAAAACCGACCGAGCTGTCCGCGCAGTGGGATTCGCGCATCAATGCCGAGATGGCTTTGCTTAAAGCCAGCATGAGTGAGACTGAGTTCGCCCTCCGCTACAAGGAGCTCCAGCCACGGCTGCTGTGGGAGAAACACAACCACCTGCTTGCTAACAACATCAATGCGCTCAACGCCCTAGCCGACATGCTCAAGGTAATTCAGGGCAATCCCAATCATCCAGATGCGGCAGGCTGGCTCACTCAATTTAAGGCGATCATGACGAAGCTTGATCCGCCTGAGTCCCCGGCACCGGTGGAAAAACCGATCGGCAGCCAGTAAGATCACGGCATGTTGCATTGGATCAGCTTGGTCATCCGCAGTTTTGGGCCTGCTTTTGCAGGCCTTGGCTGGGCGCTGAAAACCCAGCGCAATCTCCAGGTGCATGCCGTTGTGACCTCTGTGGCCTTGGTGTTTGGGTTCTGGTTGGAGATCGCGCCTTGGGAATGGTGTGCTGTGGCGCTCTCCACAGGTCTCGTGTGGGCGGCAGAGCTGCTGAACACTGCCATTGAGGTGCTGGCGGATCGCGTCAGCATGGAGCGCGAGGAGCCAATCCGCCGTGTCAAGGATGCGGCAGCGGCAGGAGTGCTGCTGGCTGCTCTTGCGGCCTTCAGCGTCGGTTTGATCGTTTTTTTGCCGAAGCTGTGGCGGCTTTTGGAGAATGTTCTGCCGCTTCCTTGACGTGGCGGGTCGGGCTTCTATGATGCGCGGCTTTTCCGCCCCCCTTAAATACCCACTGAATCACTCCGATGGCCATTCTCGTTGAAACTGACACCCGCATCCTCGTTCAAGGCATCACTGGCGATTTCGGTTCCCGCCACGCGAAGGCTTCCATCGACTACGGCACTCAACTCGTCGCTGGTGTGACTCCGGGTAAGGGCGGTCAGGTCTTCGAGCACAGCGGCAAGAAAGTGCCGGTGTTTGACACCGTCGCCGAAGCCGCGCGTGAAACCGGTGCCTCCGTGAGCGTCATTTTTGTCCCGCCGCCCTTCGCCGCCGACGCCATCCTTGAAGGTGTTGATGCCGGTCTCGATCTCGTCGTCGCCATCACTGAAGGCATTCCAGTCAATGACATGATTCGCGTCAAAGCGGCCATGAAAGGCAGTAAAACCCGCCTCATCGGCCCGAACTGCCCCGGCCTTGTCACTCCAGGCCTCGGCGACAAATCCCACGGTGGCTGCCGCATCGGCATCGCTCCGGGTTACATTCACAAGCGCGGCAATGTCGGCGTCGTCAGCCGTTCTGGCACACTCACTTATGAAGCCGTCTGGCAGCTCACGACTCGCGGCTACGGCCAAAGCACCTGCGTCGGCATCGGTGGAGATCCCGTGAACGGCACCAACCACCTTGATGTGCTCAAAATGTTCAACGATGACCCGGAAACCGAGGCCATCATCATGATCGGCGAGATCGGCGGCAATGCCGAGGTCGAGGCCGGTCTTTGGGCCAAAGACCACTGCAAAAAGCCCATCGCTGCCTTCATCGCCGGAGCTACCGCGCCTCCTGGACGCCGCATGGGACACGCGGGTGCCATCATCGGTGGCGCAGACGATACCGCTGCCGCCAAGAAGCTCATCCTTGCCCAATGCGGCATCGCTGTTTCTGATTCTCCTGCCGACATGGCTACCACGCTGCTCAAGCGCTGGGGCAAGGCGTGAGTTTGGAGGCCACCGCCAGTCATGATGCCCTGCTCGGTCAAACTCGCCGTCGAGTTGGTTGAGCGCCTTGTCTCGGAGGGATGGTTTTCGGTACGGTCGATCTCCTGGACTACTTCAGGCCGCTGATTTTGCAGCCCTGCGCTTCGTGTTGAGGTGAGGGCACGGGCTTGATGGAGAGGATGGCATCGAGCGCGTCGCGCAGATCCTTCGTCGTGGCGGCACGTTGGCGTTTGGTGGGGCCGAGGTAGAGGTCGTTGATGCGGCCTTGGTAAAGCGTTTCAGCTTTGGGCGAGAGGACGATGGCCTCGGGCGTGATTTTGGCTTTCAACTGCTTGGCGAAAGCTTGCTCTTTGTCGAGAAGCACTGTGGTTTTGACCTCGGAGAGGATGGCGTGCTCCAGGGCGACTTCGAGGGTGATCTCGGGATCGGAATGGATGAGGTAAACGACCACGCGGTCGCCGTAATCGGCAGCGATCTGGCTGATCTCCTTCATGAAGGACTTCGTGGTGGAGCAGAATGGCGAGACGAAAAACAGCACCACGGCTTTCTTGTCGCCTGCGGCGGCAGGATCGTAGGTCTTGCCGTCGGTGGCGGGCAGTTCGAGAGCGGACGCAGTGGACGTGATGATGGAGAACAGAAGTGCCAAGCAGAGGAAGGAGCGCATCATGGTTGGGGTAAGTGATTTGCTGGGACGCCATCGCCGGGGCAAGGCGTTGATGGGCTTAACAGTTTACGAATCAGACCACCGATAAAATGAAGGACAAAAGGTATCGGCCAGCCGAAAAAGGCGGCCTTCAGCGCTAGCGGGTTTTCTGGCGCGGTTTCAGCCAGCGCTGGGTATCCATAAAATCTAAAGCCAATCATCGGGACGATTAGATCAATAGAGAGAGCTGCCCAAGTGACCAAGAGCCATCCATAATTGACGGACGTGTCGAGGCTTCCTCGGCGGTAGGCAATGATGATGGGCAACAACAATGCCATGATCACAAAAAGCGGTGTTAGGGCTTTGATCAACAGCATGGCTGCCCATTTTGCATGGGATCTATTCGGTGGTCAATGAAGCGACGGCGGCATCAAGCGAGGCGACGTCCTTGATGCTGATGACTTTCACTGATTTGTCGATCTTGCCCATGAGTCCGGCGAGGGTGGCGTCGGGGCCGAGTTCGATGAAGAGCGTGTGACCGGCGGCGATGAGGTGCTGCATGCTTTCCACCCAGCGGACGCTGCCGGTGACCTGGCTGGTGAGCGTGGAGCGAATTTCCTCGGGCGTGGAGACGGGGCGGGCCTCGAAGTTGCAGACGACGGGGACGCGCGGGCTTTGGATCGGCGCGGCGGCGAGAGCGAGGGCGAGCTTGTCCTGCGCGGATTTCATCAAGCGGCTG
>JBIKYB010000563.1:0-2674 GCA_044355475.1 Prosthecobacter sp.
ACCGTCGGCGAGACGTTGAGGCTTTGAATCAATGCCTCCCAGCCACCGGGAGCCTCGGGGAGCAGATTTTTGAGCTGCTTGCGGCGCTGGGAAAAGCCCATACGCACCAAGCGGTCAAACAGCACATGATCAAACACCGGCAGCGTGGCCGGATCACGCGGCGTGAGGCGGATGACGGCGGAATCAACCCTCGGCTTCGGATCAAACACCTCCGGCGGTACCACGCGCAGCAGTTCGACATTCCAGTCCTTCTGCACCAGCAGACTCAGCGCCCCGTAAGCGTCGTCCTCGCAAGTGGCGGCGAGACGGTCGCACACCTCCTTTTGCAGCATGAACACCGCGCAACCCACCGGCGACGGTGGCGTAAGCCAGTGCTTCAAGATCTCGCTACCCACGGAATACGGCAGATTGCCCACCAACCGCAGTGGCCCATGCCGGAACCACGGCCGCAGGTCGATGCGCGTGGCGTCGTTGTGGATCACCTCCACGTCCTCGCGCTCTTCAAACTCGCGGATGAGTTCCGGAGCGAGCTGGGAGTCTTTTTCGATCAAGATGAGCTTTTTCGGCCTGCCCACGAGATGCCTCGTCAACGCCCCCATCCCCGGGCCGATCTCCACCACCACCTCCGCCCCATCTGGCTGCACCTGATCCCCGATCCACCGGGCCGTCTCCTCATCCTGGAGAAAATTCTGCCCCATGCTCTTGCGGGGTGTGAAGTGCGGTCGTGGGGGCGGTGATGCGGAGCGGCGTTGGTCGCGGTATCTCATTGCCGCATCATCCACCAATCCAAGGCCACGGCAATTCTGAATGACGCCACCGAGGCTTCATCACAAGAATACCACGATGCGGAACTTTCGGCTGTTCATCCCAGAACGCATCCCCGTATGCTCTTCCCATGAAACGCCTCGGTCTGTTCTTGCTGCCCTTCGCCCTTTGTTCTGCTGCCTTCGCCCAGTCTGACGGCATCAAGACGAAGACCACCTACGCCAAAGCATATGGAGAAACGAAAAACGCGGTGGCGGTCGATCCTGGCAAGGATCTGCCGCGCTACCCGGCGGTGGAGCCGAAGGATGCGATCTCGACGTGGCAGGTGAAAAAGGGCTTCAAGCTGCAACTCGCCGCGCATGAGCCGCAGGTGCGTGACCCCATCGCCATCTGCTTCGATGAGCGCGGGCGCATGTTTGTGTGCGAAATGCATGACTACAGCGAGATGCGCGAGGTGACGCCACACATGGGCCGGATTTCCATGCTCCAGGACAAAGACGGCGACGGCTACTACGAGACGAGCCAGATCTTTGCCGATGACCTGCCGTGGCCGACGGGACTGGTCTGGGCCAATGGCGGTCTGTATGTCGGTGCCACGCCGGACATCTGGCGCTTTGAGGACAAGGACGGCGATGGCAAGGCGGAGGTGCGTGAGAAGGTCTTCACCGGCTTCGGCACCGGCCTGAAAATGCTCAACGTCCAGGGTCTGATGAACAGCTTCATGTGGGGGCAGGACAATCGCATTCACGTCCTCGCGGGTGGTGGCAATCGCGGAGTGATCACCTGCCTGAAGCGGCCTGATTTGAAGGGCGTCGAACTCGGCGGGAAGGACTTCTGGTTTGATCCGCTCACGCATGAGTTCGGCCTCGAAGGCGGAGGCGCTCAATACGGCATGAGCTTTGACAACTACGGCCGCAAGTTCGGCTGCTCCAACAGCGACCACCTCCAATACTGGGTTTACGACGACAAGTATGCGAACCGCAATCCCTACTACCAGATGCCGCCTGCCAAGCAAAGCATCGCGGTCGATGGCGGCGCGGCGGAGGTCTTCCGCATCAGCCCGGACGAACCCTGGCGCATCATCCGCACGCGCTGGCGCATCGCCGGTGTGGTGAAGGGCGCGGTGGAAGGTGGCGGGCGCGTTAGCGGCTACTTCACCGGCGCGACGGGCACCACGATCTACCGTGGCGATGCCTACGGCCCCGAATTCGTGAACAACAGCTTCACTGGCGACGCCGGCGGCCAGCTTGTACATCGCAAAATCATCAAACCCAGCGCAGACGGCATCAGTCTGATCGGTGAGCGCCCTACCGATGAGCACGGCTTCGAATTCGCCGCATCGAAGGACACCTGGGTCCGCGTCGTAAACTTCGCCAACGCCCCCGACGGCTGCCTGCACATCTGCGACATGTATCGCGAGGTCATCGAGCATCCCTGGAGCATCCCCGACGAGATCAAGAAGCACATCGACCTCAACAAAGGCAACGACCGCGGTCGCATCTACCGCATCGTGCCAGACAAAGGCGCAGAGCGCATCGGCCAGAAGGTCAACCTCGCCGACGCGAGCACCGAAGACCTCGTGAAGCTCCTCAGCCACCCCAACGGCTGGCACCGAGACACCGCGCAGCGTCTTCTCTTCGAGCGTCAGGACAAAGCCGCCGTGCCGATGCTGGAGAAAGTTCTCAACGGCAACAGTGCGCTGGCGAAGCTGCATGCGATGAACGCTTTGGAATCGTTTGGTTCTTTGCAGGCGGCTCATGCGGTCAAGGCTGCGAAGGACACCGATGCGCAAGTTCGTGAGGCGGCTCTTCGTCGCGTCTCCAAGCTGGATGAGCCAACGCTGGCTGCGCTGGCAGCGGATGCTTCGCCGCGTGTGCGCTTTCAAACGGCATTGGCTGCGCCGAAGAGC
>JBIKYB010000362.1:0-4922 GCA_044355475.1 Prosthecobacter sp.
GTGGCTCGCCAATCTTCACACCGGTGCTGCGGGCGATCTCGGCGAGGACTTTGGGATTGGCCTGATCTTCAGGAAAGACGGCCTTGATGCCATGCTCGCGGATTTCGGCAATGGTTTCGGCGACGTGCTTCGAGTCAGCATCATCGCTGCGACCGACTCCGAGAAGGGAGATGGGTTCAAAGCCGAACTCTTTGCAGAAATAGCCAAATGCCGAGTGTGCGGTGACTAGTTTGCGGTCTGCGCGGGAGATTTTGGCGATTTCCTTCTGCGCCCAGACCTTGAGTTCGCTGAAGCGCTTGCTGGCGGCCTTGGCACCGGCTTCGTAAGCGGCGGCGTTCACGGGATCGGCGGCGCTGAGTTCGTCAGACATGACGCGGGCGGCCCGTTTCATGTTTTCGGCGCTGTGCCACCAGTGCGGGTCGAATTCGCCGTGATGGTGAGCGCCATCGCTGTGATCGTGATTGCAGGCATAGGGGATGGAGGGGACTTTTTCGCCGACTTCGACGAGCTTGATGCCCGCGCCGAGGCTGTCGCGCAGTTTGTCGAGGTAGGTTTCGAGTCCCTTGCCGGAGGCGAGCAGCAGTCTGGCCCCACGCATGGCGGCGATGTCCTTCGGCGCTGGCTCGAAGTGGTGGATGTCACCACCGGGTTTGAGGATTTCTATGACCTCGACATTCGCGCCGCCGACCTGCCGTGCCAGATCGGCCACGATGGGGTGCAGCGAGGCGAGTTTGAGCGGAGCGGCCTGAGCGAAGGTGAAAGACAGTGCAAAAGCTGCGAGGATGGTTTTCATGGCGGTGGCTGGGGACAGGAATGAATAGCTGCCACGACCCGTTGCTGCAACTTGATTGCGGATTTGGCGCAGGCGCAAGAAGTAGCACGAACTTCCAAGTTCGTTTTCCAGTCTGGCCATCCCTCCAGGGAACGAACTTGGAAGTTCGTTTTACGCCTTCCGCTTCGCCAGTTTCAATCCTGCCTCGACGATCTGGGTGCGGAGTTTTTCGAGGCAGGCTTTCCAGGTGGCGGGGCTGATGGGAAGGTAGCGGTCGGTGCCGTCGGGGAAGCGCTTGGTCTCGAAGATGTTACTCGGCTGCTGGATCAGGTCGTCGTAGAGGCCGTGAATGAAGAAGGTGCGGGCGTCAGCGCCGTCAGGCCAGGGGCTGGGGTGGCCCTCGGCCTCGCGGATGGCGGCTTCGATGGCGCTGAGGATTTCGACGGGGTTGAGCGTGATCTTGAGCGGTGCGCCGGATTTGAGGTAGTCGGCGATGGCGATTTGCACTTTGCCGAGGACGGCTTGGATTTGCCGCATGTCGGCCGGGGCTTCTGCGGCGATGAGCTGTTTCAGTTCCAGCTCGGCGCGGGTGGCTTTTTTGGGGCGTTTGGTGGCCATTCGGCGGCATTTTGCACGGGAAGCTGAGTTGGCAAAAGAATGAGGATGTTTTTCTGGCAGGAAACGCGGCTGCTGAGTTCGCCGGCTTCGCGAAATGAGAATTCCGCGCTACAACGTCGTTCGCATGCCCCATTCACCTCACCCACTCAGTTCACCGGCCGGCTGGCGGTTGGATCACTCCTATGCACGCCTGCCGACGGCGTTTCATGTTCGCATCGACCCGACGCCGGTGCCTGAACCAAAGATCGTGGTGCTGAATCGCTCCTTGGCAGAGGCTTTGGGACTGAACGCGGACGAACGGACTGATGCGGAGATCTTTGCGGGCAATGCACTGCCGCCGGGAGCGGAACCGCTGGCGCAGGCTTATGCGGGGCATCAATACGCGCATTTCACGATGCTGGGAGATGGTCGCGCCATCTTGCTTGGTGAGCAGATCACGCCGAGCGGCGGACGTTTTGACATCCAGCTCAAAGGACCGGGCCCGACGCCGTTTTCGCGTCGTGGCGATGGTCGCGCGGCATTGGGGCCGATGCTGCGGGAATACATCATCAGCGAGGCGATGCAGGCACTGGGCATTCCGACAACGCGGAGCTTGGCCGTCGTGACGACGGGTGAAAAAGTCTGGCGGCAGGACGGCGGGTTGCCCGGCGCGGTGCTGACACGCGTGGCGGCCAGCCACATTCGCGTGGGCACCTTTGAGTATGCGGCGGCACGCGGAGAGAAGGCAGACCTGCAAGCGCTGGCAGACTACACGCGGCAGCGGCATTACCCGGAGGTGGAAGGCGGTCACACGGCATTGTTTCAGGCCGTGATGGAGCTGCAGGCGGCGCTGATCGCGAAGTGGATGTGCGTCGGCTTCATCCATGGCGTGATGAACACGGACAACATGGCGCTCAGCGGCGAGACGATCGACTATGGCCCCTGTGCGTTCATGGACGCGTATGATCCGGCCACGGTCTTCAGCTCGATTGATCGCAATGGCCGCTACGCGTACGGCAATCAACCGCACATTGCGCAGTGGAATCTGGCGCGTCTGGCCGAGGCGATGCTGCCGCTTTTTCACGACGATGAAAAGCAAGCCATCGAGATCGCGAACGGCCTGATCTCAAGCTTTGAAGGGCGTTTCAAACGTCACTGGCTCACCGGCATGCGCGTGAAGCTGGGACTCTTCAATGAGGAGAGCGAGGACAAGGCTTTGATCCAGTCCTTGCTCGACTGGATGCAGGAAACGAAGGCCGATTTCACCAACACTTTTCGTGACCTCACACAGGGACGTCTCGCGCCAGCGGAGTGGCATCAGCGCTGGTCCGAGCGGCTCAAACGGCAGCCACAGTCCGCCAGCGAAGTGACCGATCTGATGCGCTGCAGCAACCCGGCCTTCATCCCCCGCAATCACAAGGTCGAAGAGGCGCTGGCCACCGCCTCAGACCATGGCGATCTCAATCCCCTGCAGCGTCTCCTGACCGCGCTGTCTGCGCCCTTTGATCACACGCAGGACTTGCCCGAGTTCAGCGAGCCTTCTGGCTTGGAGTCGTATCAGACGTTCTGTGGAACCTAAGTCATAGACGCGCTTTGGTACAGGAGCTGCTCCTTGAAATCACGGTGCGGTGAGTGCAGAGAAACGCATGCCGCAACCGATCCGCCCCTGGTATTGGCCTGAAAGAGGTCAGCCCGAACGCACCGAACCATTCACCTGGATTGTGGAGGGAGTCATTGCGGCGTCATGGTGGCCTGATCCGTATGTTTTCGACCTCTACGAGGAGCAACACATCCGGGCGGTCGTGAACTGCTGCGAGTTCGACAACCGACGCGATGTGCCGAGTCAGTTTGTGTATCATCACATCAACGTGCCGGACTACGGCGTGCCGACGGATGCGCAGATCGAGCACTTCGTGAGTTTGATGGACAAGCATCACGCGGCACGAGAGGCCGTCGTAGTGCATTGTGTGGCGGGTTGTGGCCGCACGGGGCAGTTCATCGTCGCTTGGTGTGCGAAGGCGGGCTTTATTCCGGCAAAGACTGATCCCGTGCAGTGGATTCGTGCACGGCGGAAGTGCTGCTTGGAAACCCGCGAGCAAAGCGAGTGTGCGAAGCGGTGGATGAAAAAGCAAAGCGCAGGGCGTACTCAGGATGCGTGAGGCTCACTCCTCCAAGTGTTCCCGCACGGTCTGGTAGAGTTCCAGCACATGGTGGTCGTGCAGTCGGTAAAACACTTGGCGGCCCTCTTTGCGGTAGCTGACGAGGCGTCCAGCCCTCAGCGAGCGGAGCTGATGGGAGATGGCGGATTCCGTCATGCCAAGCCGCTCCGCAAGATCGCAGACACAGCACTCATTCCCAGCCAGGAGCGAAACTAGGCGCAGGCGTGTGGGGTCTGAGAGTACGGCGAAGAACTCGCCCATGCGCTGCGCCTCCGCCTCGCCCAACAGGGGGATTTTCGCGGTTTTACTGTGGTGGTGGTGCTCCGTGCAGAGGTCGTCGCTGGTGCCGCTTGCCGCTTTTTTCTTTGCCATGCCGTATGCTGGCAACTTTTTGGAGTAGGACAATTGACAAATATATGAGTGTATGTTCAGGTATTAGCGCCATGAGCACTCCTACTACATCCAAATGCGCCTGCCCTGATTGCCAATGCGAAGTCCGTCCAGGCCACCACGTCGTCAAAAACGAAAAAGACTACTGTAGCGAAGCCTGCGCCGATGGTCACAAGTCCGGCGAAGGCTGCTGCCAGAACTCTTGCCACTGCCACGGCTGATCCCGCTGATCCGCTGTGCATCAAAAGCCGCGTCTGCTCCATGCAGCGCGGCTTTTTTGTTCTCCGCCTGCCTCTGAAATTATTTTACCATCCATCATTCTGCCAAATTCACCGGCGTGATGAGGCTCAAGCAATTGGCAAAATGATGGATGGCAGAATGATTGGCAATTACCTCATGCGGCATGGGCATGCGGTTCATTCGGCAGCCACTGCGGGAAGGGATCGCGCAGCGTGCGCCAGGCTTCGGGGCTTTGGGCGAATTCTTCGTCGGTGAGCAAGGCGTCGTCGAATTTCGCGGTGAGGGCGGCTTTGTCCATGTCGCGGCCGATGATGACGAGTTCGGTGCGGCGGTCGCCGTGCTCGCCTTGGATGTGGGAGCGGATTTCGACCTGGCTTTGCTCGTCTTGCGGCCATTCGGATTCGCTGACGGCGCTCCAGAAGAAGCCCATGGCTCGGGTGTCGCGTAGGACACCGGCTTGCGAGAGGTAACCGGCGATTTCGTTCCGCGTGGCGAGCCAGAACATGCCCTTCGCACGGATGACGCCCTCCCAATGCAGGCCGAGTAGGTCATGAAAGCGCTGCGGATGAAATGGACGACGGGTGCGGTAAACAAAGCTGCTGATGCCATACTCCTCGGTCTCCGGTGTGTGACCGCCGAGGCTGTCGAGCCAGCCTTTCGACTGCTCGGCCTCGGCCATGGCGAAGAGGCCGGTGTCGAGCACAGAATCGAGCGGCACCTCGCTGCGCTGGGTGAGGTGGACCTTGGCTTTCGGGTTCAAGGCG
>JBIKYB010000098.1:0-16113 GCA_044355475.1 Prosthecobacter sp.
CGCATGGAATATCACCTCAAAGGCATTTGCTGACCTGTTTTTGCCAAGGTTCACGCTCGAAACCTCTTTCAATACCGCGTTAAATGAGGCTCCAAACCATGTCCGCCTTTTCCGATCCCTTTAAAGAAGCCCGCGCCGAATCTGGCGTGATGCAGTGCCCTTTCCATGGCGAAAACATCACCATGATTCTGAGGCACGAGGATGTGCGAAAGGCGGCGAAGGATTGGCAGACCTTCAGCTCTGACGTTCCTTTCCGCGTGCCGATTCCCTCCGAGGAATACGTGCGCTCAATGCGGCAGCTCCCCATCGAAACCAATCCACCCGAGCACACCGACTACCGCGCCATCGCCGAACCATTTTTCCAGCGAGCGAAGGAGCCGGAGATGATGGCAAAGGTCGAGTCGTTGCTGGATGGCATGCTCACGCAGGTTTTGAACCGTGAGAGCATCGAGATCGTGAACGAGTTCGCCCTGCCCGTGCAATCACGGGCACTGACCTATCTGCTGAACACTTCCGAGTCCGAAGCGGACACCTGGATCGGCTGGGGCATCCATGTTTTCAAAGTCACAGGGGGTGAGTTAAAAAAAGGCACGGTGCTGGAAGACTACCTGCACCAGAAGTTCAACGAAGCCGAGGCGAATCCCGGCGCGGATTTCTTCAGTGCGCTGGTGAAGGCTGAGTATCGCGGACGCAAACTCACGCGTGAGGAGTGCATGGGCTTCGCCAATCTCGCCTTCGCCGGTGGTCGCGACACGATCATCCACACGATCTCCTGTGCGCTGGGTTACCTCGCTGAGCATCCCGAGGCACTGGAGTTTCTCCGCGCTGATCCCAAGCGCATCACACTCGCTAGCGAGGAGTTTTTCCGTGTCTTCATGCCGCTCACCCACATCGGTCGTCTCTGTCCTGCTGACACGGATGTGAATGGTGTCACCGTGAAAGCGGGTGAGCGCATCTCCCTCGCCTGGGCATCGGCCAACTTTGACGAAGCCGCCTTCCCGCAACCCGATGAAGTCCGACTCGACCGCAAACCGAACCCGCATCTCAGCTTCGGCTTCGGCACGCATCTGTGCCTCGGTGCTCCTCATGCACGGTTGATTCTCCGCACGCTGTTAAAGCTCTGCTGCGACCGCGTGAAGGGCATCACGATCCTCAAAGCTGAAGCGCGTGTCGAACACGAAGCCAAGTTTGACCGCACCCTGGGTTATGACTCGCTGGTGGTGAAGATGGAGGCGCGGTAGCCTCATGGCAGATGCGTGTTCGGTGTATCGCAGCCTGCTGGTGCAGATGAGGAAGCAGAGGCCTTATCTCAAAAGACACGCCAGGGCTGGAAAGCCTCACTTCGTCCCAGATGAAAGATGCCCTGCGAGATCCCCCGCATAACCGGCCAGCTCCAAAAACGCGCGACCCGCGATCTGCCCTTGTGAGTCGATCACATCACACGCGCCCTCCCAATACGGCAGCCGCGTGATGCCGCCGTCCTGCTCCTGATCCTCCGCTAGCGGCTTCAGTTCAAACGATTCGCCCTCAAACCGAATCCGTAGCCGAATCGGATACTCCGCGTTGTTTCGTGGGCTTTTCCACGCCCCGAGCACCTCCCAGGCAAACGCATCACTCGCGAGATGCCGCACCGTGCCATCACGCTCCACTACGGCCAAGGTCGAGGCCGTGTCCAGCGTCCCATTCTTCCGTCTCATGCGATACACCATGATCTCGCGTCCATCCTTGAGCTGAAGCGCCGCCCAGTCCCAGCCCACTTGGCCACCTTCAAGCTGGCTGCTGCTGAACTCATGATCCATCCACGCTTCACCACTCACCGCATGCTCCTCAGCGCCCAGTTTCACCGTGCCGGTCGTCTTCAAACGTGGCCACGTCAGGTAATGACTCGCCGCTGAGTCCGTCGCGCCTTTGCGCGACACACCATCCTTTCCGAATACCACCAGCGGCTTCACCGCCTCAAGCTCCAGCCGCAGCAAAACCTCGCCCTTCACCGTCGCCGCGATGTGCATTCGCTGCGCCGCCTCATCCAGCTTCAGCGACCAGTTTCCATTCCGCACCGACAGCGTCGTCTCTGACGATGCCGCATCCCATCCTTCACGGTTCAAGCGCTCCTCATGCACGAACCGCCCCGTCCGCGCATCGAGCAAAGCCGCATGGGCCAGATGCAAATGCAGCGTCTTCCCGTCATCACGCCGTGCTTGACGGAAAAACGTCACCTGAAAGCCAAACCGCCCGCCGTCCTTCGCGTCCAGGTGCCCCGTCACATACCACCACTCCGTGCGGAATTCAGGATGGCTCCCATGATCGCGTGGAAACTCAAACACCCGCCCCTTCTGTGGAATCGCAAACCCATCCGCTGTCGTCTGCGCATCCAGCAGCGTTGTCATCGTGAGAAAAATCAAAGTCCAGTGTCTCATGTCATTCCTCCGTGTGCTCCGCTGGCAGCATCGCTGCCCATCGTCCGACCAAGGCCGCCACCAGCATGCCTGCCGCGATCACTGCAGCGCCCAGCACCGCCAGATGCCACCACACCGCGTGAAATTGCAGCGTCCAGCCGAAGCACTGCTTGTTGATGCGATAAACGAGCAGCCATCCGAGCCACAAACCGGCTGCGATGCCCGTGAAGGCTCCCGCACAAGCCACGCCGAGGCCTTCCAGCGCCGCTGATCGTGCGATCTCGCTCCGCGTCATGCCCAGCGATCGAAGTGTCGCCAAAACGGCCCGTCGCTCCAGCAAAAGGCTCGTCAGCGCGAGACCAAGGCCCACCACTGCCACGATCACACCGATCACCTCCAGCGCATGCGTCACCGAAAACGTCTGGCGGAAAATGCGCAGCGCCTCACTGCGAAGATGCGCATTGGTAAACACACTCAAACCCGGATGCTGGTTTTGAATGCGATCACGCACCGTCTCCGCATCCGCGTCCGGTTTCAGCATCAAGGCCACGCGCCATGCCTCGTCTGTCTCAAACCATTGGCGAAACACCGCCGCAGGCAGTGTCAGCGACCCACGTTCATTGCCATACTCGGCGTTCATCGCCACCACGCGCACTTTGCGGCCCACCAGCTCGATCACATCGCCAACCTTCGTTTCAAACCGCTCGCTCCAACTCTCGCTCATGATCGCCGGAGTGATGCCATCGTTCGTCTTCCACCATTCATCATGCTCTGGAGCCTCCACCCACGCATACAGCCCATGCTTGTGCGCAAACACCGGATCAGTGCCGAGAATCAGCACCTCGCCGCCCTTCCACAGCAGCGTTCTCGCCTGCACATAGGCCAACTCCGCCACCTCAGGCTCCTTGCCAAGCTCCACCACCGTTTTCGGCGAGATGAAATGCGTCGATGACGCGCTCTGCGCCCCGGCGCTGCTGATGTAAATGTCCGCCTGCATCGTGCGGTCGATCCAGCCGCGCATCGTGTGGTCAAAGCTCGCCACCATCACCGCCATGCCCGTCGTCATCGCCACCGCGCTCGCCAGCGCCGCCACCGCAAAGCGATGCCGCACCGTCGGCCGCCGCAAATGTGAAAGCGCGACTCTCGCCACCGCCCCGCTCAGTCGTCCGATCCTACCCATGGCTCTCAACACCGCACCCGCCGCCAATCCCGCGCCCACCAGCCAAAGCAGTGCCGCCGCATAACCCGCCAGCGGCAGCCGGGTGCCGCTCGCGAACCGCAGCACCGGCAGTTGTGCCAGCAGAACCGCTGCCAGCATCATCGCCCAGCCGATCCATTCCACACGCCAAACAGTGCCGCCTTCAAAAAGCACCGCATGCCGACCCAGCATGTGCGCCGGTGGCGTGCGAGCAGCCATCCGCGCTGGCCACCATGCGGCGATGAGACTCGCCAAGATCGAAATCGACAACGCCAAGAACGCTTCACTGATGCTCAAAGATGCCCGCTGCTCGCTCGTCGCTCCATACAGCGCGTTCATCGTCTGCGTCACACCACCCACAGCGCCTTGCGCACCGAGCCAGCCCAGCAACACGCCCAAAACACCGCCGCACAGCCCCAGCAGACCCGCTTCGATGAGAAACGCCACTTGAATCGCCCGGTCCGTCACACCGAGCGATTTCAAAATGCCAATCTCCTCCCGCCGTCGCAGCACCACGCCATCCAGCGCCTGAAAAATGAGATAACCGCCCACCAGCAGCGCCAGCAGTGAGAGAATCGTCAGATTCAGCCGAAACGCCTGCGTCATCGTGCCCGCCAATTGTCTCCGATTCGCCCCGCCCGTCACCTGCCAGCGCGATTTGAGCAACTCACCCGCTTCCTCGCGCAAATTCGGAAACAAGGCGCTGTCCTGTGCCAGAACCTCCACGCGATCCACCTTGTCGCCACGCATCAATACAGACTGCGCCTCCGGCAAATCCATCAGCAGCAGATGCTCGGGCAAACTCGGCACTCCCGGCGTCTCCGGCACCACACCGGCCACTTTCAGCGCGATCACTCGATCATCCACGATCAATCGCAGTTCCTCACCCTCCTTCACACCTAGCTTCGGACTCACATAAACGCCCGAGCGCACCGCCTGCATGTTCGCGCCAAGTCCTGCCGGTGCCTCACCGCGTAGATTGAGCAGCGCCACAAAATCCACGCCCAGCAGCCGCCACGTCGCCCGCGATCCGATCTCGCCATTCCCGGCATCGGCGGCCGGTGTCACCGTCTCCTCCACCACCGGCAGCAGACTCACCGGACGATCTCCCAGCGCCTCGCGCATCTCACGCACATCATCTTCGCGCAAAGCACCACTCACAGCTTGCACCGTCCAGTCCGGCTGCCGCGTGATGCCATCCGTGAACGTCTCAAAACCCGACAACGCCGCGTTGCTCGCCAGCCGCACGGCCAGATACACACTCGATCCGAGCGCCAGGATCAGCATCAGCGCCACCTGCTGCCGCAAAGCCAGCCGCCAGTGCCGCAACGCACAACGCCGCAGGATGAGAAGCACCGTGCTCATGATGCAGGCGCGTTGGGCTGTCCCCTCACCCCAGCCCTCTCCCCGAAGCCTGCCATTATGTTAGCGCCAGTTGTTGGCGGGGAGAGGGAGAATGCCTTTCCACCCGCCACAAAACAGAACTCCTCTCCCCGCCCCAGGCACTTGCATTCATAGGTCGTTCCCTCCGGGGAGAGGTCGGGTGAGGGGCCATGCTTCATCGTCTGATTGCTCCTCGGGTTCATGCGCCTTCGACGATTTGCCCGTCTTGCATGCGCAGCACACGCTCGCAGTGTTTCACTGCCTCCGGGCTGTGCGTCACCAGCAGCAACGCGGCCTTGGTTTCACTCACAATCTCCGCCAGCAGATCGAGCACCTGCGCTCCGGTGGCCGAATCCAGGCTTCCCGTCGGCTCATCGGCTAAAATCAATGTCGGTCGATGCACCACCGCCCGCGCAATCGCCACGCGTTGCATTTCCCCGCCCGAAAGCTGCCCCGGCAGCGCCGCCGCCCGATGCGCGATGCCCACACGCTCCAGCAGCTCCCGCACCCGCGCTTCACGCTCGCTCGTCGGCACACCGAGCAGTTGCAGCGGCAGCTCGATGTTTTCCGCCGCGCTCAGCGTCGGCAGCAGATGATAAAACTGAAACACCGTCCCGATGTGCCTGCGCCGCAGTTGCGCCAGACCGTCCGCGCTCAAATCGCCAAGCACACTGCCAGCAATCGTCACTCCACCGCTGTCCGCGCGATCCACACCGCCGACGCAGTTCAACACCGTCGTCTTGCCACTGCCCGACGGCCCCAGCAGCGCCACACGCTCGCCTTGTTCCAGCTTGAAGGACACGCCGCGCAGGATCGGGCGCTCCGCGTAGCTTTTAGTGAGGGATTCGACTTCGAGAACAGGCATGTGGAAAAGAAAACGGCCTGTCCGGCCTCGTGGACGCTCACTTCATCGCCCGCATCAGCTCACGCACATACTTGCCCAGCATGTCGAACTCCACGTTCAGGCGGTCCCCCGGCTTCTTGGTGTGCAGATTGGTTAGTTGAAACGTGTGCGGGATGATCCAGCACACCACCGTGCTTTCCGTCACCTCCGCCGCAGTCAGAGAAATGCCATCCAGGCAAATAGAACCCTTTGGAATGACCAATCCGCGCAGCTCCGGCGGAATCTCGACCTCCAGCCGGTGATCCTGCCCATGCTCGCTCCAGTCCAGCACCTTAACGGTCGCATCGACGTGCCCTTGCACGAAGTGACCGCCAAACCTCGCCCCCATCGCCATCGCACGCTCTAAATTGACTAGTGAGCCAGTTTGCAGATCGCCGAGACTCGTCACCTTCAGCGTTTGCATCAGCAGATCAAAACACGCCGTCTGCGCCGCCGCGTCCTTCGTCGTGACCGTGAGGCAGCAGCCATTCACCGCGACGCTTTCGCCATCAATCAGCTCGGAGGCCATTGCGCCCACGTTCACTGTCAGCCGCGCGCTTTCGCCGCGTGGCTCCAGCGAAAGGACCGTGCCGGTGGTTTCAACAAGACCTGTGAACATGCGCCGAGATAAACGGGCAAACCGTCGCTGTCGATGCGCTGTTCGTCCAAATCTTTGCTGGGGAAGGATTAAGCGTTCATGAGGCGTATTGAATTCCGCTGTGTTCCGCCGCTTTCTCCAACTTGGCATTTTGCTTGTCTCCACGAGTCTCCTCTCGGCGGAGCACTGGGCCTTTCAGCCGCTGAAGCGGGTCAAAGGCACCAGCATCGACGAGTTCATTCGGAAAAAGCTCGCCGAGAATGGTTTGAAGCCTGCGCCACCTGCCGATGCGCGCACGCTAGCCCGCCGTGCCAGCTTTGATCTCACCGGGCTGCCGCCGGAGCGAATGGATGTACCTTATGAGCAGTTCGTCGATCAGTTGCTCGCCTCCCCCCACTACGGCGAACAATGGGCACGCCACTGGCTCGACGTGGCCCGCTACTCGGACACGAAAGGCTACGTCTATGCTCGCGAGGAAAAGAACTGGGTGCATGCCACGCCGTATCGCGACTGGGTCGTGCGCGCGCTGAACGAGGACATGCCGTATGACCGCTTCCTGCTGCTGCAAATCGCCGCTGACCAAGTCGTGCCTCCCAAGTCACCCGACCTCGCGGCGATGGGCTTTCTCACGCTTGGGCGGCGTTTCCTCGGCGTCACGCATGACATCATTGATGACCGCATTGATGTCGTCACGCGTGGCACGCTCGGTCTCACCGTCGCCTGCGCTCGCTGCCACGATCACAAGTTCGATCCCATCCCCACGCGCGACTACTACGCGCTCTACGGCGTCTTTCAGAGCAGCGCCGAGGCCCTCGTGCCCGCCACGGCGGCCGAAAACGCCGAACTGACCGCGCTGGTGAAAAAGAACCGCGATCTGATGACCCAGCGCCGCGAGGAGCAGATGGCGCGCACGCGTTCGCGAGTTGCTGATTACAGCAAGGCCGTGACCGAGCTGGAAAAGTATCCCGAACAAGGCTTCGACCAGATCATCGACGTGAAAGACCTCAATCCCTTCATCGTGCATCGCTGGAAAGCATGGGTGGAAAAACATCCCGGCGTCGAATTGACCGAGGAAGTGCTCAAGAGCCACGACTCGCCCGCCCATGTGCCGGACGAGCACATCGCGAACATCGAGATGTATTTCCCGAGCGGCATCATCACCGAACTCTGGAAGTCGCAAGGCGAGGTGGACCGCTTCATCATCAAAAACAGCACCGCATCGACACACGCAACGGTTTTGGTCGATCGTCCGCTGCCCAGCACGCCGCGTGTGTTCACACGCGGCAATCCGCTCACCAAAGGCAATGAGGTGCCAAGACAGTTCCTGAGCGCCTTCGGCCCGCAGCAGCCATTCACCAAAGGCAGCGGTCGATTGGAACTCGCACAGGCCATCATCGATCCGCGCAATCCGCTCACGGCCCGCGTGATGGTGAACCGCCTCTGGCAGCATCATTTCGGCCGCGGCCTCGTCAGCACGCCGAGCGATTTTGGCAAGCAAGGCAGTCCCCCGAGCCATCCTGAACTGCTCGACTGGCTTGCGCAGCGCTTCATCGACTCCGGTTGGAGCATCAAGACGATGCACAAGTTGATCATGATGTCGGAGACGTATCAACAAAGCAGCCAGACGAGTGATCCGCGCGATCCTGACAACCGCCTGCTTGCCCGCTTCACGCCGCATCGCCTCAGCTTCGAGGAAGCACGCGACACCTGGCTCGCCGCCGCAGGTCGGCTGAATCTACGCGTGGGTGGCCGCCCCGAAGGATTGTTCGCTGGCAGCAACACCCGTCGCACGCTCTACGCGCTCGTGGACCGCGAAAACGTGCCGATGGTCATGCGCACCTTCGACTTCGCCAATCCCGATCTCTCCATCCCCCAGCGCACCGAGACCACCGTACCGCAACAGGCGCTCTTTGGCCTGAATCACCCGTTTGTCGTGCAGCAGGCGAAGGCGCTCGTTCAAAATGCTGCCGCATCCGAGTCGGACGAAGCAAAGATTCGCCACATCTACGCCAAGCTTTTTCAACGCAGTCCCACATCCGACGAGCTGGCTTCTGCTCTCGCCTTCGTCCAAACCGACACCACGCCAGTCATTGCCGCGTCCCATCACTCCAAATCGTGGCACTATGGCTACGGTGAGTGGGATGAGAGCACAGGTCGCATGAAGACCTTCAACCCGCTGCCGCATTTCACCGGCAGCGCCTGGCAGGGTGATGAAGCGTGGCCCAATGAGAAACTCGGCTGGGCACAACTCACTGCCGAGGGAGGTCATCCAGGCAATGATCGCAAACATGCTGTTGTGCGTCGCTGGATCGCGCCAGCGGATGGCAGCTACGACCTGCGCTCCACCCTCATCCACGAACCCGAGGTGGGCGATGGCATTCGTGCGTTTGTGAGTCATTCACGCCTTGGCAAACTGCGCAGCACGACGCTCCTCGGCACCAAAGCGGAGCTCCAACTCGACGCCATCGCCTTCCAGGCCGGTGAAACACTCGATTTCATCGTCGATATCGGCAACGGCCTGAACAGCGACCAGTTCCTGTGGTCGCCGAAGATCTCACCCTCCGTCACCACGACCACAGGCGCGGGCGGCGACACTCCGAGCGACGCTTGGGATGCCCAGAAAGACTTTTCCGCCCAGCCGAAATCCCAACTCACCGCCTGGGAACAACTCGTGCAGGTGCTGATGCTCTCAAACGAGTTCATGTTTGTTGATTGATATGAATCCGCCTCTTACACGCCGTGATTTCCTCCGCCGCTCTGGCATGGGCATGGCGGCGCTTGGGCTGGCGGATTTACAGGCGGCGAAGCCGCATTTCGCGCCCAAGGCAAAGCGGGTGATTCATTTTTTCCTCAACGGTGGGCCGTCGCATGTCGATACGTTTGATCCGAAACCCGCGCTGGCGAAGTATGCGGGCAAGCCGGTGCCGAGTCATCGCATCACGGAGCGGAAGACGGGCGCGGCGTTTCCCTCACCGTTCAAGTTTCAGCGTTACGGGCAGAGCGGGATCGAGGTGAGCGAGTTGTTTGAGAAAACAGCGGCGCATATCGACGACATCGCCGTGATCCGCTCCATGCAGGCGCAGGTGCCGAACCATGAGCCCTCGCTGATGCTCATGAACTGCGGGGATTCGATCCAGGCGCGGCCCAGCATGGGCGCTTGGCTGACGTATGGCCTTGGCAGCGCGAATGAGAACCTGCCAGGCTTCATCGCGATGTGCCCTGGCGGCATGCCGATCAAGAGCGCGGAGAACTGGCAGTCGGCGTTTCTGCCTGGCGCGTTTCAGGGGACCTATGTCGATTCGAAGCACGAGGCGGTGGATCGTTTGATCGAAAACATCCGCAGCCCCCACGCGGACACGAGCGTGCAGCTCCGCCAGCTCGACTTGCTGCGTCGCATCAATGCCGCGCATCGTGCCGAGCGCAGTGACCCGCGGCTGGAAGCGCGCATTCAGAGCTTCGAACTGGCTTTCCGCATGCAGATCGAGGCAGCGGACGCTTTTGATGTGAGCAAAGAGCCTCAACACATCCGCGAACTGTATGGCGAGGGCGTTCATGCGCGGCAGACGCTCATCGCGCGGCGCTTGCTGGAGCGTGGCGTGCGCATGGTGCAGCTCTGGCATGGCGCGGGGCAGCCGTGGGACAATCACGACAACATCGAGACGAATCATCGCAAGCTCGCCGCGCAGATCGACCAGCCCATCGCCGCGCTGCTGCATGATTTGAAGCAGCGCGGCATGCTGGAGGACACGCTCGTCATCTGGGGCGGCGAATTTGGCCGCACACCGACCGTG
The DNA here is from genome assembly GCA_044355475.1 of Prosthecobacter sp. Lineage (GTDB taxonomy): Bacteria > Verrucomicrobiota > Verrucomicrobiia > Verrucomicrobiales > Verrucomicrobiaceae > Prosthecobacter. Next base: position 10,250 of record JBIKYB010000098.1, read on the forward strand.
GAACTCGCGGGAGGCAAATCGAAGCTCGGGCGCGATCACAACCACTACGGCTTCAGCGTCTGGATGGCCGGCGGCGGCATCAAAGGCGGTACCGTGCATGGCAGCACCGATGAATTCGGCTTCGCCGCGCAGGACAATCCCACCAGCGTGCATGACCTGCACGCCACGATTCTTCACCTCATGGGCCTGAATCATGAAGAACTGACCTACCGCTATGCCGGTCGCGACTTCCGGCTCACGGATGTGTATGGCGAGGTGATCCGTCCGATCGTGGCTTGATCAGCCTTTCTCACAAAACTTCCGGAACGCCTCCTGCTGCTCCGGCGTCGCCACCCCGGCCACGATATGACCCGCGAGACTGCGCAAGGCCGCCGCTTCCGATCCTGAAAGCCCAAGCTGCTCCACCATCGAGCGGGCAATCGCCGCGAAGGTGTTGCCGTTGTAAAAGCAGAACGGCGCCATGCGATGGCAGCGGCGGCATAGCTCAACCACTTCCATCAGCGTCATCGATTGTTGATGGGACTCCTCCCAGAGCGCCTTGGTGGTTTCGTAGCCATCCGAGGTGGATTTGTGAAGCGCGTTCTTCTGCTCGCACAGCGAAGCATTCTGAAAGATCACCAAATCCCACGGAACCTCGGCCAGCCATGCTTTCACTTGGCTCATGGCGGTCAGGATTTTGTTTTCTTCACTGCTGCCTTGGCCTGCTTGATCTCCTCCACGCCAGCACTCCTCAAGAATCCTTTGCCCGTCTTTGCATAGACTGGCTCAGCGGCGAAACGATCCTGAATCGCCAGCGCATCCTGCAAGATGACCTGCGCCAGCGGATGATTCGCATACTTGGCTTTGAGTGCTGCGTCCATGAGCGGAGAATACCTCCTGGGGCCAGTTCCGGCAATCCTTTGTTCCGGCCTACTGCTTCAAATGCGCGATCAAATCCGCCATCTGCTGCGGCGTGATGGCGGCTTCGAGGCCTTCGGGCATGAGGGAAATGCCGGGGCTGGTGAGAGATTTGATCTCACTGCGCAACACGGTGTCCGTGCCGCCATCGGCGCGTTTGAGGGTGAGATTGCCGGCGGTCTCGCTGGTGATGAGGCCGCTGAGGGTGCGTCCATCATTCGTCTCGACGAGGTAGAGCGCAAAGTTCGGTGACACCTCGCGATTCGGGTCGAGGATGTTGGTGACGAGCTGTTCGGCGGTCCACGCTTTGATCGTGCCGAGGTGCGGGCCGACATCGTTGCCCTTGTCCGCGAACTTGTGGCAGACCATGCAGACGGTTTCATAGACTTTGGAGCCGCGAGTGACATCCCCAGGAGCGCGGATGCCCTCATCCGCCCTCAGCCCCATCTCCTTCGTATACTTTTCGATGACATCCTTGCGGTTCGACGACGAACCACCATCACCGATGAGTTTCGCGATCCGCTCCGCCAACGTGGGCGTCTTCTGCCGTCCCAGCGTCGCCTTCGCGGCGACGCTGAGCTGTGCGGGCGTGATCTTCTTCGCCTCAATGGCATCCAGAAGTTGGGCGATGCGATCCTTTCGAGACAACAAGCAAGTAATGGCACGTTCACGCAACATGGGCGTCAGGCTGGGCCAAACTTCCATGATTACTTCACCCACTGTTGCTTCGTCATAGCAGTCCAAGGCTTCCAATGTAGCCATTTGAATCTCACTTGAATACTGTTTGCCCAGATATTTCAAGAAGAGGTCTCTTGCTGACCACCCCGCAAAAACAAAGTCTGGCAGCAGTCTCAAGGTTGGAATGATTTCGTCGCCGGGTACATCCTTCGCGGAGACATCCTTTTCAATTCGCTGGGCCAACGATGCACACAGTTGACTCCTGCGCTCAAATACTCTCTCGCGAATGCTTGAACCCGACCTGCGCAATTCCACAGCAAGATCCGCAATCAACGATCTGGTCAGGCTCTCTGGCAGCCTTCGTTGAAGCACACCACTTACTGCATAGAAAGGCGCTTCGCTCGCGACCCCCTTTCGGCACTTGCGACCGATCATCTTCATGCATTGGCTAGTGAAATCTTGGAGCGGTTTCGAGTGCTCAATTTCAGCGGAAGCGACCACTCGCAGAAATTGCGGATACTGTTCTCTTGCACTGGCGACCAGGGCAGCCTGCAATAGCCCCGGACTGTTTTGATGCTGCACGCACACGTCTCCAATAACCTCGAGCGAAGCGGGACTATAAAATAGCGAGTGCAAGCTAATGGCCTCGATGACGACGAGCAGATTTTTGTCTCTAAGCAGGCGGGCGGTTTCTTTTCTCGGTTCAGACAATTCTCCCAAGGTGGTTGGTGCCATCAATGCCTCGGGCCGAATTCGCATCGCCTCTCGTCTAACATACGGGCTTTCGTCGTTGATAGCTTCCCTTAAAAGAGCCTGTCCGTGCAGAGGAAACCCAAGTTGTTCCAAGAGCGCATCCCCTTTTATTGCTTTCTCATTCGTGAAGTAAGCTGGAGACATTTGGACTTCGTTTAGGCGCATCGCATCAAAGGAGCCGAAAAAGCCCAAGCTCTCCAAAGAGTCCAAAGCCACCATGCGACCCTGCTCCGTCTTCCCGCTCTTCACCAACGCCCGCAGCGGCTCCACGGCGGTTTTGTCCTGCCGCTCAAAGAGCAAACGCTGGGCGGTTTCGCGGTGCCAGGCATTGGGGTGGTCGAGGAGGGCGACGAGGTCTTGGGTGCTTGCTGTGCTGAGCTTGGGAGTGCTACGTATTGTAGTCCCGGCTTTAGCCGGTGCTTTCTCAGAGCCGCCTGCTGCGGAGCCGCGAAGCGAACGCGGGACTACAGAACGGCGTGGGGTTAATCGCCAGATTCTTCCGCGATCCCGCCCGCGCAGCAAATCGACGGCGGCGTGGATGTCGTCGGGGATGCTCCAGGGGTGCTCAATCACTTCGCGATACATGTCGCAGACGTGGAGGCAGCCGTCGGGGGCGTTGACGAAATTCACGGGGCGGAACCAGAGGTCGTCGCTGGTGCAGAAGTTCTTGTTTCCATCGACCTGCACGGCTTTGAAGGTGACGCCGTCGGGCACGAGCTTCATGCGATAGAAGAGATTGCCGGCCACGTCGGCGACGAAGGCGAAATCGCGATACTCTTTCGGATACGCATCGCCGCGATAGACGGTGATGCCGCTCGATGACGTGACGACGCCGGCGCCGACGAGCTCGCTTTTGGGCAGGTGGCTGCCTTCCTGCACCCAGCGTTTCGCGCGGAACTCACGCCAGGGTTCGGCGGGGCTGGTGCGCCAGACCGGGAGCTGGTCGCCGGCCTCGGCGCAGTCGTTCAGGGCGCTGGGGACGACGAGATACGGATTCCGCGCAAGGTAGCGATACGGCAGGACGACGTGCTGGCAGGGATTGCGGATGTTGCAGAGGAAGCGGTTGCCCCAATCATCGAAGGTCTGGCCAAAGCGTGCGCCGCCGCTTTCGAGGCGCACATCGCCAGTGCTGGGGTCGAAAGAGAAGTCGTTTCGCTTGATGGGCAGCGGTTTGAAGTCCTTCGGAATCGGCATGACGCTCTCGCTGCCGGGCACGCGCTGGATTTCGCCGCCATTCGATCCGCCCGCGATGTAGATGCGGTGGTCGAGGCCCCAGATGGGGTTATTCATGACGGCCTGCACGTTGAGCTTTTTGAAGCCGGTGAAAACTTTTTGCCGCACATCGGCCACGCCGTCGTCATTCGTGTCTTTGAGATACCAAACATCCGGCGTGGCGGTGACGAAGATGCCGCCCTTCCAGCACGCGGCGCCAGTGGGCCACGAGAGGCCCTCGGCGAAGACGGTGGCCTTGTCGAAGGTGCCGTCGCCATCGGTGTCGGTGAGCAGGCGAACCTTGCCGATGTGGGCATCCGTGGGGTTTTCCTGGCTGGGCTTGTGCGTGGCCTTGTCGGTGTAGGGGTAGTCGTTCATCTCGCACACGTAGGCGCGACCATCGGCATCGTAGGTGATGGCGACGGGATCGGTGACGAGCGGCTCGGCGGCGATGAGCTGCATCTCGAAGCCATCGAGCACATGGAAGGTATTCGCGGCGTCTTTTGGCTCCACCGGTGGTGTGGAGGGGAAATCGAGAGCAAGGAGAGCCTGCGGCAGGAGAAAGAGAAGGCTGCGATGCATGGCAGATCATACGTTGGCATCAGGACGGGTATTCCGCTGGCCATGGGGCCAAGCGCGGCGACAGCACGACCGACCGCTATCGAAATGGCCTCACACCACCACCAGTACGATGGCGCTCATCATCATGAGTGCGCCCGCCAGCCTCCAACGCATGACCTTGGGGCCGAGGTGCTGCTCAGCGTTGTGAAACCAATGACCGACGAGCCAGACGAGCACGACGCTGAGCAGTCCGCGCGAGGCATAGACGATGTTGGCGTTCGTGGCCTTGCCAAAGACGGCCAGGGTGCTGACGAAGGTGATGCTTTGCACACCGAGCAGGGCGGAGCCGCCTACCAGCCACGGCCAGGCTTTGCGAGGCACCTTGCTCAAAGGCGCGGAGAAACGGAAGATGAGGCCGAAGGAGAGCAGGGCGTTGATCCAGAAGATGCAGGGCAGCAGACGGCCCGCGCCCCAGCTCGGCCCCCATTTCTGCACCAGCACGTCGAACACGGCGAAGGCCACCGCACCGATGGCCCCGGCGATGAAGGTGACGAGCAGGTGGCGTGGCGGCTGATCGGCGTCTTTGCGATTGAGAAAGGTGATGCCGAGCACGCTGAGGAAGGCGGCGATCCAGAGCTTCATGCCCACGGCCTCGCCGATGAGGAAAGGGGTAAAAAACGCCACCAGGATGACCTTGAGACCGAAAATCGGCACGGCGACGGAGACATCTCCCTTTTCCAGCGCCAGGAATTGCGAAAGCTGACCCACAAACAGGCACAGGGCGATCACACCAGGCTGCCAGAGCAGTTCTTTCTGCACTGGCGGACCTCCGAGCAGCCAGAGCAGAGAAAAAAGTGCCGCGACGATCACATTGGCCACAAAAGTGGTGCGCCAGAGGCCCACGCCGAGATCGCTGGAGCGCTTCAGCACCAGAGCGCCGAAGGCGTAGAGCAAGGCGGCGACGAGCGGGAAGAGCGTGGTGGCAAATTCGGGGGACACCCGCGCCAGTAACACGCCAACGCAGGCGATCAAGGCCGGGAATCCGCCGGTGGCTTACGCGTTGCTTGCCACGCTCCATGTGCTCGCTAAGGCATTCCGCCCCAACCAATTTCCATGACTCCTTCCTATCCCGAACAAGCCGTCGCCGTGCTCTTCAGCGGTGGCGACGCCCCTGGCATGAACGCCTTCCTCCGCGCCGTCGTGCGCCTGGGCCTGAATCGTGAAAAAATCGCCGTGCTCGGCGTGCGCGACGGCTACCGCGGTCTCGTCCGCACCGCCCGTGCGGTGAATGGGGACGCCGAGGCGCTCGTGCGGCTGAAAAACGCCATCGCCAGCCATCCGGGCCGCGCCGGCCTCATCAATGACCAGCTCGACCTCATCCAGATGGACCATGCCAGCGTCAGCGGCATCATGGGCAAGGGCGGCACCATCCTCGGCTCGGCGCGTTGCCTGGAGTTTCACGAGAAAGAAGTGCGCACGAAAGTGATCAAGCTGCTGAAAGACCTGAACGTGCGCTCCTTGGTCGTCGTGGGCGGCGACGGCTCGCTTACCGGCGCGAAATTGCTCGCCGCGGAAAGCGACCTGCAAATCATCGGCATCCCCGCCACGATCGACAACGATTTGCAGTTCACCGACATGGCGCTCGGCGTGGACACGGCGGTGAACACGCTCGTCTGGGCTGTGGACCACTTCATCGACACCGCCCGCAGCCACCGCCGCGTGATGGTGCTGGAAACGATGGGCCGCGCCAGCGGTGACCTCGC
>JBIKYB010000363.1:0-4911 GCA_044355475.1 Prosthecobacter sp.
AGAACGACAGTGGCGAGAGCCTCTATCGCCGCGGCATGTACACCTGGTGGCAGCGCAGCTTCACCCATCCCGCCATGCTCGCCTTCGACGCCCCCAGCCGCGAAGAATGCACCGCCGAGCGCAACCGCTCGAACATCCCCCAGCAGGCTCTCGTCCTACTCAACGACCCCTCCTACGTCGAAGCCGCCCGCGCCTTCGCCGCCCGCATCCTTCAAACCGAAGGCGATGCCCCAAAACGCATCACCTGGGCCTTCCAACAAGCTTTGCAGCGCCAACCAACCGCCGACGAAATGAAGACGCTCTCCGCCTTGTTCGCCAAACACCTCCCCGATTACCAAAAAGACCCCGCCGCCGCCGAGTCCCTCCTCCAAACCGGCGCAGCACCTGTCGCAGCCACTTTGAACAAGGCCGAGCTCGCCGCATGGACTCACATCGCCCGCGTGCTGCTGAATCTGCACGAGACCGTCACTAGGTCGTGAACATGATGATCGAAAAGCCACTGCCGTCTTCATCCAAACAGCGTGCTGCGGTGTATGCCGTGGTGTTCGTCATTTTCACGGGTGTTGTGGTGTTTGGCCTTCGATCAGTTGACACATTGCTCGCCGCTCCGGTTTTAATCTGCAGCATGGTGCTGTTTGCCTTCTTCTACTACCGGCGACGCTGCCCTGAATGCGGCGACATTCTCCGCTTTCGTCGGGACTACTTCCCCGGTAGCAGCCTATTTCGATGCCTCCATGAATGTCACCGATGTAAAATTGCATGGGTCCGGCCGGACATCGGTGACGACACCCAGATGTGAGAATCCCAGGACGATGAACTCACTCATTTACTGCCAGACCTTCCAGCTTCGCCAACTTCTTCGCCTTGGCGTCAAAGCTCCAAAATTTGTCGCAGCCGAGCACCAGCGCGGAAGAGACGTGAAGGATGTCATAGGTGCGGAAGCCTTCCTTCGCGGTGTAGCGATGAACCAGGATGTGGAACTGCTTTTCAAGTTCGTGCTCGGAAGGAGCTGCGTGAAACAACTGTCTTCCTTCCGCAAGTTGCTCGTGGAACTCGGCCTCCAGCACCAGCGCATGCTCGGGCGTGATGTGGAAGCCTGGCACGCCGTGGCGTGTAGCAAAAACAGCCTGTTGGAGGGCATTCATAAACTCCAGCCGGCCAAGAAAAGTCATCGGAAAGGGGCCGCAGTTCTGCTGCGCCGCCAGTTCGTTCAGTCGCTCAGCCTCGGACGCTCTCGGGCCTGGGCAGTAGAGCGTCGTGAAAAAATTGGTGTCCGCGTAGATCATGCTTCTCCGGCGATCATTTTGCTGAACGTGTCCCATCCTTCCTCCGTGATGCCGGAACTTCCGGCCTCACGCATCTGGGCATGCAAAAGCTTGAGCCGTTCGTGGAAAGCACGACGATGTTCGACATCTGAAACTGCGGATTTGGCCGCTGGATCTAGCTTCATGAGGAATCTCTCACCACTGCGCGAATGCACATGGACACCTCCAGCCTTGCGAGCGGCGTTCAGCACGGCCTGTGGCTGGCGGTTAAGGTCACGCACGGTGAAAATGCGGCGGGGAGCTGCGACTTTCGTGGCAGGGCGACGGACGGCTTTCTTGGTGGTGGTCTTGGTCTTCATGTCAGACACCATGACTGACATCTGTTTTTTCGGCAAGCCACTTTTCTTCTCATGACCTCCCCGCTTCTCCACACCCGCCGCGCCTTCCTCGGCCGCGCCTCGCAAGGGCTCGGTGGCGTCGCTTTGGCATCGTTGTTGAGTCCGAATCTGCTTCAGGCGGCTTCACGCGGTGTGCTGGGCAAGCTGCCGCTGCCGCAGAAGGCGAAACGCGTGATCTGGCTCACGATGGCGGGCGGGCCGTCCCAGTTGGAGCTGTTTGATTACAAACCGAAGCTCGCGGAGATGGATGGCAAGCCGATGCCGGAGTCGTTCACGAAGGGACAGCAGCTCGCGCAACTCCAAGGGCAAAAACTGGTGTGCAAAGGGCCGATGTTTGGCTTCGCGAAACACGGCCAGTGCCAGATGGAGCTCTCCGAACTGTTGCCGCATCTTGGCAGCGTCGCGGACGACATCTGCCTCGTGCGCTCGATGACCACGGACGCGATCAACCACGACCCGGCGCACATGTTCATGAACACCGGCGCTCAAATCGCGGGCCGTCCGAGCATGGGCGCATGGAGCACCTACGGCCTCGGCAGCGAGGCGGAGGATCTGCCCGGATTCGTCGTCATGGTGTCCACCGGCAAAGGCCGCACGCCGCAACCCATCGCCGCGCGGCAGTGGAGCAGCGGCTTTTTGCCGTCGAAGTATCAAGGCGTGCAGCTCCGCTCGCAGGGCGATCCTGTTTTGTATCTCACCAGCCCAAACGGCGTCACTCGCGAGCGACAAGGCGCGGACGTGGTCGCGATCAATGCGCTCAATAAACAGCACGCCGTCCTCTGCGATGATCCCGAGATCGCCACACGCATCGCGCAGTATGAAATGGCCTTCCAGATGCAGGCCAGCGTGCCGGAGCTGATGGACATCCGTCCCGAAGGCCCTAAAACGCTCGAACTCTACGGCTGCACGCCCGGCGACGGCTCCTTCGCGTCGAATTGCCTGCTCGCCCGCCGACTCGCTGAACGCGGCACACGCTTCATCCAGCTCTATCATCGCGATTGGGACCACCACAGCCTCCTGCGCGAGGAATTGCCACTCCGCGCCAAAGAAGTCGATCGCGCCTGCATGGCCCTCATCACCGATTTGAAGCAGCGCGGCCTCTTCGACGACACGCTCATCGTTTTCAGCGGCGAATTCGGCCGCACGCCGATGGCGCAGGGCAACAAAGGCCCCGTCGGCCGCGATCATCACAACAAAGCCATGTCCATGTGGCTCGCCGGTGCAGGCATTCAGCGCGGCATCACCTACGGCGCCACCGACGACCTCGGCTACACCGCCCAGGAAAACATCACCACCGTCCACGACCTCCACGCCACCATGCTGCATCAGCTCGGCATCCAGCACGACGCCTTCAGCTTCAAGTTCCAAGGACTTGATGCAAGACTGAGTGGCGTCGAGGGAGCCAAAGTCATCAAAAAGATCCTCTCATGAAAAACACCATCCTATTCCTCGCCCTCGCACTTCACTCGCAAGCCTTCGACATCACCGTCGCGGACAAAGATCACGTCGCCGTCGCGAATGGCGGCAAAGTCGTGGCGAAGCTCATGATGGCGAATGATCTCAGCACGCCGGAGAAGCATCACGAGACCTACAAGCCCTACATGCACGTCTTCAGCGCCGATGGCTCCACGCGGCTCACGAAAGGCGCGGGGTTCAACTTCACGCACCATCGCGGCATCTTCCTCGGCTTCAGCAAGATTGGCTACAACGGCAAATCCTATGACCGCTGGCACATGAAGAAGGGCGATCAGGTCGTGACGAAGGTCACGCCCGGCGAAAACGTCTTTACCGCCCAAATCGACTGGCAAGGCGACACCACCGCGCCCTTCCTCACCGAAGAACGCCGCTTCAGCTTCACCACGCCCGCGAAGCCCTTCTATCTCGGCATCGAAATGAACAGCGCCATCAAAGCCGTGTCCGGCGAAGCCGACATGAATGGCGATCCCGAGCACGCGGGTGCACAGTTCCGCCCGAGCGAACTCGTGGACACGAAAACGACGACCTACCTCTTCCCCGGCGAAAACATCGACGCCCACAAAGTCCGCGACCTCCCCTGGGCCGCCGAAATCTTCACCACCGAAGGCAAAACCTTCACCGTCGTGATCCTCAATCATCCCGACAACCCGAAGGACACCGCCACCTCCGCCTACCGCGACTACGGCCGCTTCGGCATGTTCCCCAAAGGCAAAGCGACTGCCGAAGCCCCCTTCAAACTCCGCTACCAATGGCTCATCGCCGAAGGCGATGTCCGTGATGCCGCTGCCTTCCAAAGCGCCTGGAATGCTTTCGCGGGTAAAAACGAGCCCGTGCCTTCGCTGACGATCAAATCCTCCGAACAGCCGAAGCCGAAAGCGAAGAAGTAAAAGCACCGCCTTGCCTATTCGTCGCCAGGAAGCATCATCCTCCCATGAACGCGATTGCCACCTCGCCCAAAACTGCTGCCGATTTGGTCGGCACCTACCGCACCTTTGGTGACTATGGACCCACTTACCAAGTCGTCAGCACGGTGAATGGGCAGAAGGTGCATGTGATTGTGGTGCAAACGGGCGAGGAACTCGACTATCCTACCGCGCAGGCTTTGAACGACCCCGAGTCCCACTGAAGCCATGTTCGCGATAGCCTTCGATCTCGTGGTCGCAGATCGAAAACTGGAGCGACTTCACGCCCATCATCAAAGGCACCACTCCGGCTTGAAGTGAGTTGAGAGGACGCGCAGAACGGTTCCGTTAATCGCCTCCCCCCATGACGCGCCCACTCATCGCCCTCCTCTGCCTATCGCTCGCCCCGCACGCGGTGGCAGTACACTCGAAAAACGCCGGCCCCGAGAAGGTCGAGCTGAAGTTCAAACTCCCACCTCCCGCGCCGCTTTCTCCAGAAGAGGCGATGAAGGCATTCGCGGTCGAAAAGGGCTTCCGCATTGAGCTGGTGGCGAGCGAGCCGATGATCGAGGCTCCCGTGGCGATGAGTTTTGATGATCAGGGGCGGCTCTACGTCTGCGAGATGCGCGGCTACATGCATGATCTGGCTGGCAGCACGGAAAAGGAGCCGACGGGGCGGGTTTCGCTGCTCGAAGACACCGATGGCGACGGGCGCATGGACAAGGCGACGGCGTTTCTCGACAAGGTCGTCATGCCGCGGGCGGTGATGGCGGTGAATGGCGGAGCGTTGATCGCGGTGCCGCCGCAGTTGCTGTTCTGCAAAGACACGAACGGCGACGGCGTGGCGGATGTGAAGGAGGTCGTGGCGAC
>JBIKYB010000100.1:0-15887 GCA_044355475.1 Prosthecobacter sp.
GGCTCGTAGCGGCCAGGGGCTTCTCAGTGAGCACCTGCATTTGCACGCTGCCATTCGTTTTGGCGGCAAGTCTTCCGGCGACAACGAACTCGGTGCCTTTGGCGAGCACGGCGGGGATTTTCACTTCAAGAACTGAGGGCGCATTGGCTTTTAGATCGGAATAAGCGGTCTGACCTGACCGATTATTCAAAAACGGACGCAGCAGCGGTGAGTTGAGCGGGAAGTCTTTTTCCAAAAACTGCCGCACCTTCACCGCAAGTTCTGGGGTTGGCTTCTTCCGCCATTCAGCGATGGGCGCAGGCACATCCGGCGCGGAATCGAGCGTGGCAGGTTGGCTGAGGAAGTGCCACGCGCCGTGCGGATTGCCTTTGAGGATGTTCGGTGAAACGTCTTTCGCGAGATCCCAGGTCTGGGCGCCATCGCTGAGCGTCAAATTGACGGCGGTGAGGTCGCAGGAGTGATTTCCATCCTTCGGGCCGATGACCAATGCGACGACCTGTCCGGCTTCGACGCGCACGTTTTCGAAAGCGCCGAGTTTGAAGAGCTGCTTGCCCTTAGTTTCGCCTTTCGCGAGCACCTCGCTGGTGTGACCGCGACGGAGTTCGAGCGCGTAGGTGATGCCGTTTCCGCATTCCGAATGCGCGGCGGCGACATCACCATGGATGCGCAACATGCCGCCCTTGTCACAACGCCACGCGATGACCGAGGCACGCGTCGGGGAGGGATGCGTGGCGATGCTGTGGCCCTTCATCTCGCCAGGAGTGCGCACGGTGGCATCGGACGAGTTGGCCATCACGCTCAATGCGCTATCGCCCTGCCAGCCCTTGATGAAATTGTAGTCCGGCGTGCTCTTCATCTGCTTGGTGAGCAACGGTTCGAGCTTGGTGGTGCCGTAGCCGAGGTATTCGCGCCATGCGGCCATCAAAGCTGGATCAGCGCCTTCTTTGCCGCTGGCGATGGCATTTAAGACCGACTCCGTTTCCGCGATGATGCGGCTGCGTTGTGTCTCCAAGTGCTTCACGAGTGCTGGAAGGCCGCTGATAGGCAAATCTGGCCTGCCAGGAGCCACGAGGCGCGGATTCTCCCACACGACTTCATCATGGGTGCTGCCATCGCCTGCATCCGTGGTGCTGAGGTAGAGCGTGACATCGGTTTCCGAGGCGAGTTTGAGCCGCATCTCATGTTTCGCGACCAGCGGTGTCACCGGCTCCTGCCAGGCCTTCGGGCCGTTCGCTTTGCCGATGTGGCCGACATTCGCGAAACGCCACAGCACCTTCTGCCACGGCTCGACATCCGCCGCGGTGAGTTTTTTCTCGCGAAACTTGGCCCGCAACGGATCGAGCAAAACGGACGGCTTTGTGCCCGTGAGTGCCTCGCGCAGAATGCCAAGATACTTGGTGCTCAAGCCCTCGCTGCTGGCACGGCCTTGCAGTGAATCGATATACTTCGCGAGAGGCAGATGGCCGCTGCCCGTGCCGGTGTCGAGCTTGATGCCCTGAGCGACGGTTTGCGAGCCTGTGCCCGCAGTCGTGTGCTTGGCATAGATCGCCCGAATATTCATCAGAGCTTCGTCTGTCCAGTCGCTGGATGATGTGCTCGGTGAGAAACGAACGCCATCTGGCGTAAGCACCGCGTGCGAGGCGATGTCCTTTGCCGCATCCAGATACTTCGTGAGCAACGCAGGCGACATCACCAGAGCCGCACCCGCGTTGGTGAATCCCTCGCCAGCCGCTCCATCAACCGGGAACTCCTTCGCCGGATCGAGCGACGGGACGCCGGTGAGATCACGGATCGAGTAAGTGTATTCCATGTTCGACAGACGCCGCAGCACCACCGGCCCAGGATCACCCGCGCTGGCGAGCGCGATGTCATCCAGCGTGCTCTGTATCCAGTCCGTGAGCAGCTTCATCTGCTCGGGTGACGGCTTGGGTTTGTCTTTCGGCGGCATCTCTTTGTCGCGGATCTGATCCAACGAATGCTCCCACACGATGGGATCACGCTTCACAAGATCAAGTGAAGTAAAGCGCTCCAAATCGAGATCGCCCTTCTGCTTCTTCGTCGAGTGGCAGTCCAGGCAATACTGTTTCAGCACAGGCTGAATGGTTTGCTCGAAGGCCTGCTTTTGATCGGCAAAGGCATGGGTGGAAACCGATGCGATGGCGATGAGTGCCAGCCATTTGCCGCTCATCGGGATACAGCTTCGAACTCGTGGGGTGATGCGTTTGGACATAGTCTTGGTGAAGATGGGTGTCATGATCGTGAAAAGTCTCGGCAGCGGCCGAGCAGGGCTGCGGCGAGTAAGAACAGCATTCGTTTCATGGCTTCTTGGCTTTTATTACAGGTTCCTCTGAGGTGCCTCACTTCACAAACTTCACGTCCACCTTCGGCAGCAGGGCTTTCACCTTGGACTGCGTTTCGTCGGGGTAGCCTTTGCCGTAGCGGATGAGCGTGAGGGATTTGAGATGGGCGAAGGCTTGCAACTGCGGGAGGCGGGCGTCGGGCAGGTCGATGTCTCCAAGCGAAAGCGATTCGAGCTGGGTCATGCTGGCGAGCGCGGTGAGATCTGCATCGGTCAGCGTTTTGCCATCCATGGCAAGGCGACGCAGCGTGGGGATCGATCTGGCACCGGCAATCGCCTGTGTCGCAGGCAGGGCGTTACCCTGGCTGACGGACAGGGATTCCAGAGGCAACGTGCTCAAGTTCCCATGCCAGGCCGCCGTCAATTTGGGGCCGTTGAGGATGATGCTCTTGAGCTTTTTGAGTTTCAGCAGATGCACGGCGCTGGCGTCGGTGAGCACGCGAGCATGGATGAGGTTGAGCGATTCGAGGTTGGGGAATCGCTCGCAGATGTGGCCGAGGCCTTCGTCATCAATAGCGTTCCCGTGGAAGGCGATGGACTTCAGATTTGTCCAACCCTCGAACTTGGCGAAGGCATGACCTGGAAGGTTGGCCCGAAGGCTGAAGCTCTCCAGGTTTTTCAGGCCGGCGAGGTGCTCGAGTCCGGCGTCGGTGGCTTTGCTGAAGTAATGCAGGGACAGGGACTTCAAATCGGGGAACGTCGCGAGCTGCGAAAGTTTCGCGAGGGCAGTGTCGCCCGGGCCATTGTCGTATCGTTTCTCGATGCGCAGGGATTTGAGGCGCTTCAGTTTCAGGATCTGGTCCAGCGAGGATTCCTCGAGCGTGGTCACCACGACTGAAAGGTTTTCCAACGAGGGGATCTGCCCGAGATGCTCGATGAAAGCGGCGTCATAGGGATCGGTCTTTTTGTCACGACTCGCATGAGCATGGCCGTTGAGGATGCCGGTGTTGACCATCGTCAGTGTGTCAAAGAGCGCGATGTCTCCACCCGCCGCTTTCTTCAATGCCTCAGGTGTGGAGTTAACCTTGGTGAACGTGCCCGGTGCGCTCTCGATGGTGCGGATGACGGCTTCGACGTGCGGGTGCTGCTCGGCGGTGGCGAGGATGGCAGGGGCGTTGTCTTGAAGCGCTTGTTTCAATTCGGCATCCTTGGTGGCAGCGATGACGGTATCGAGATCAGCGCGTGAGGTGATCTTGGAAAGGTCAGGCGCTGCGGCGTGAAGCGCGGTGAGCGAAGCAAGCAGGAGGGCGCTGAGCAGATGGAGAGTGGTTTTCATGTGGGAACGTTGGAGTTGGAGCGGAGACGTGGAGTGACGAGGTGTTGGAGTGCTGGTTTTTGGGGAGGGATTTGGCGATGGCTTCATTGCTCCACTGCTCCAGCACTCCACGACTCCATCAATACTTTGGAAAGATGGCCGGAGTCGGGAAGCGGTCTTCATGGCTGAAGGTTCCGTCGCCCAGAAATTCCTCCCGAGGCACTCGGACGGTGGGCCAGTCTGCAGGACGGACACGGACGATTCGCGTGGGGCGAATGCCCTCGATGACGAGGTCCGTTTCAAAACGGATCTGGATGCCGCTGCTGCCCAAAGGCGCCGCGCCGTCCGTCTTCGTGACGTCGAGGATGGTTCCTTTTGAGGCCATGTGCGCGGGCCCATAGGCACCGCCAGCATGCTTCAATGTATTCTCGGCCGCATTCATCAGCGCAGGAACGCCCTTCTTGAAATCACCGTAGAGGGAGGGATCCACGTCGCCAAACAAGGTCGCGGTCACGGTCGCGCGGCCGAACTTGCCATACTCGACGGCATCGACCCAGCCGGGTATCCAGCGACTGCGGATGAGGGCCTTGTGTGCCTCGGCCTGATTGTTGGCGGCGCGTTGCATCGCCGTGTCGTCCAGCCAAATATCGGAGATATGGAACTGAACCCACACGCCTGATTCGGTGGGCTGCCAGGTGAGTCCGAGCAGGACGGCCTGGCCGCCGAGGGGTTTCTTCCCCGTGGCGGGCCAGACGCCCTCGGCGATCAAGTCCGCGATCCCGAGGCATTCGCGGCCACGCCAGATCCGCGTGGCGGCATCGAAGGTCATCTTTTCCTCAGTCGCCTTGCCGTCGCCGCCTTGCTTCGGTTCGAGGCTGGCGATGATCATCCCCTGGTTCTTCTGGAGGTCCACTTCTTTGAGCTTCCAGACCTTGCCCTCGCGCTGGCAGTGGCTGGGCTCGTCTTCGAGGAGGAGGACGTGGTTCTCGGCGGGTGCCGTGCCGAGGGCACGGAAGCCTGCTGTGCTCTCCTTGTTGTTGACCGGCAGCACCGGCACGGAGGAGGTCACGGGGTCCGGCGGGAGAAAGGCGCGGACGTGCAGGATGGTGCCGAGTGGGATGTCCCGCAGATCCGCAGGTGCGCCGTGATAATGCACGAGGCCGTAGGGCAGCATGGCGAAGGGGCGCGGATCGCCTCGGAATAAGTCGGCTACACCTTGCACGCGGATGCTGCCGCGGCGGTTGACGTGGTCCACGAACACGAGTTCGCCACGGTAGGAATGCGCTTTTTCCAACGGCGGGAACTTTCCCGCTTCCGGGCGGAAGGGTTCGGCGGCGGTTCCTTTTTGTTGGTTCTTTGTGCTTGGTTCCTCGGCGGCGGCGTTCGTGAGAAGTGTGAGAGCGAGGCATACGGCTGTGAGCCAGCGTAGCGATGGAGTGGTGGAGCAATGGAATGTTGGAGCGATCATTTTCGACAGGAGATTGGGGACAGGAGAAGGGCGACGGCGTGGGTTTAGTATTTCGGAAAGATGGCCGGAGTCGGGAAGCGCTCTTCGAGGCTGTCGTTGACGTATTCTTCGCGGGGCACTTGCCTGCTGGGCCAGCTTTGCGGGCGGACCCGGATGACGCGTGTGGGCCGGATGCCTTCGATGATGAGATCGGTCTCGAATTGGATCTGAATGCCGCTGGAGCCGAGTGGGATTTTCCCGTCGGCCTTGGTGATGGCGGTGATTTGGCCACTGGAGGCGATGTGGCCGGGGCCGTAGTGGCCGCCGGCATGCTTCAAGGTGTTCTCGGCTCCGTTCATTTGGGCCTGCACGCCTTTCTGGAAGTCGGCGTAAAGGGACGCATCCATGCCGCCGAAAAGAGTCGCGGTGACGGTGGCGCGACCGAACTTGCCATACTCGACCGCATCCACCCAGGCTGGCATCCAGCGGCCGCGGATGAACCCTTTGTGCGTCTCGGTCTGAAATTGGGCGGCCTGCTCGATGGCGGCCTCGTCCAGCCAGATGTCCGAGATGTGGAAACGGGTGAAAGCGCCGCTCAACCCATCACCAGGTGCAGGTTTCCAAGTGATTCCGAGGTGGACGGGCTGCCCACCGAGCTTTTTCTTTCCACTGGCGGGCCATGCTGCCTCGGCAACCATGCGTGCGACTCCGATGCGCTCGCTGCCACGCCAGATGCGGGTGGCGGAGTCGAAGGTCATCATGTCCTCGGCCGCCTTGGCGTCGCCGCGGTGCGTGGGGGCGCGGATGGCGGTGATGGTGCCTTCGCCGTTTTTGACCTCCACCTCGCGCAGTTTCCAGACGAGTCCCTCGCGCAGGCAGTGACTGGGCTCGTCTTCGAGCAGCAGAACGTGGTTCTCGGCTGGGAAGATGCCTGTGCCACGATAATGACCGGCGTCCTTCGACTTGCTATCCACCGGCAACACGGGAACGACGGAGGTCTTCGGGTCCGGCGGGAAGAAGGCCCGGACGTGCATCACCGTGCCGAGCGGGATGTCGCGCAGGTCCGCCGGTGCGCCTTGATAGCGCACGATACCATACGGGAGCATGGCAAAGGGGTGCGGGTCGTTTCGATAAAACTTGCCCGTGCCCTCCACCCGAAGACTGCCACGCCGGTTCGCGTGACCCACAAAAACAAGTTCGCCGCGATAAGCGTGCGCTTTTTCCAAAGGCGGGAACTTCCCCGCTTCCGGGCGGAACGGCTCATCGGCGTGCGCGGCGCTCGTAAGCAAGGCGAGCCCCATGCACAACGCCACGAGCCAGCGGCGCGATGGAGTCGTGGAGTGATGGAGTGGTGGGTGGGACATTTTCGACAGAAGAATGGGGACAGGAGAATGGTGGGGAGTTGGAGTGCTGAAGGCGTGGAGTGGCGAGGTGAAGCAATGCTTGGTTGCATCACTCCACTTCTCCATCACTCCACCACTCCCTGATCAGAGCGCGATGACCTTGTTGCTGTCCCCGAACTGGTCGGTCTCCACGCCCATGCGCTGGGCCATGAGGAGGAGGAGGTTGCTCATGTGAGCATCCGTGTTCACTGGCCGACTACAGAGCTGGTAATGCGCGGTGGTGAGCGCTCCGTCTGGGCCGAAGGTGTAGCCTTCGAAGCCTTTGGCCGATTTGTTGAAGTCGAGGTGCGTGCCGTGTTTCAAGCCGAGGTCGGAGCCGCCGGCGAGCACGAGCGGGAGATTCGCATTGCCGTGGCTGTGGCCGTAGGACATGCCGCTGCCAAAGAGCGCCATCGTGGAGCCGAGGAGCGGCTTGCCACTGAGGTCTTTCGTTTCCGAGAGCCGGGTGAGGAAGTAGCCGAACTGCTCGATGGCGAAGGTGTCGTAGTTCGTGAGCTTCTCCATGTAACCGGCATCGCCGCCGTGATGACTGAGCTGGTGGCGAGTCTCAGTGATGCCGATTTCAGGAATGGGTATGGCATCTCCTTCCCCGCCCAGGCTAAAGGTGGCCACGCGTGTCACGTCCGTCTGGAAGGCGAGCACCATGAGGTCATAGACCGTGCGGAAATAATCGCCCGCCATTGTCGCGGCGATGTCGCGATTGGTGCGCTTGCGGTCCGCGTCGGAGACAGCGGGAAGCGGCGTGTCGAGCCAGGCATCGGCCCGCCGCGTGCGGATCTCGGCCTCGCGGACGGAGGTGAGGTATTGGTCCATGCGGCCTTTGTCCTGGGAGCCCATTTTTTTCTCGAGCTGGCGCACTTCGGCGAGGTTGGCGTCGAGCACGCTGCCTTTGCTGCGTAGCGCTCTCCTTTGGGCTGTTTTGCCGCCCTTCGGTTCCTCGAAGAGGGAGGCGAAGATTTCACTGCAACGACGCAGCGCAGGCAACCGCACGCCATCGGCGGTCCAAGCGAGCGAATCCTGCGTGATGGCGACCTCCATCGAAGGGTAACGGGTGTGCGGCGCGGTGATCTCGGCCATCTTCTGGTCCACCGAGATGGTGTTGCGGTCAGAGGGGCCCATCTTGCCGCCGGTGAGCCAGATATTGATGCAGCCGTGGTGATGGCTGAGGCTTCCCGGGTGATGCAACCCGCTGATGGGCGTGATGACATCGCGATGCTTCTCCAGCGGCTTCAGCGAGCGGGAGAACTCGTAGCCTTTGCCTTCCTTGAGGATCTGGTAGTTCAGCGAGTGAACGCCATTGGCGAGGTAGATGAAGGCGCTGCGTCTTGGCGTGTTGGCGGCGGCTTTTTCCGCGGCACGGAGCGGCACCATGCACTCGAGCATGGGCAGTGAAATGAAGCTGCCCAGCGCCTTGAGAGCGTGGCGGCGATTGATGAGCCAGGATTGGGTTTGGATGTTCATAATCGTTGTGGGTTCTTGGTTCGTTGTTGTCGTTCTTGAGTGGTATTTCGTTTGAGTGATGGAGGTGCTATTCAGCGCTTTCTCAGCAAGTCGGACAAAGCCACGGCACGGACGATGTCCTTGAGCCGGTATCCGTTTTTCTTCGCCTCGGTTTGGATGACTTTGAGGTCGTCCTGGTCGTCAAAGCTGAGCACGCGGCGGAGGGCGTAGGTGCTCAGGTGCTCGATGAAGGCGCGGGCGACCTTGTCGCGGTCTTCGAGCAGCAGGCGTTTGAACTCGGTGGCATCTTTGAAGGCACGGCCATCGGGCATGGCACCGGAAGGATTGACGGCGGGGTCCGCGCCGACTCCTGCGGGCACCTTCTCGTGCGTGCGCCACTGCCCGATGGCATCGTAGTTGTCCCAGGCGAGGCCGAGAGGGTCGATCTTCGCGTGGCAGGCGGCGCAGTTGGCGTTTGTGGCGTGTGCTTCCAGCTTCTGACGGATGGTCGCCTTGGGGCTTTGTGGCGTATTGGGTTCGATGGCGGGCACGTTTGCCGGAGGCGGCGGGGGCGTCTTGCCGAGGATCGCCTCGCTGAGCCAGACGCCGCGATGCACCGGGCGATGCCGCGTGCCGTCCGAGGTCAGTCCGAGCACCGCGCCCATCGTCAGCAGACCCCCGCGATGATCCTCGGGCTTGAGCGAGACGCGCTGGAAACCGCCGGTCTTCGGCTCCGCAAGACCGTAGAAATCACAGAGCCGGGCGTTGGCCATCGTCCAGTCGGAATCAATGAACCCATCCAAGGGCAGGTTCTTCACGAACATCTCGCGGAAAAACTCCACCGGCTCGGAGCGCATGCTCGCCTCCAGCCAAACATCGTAGCTGCGGTAGAGCTTCTTGTCCGGCGCGAACATGCCGAGGCGGTGCAGTTGCAGCCACTGCCGCGCGAAGTCATCGACGAAGCGGCTGGCTCTGCCGTCGGCGAGCATCCGGTCCACTTCTTTCTGGAGACCTTCGCCGTTCAGCGTGCTGCGTTTGGCCGCAATGAAAAGGCCGTCGTCGGGCATCGAACTCCAAAGAAAATACGAGAGTCGGGAGGCGAGTTCCGACTCGGTGAGCCGTTCGCGGGCCACCGGGTCGCCCTCGACGAGGTAGAGGAAATGTCTGGATGTCAGCACGCCCTGCATCGCGATTCGATAGGCGTAGGCCATGTTTTCGCCCGCCTCGCGTTCGGAGCGGTAGGACCGCAGATACTCCTCCAGTTCCTCCTTCTTCACCGTCCGACGCCAGGCACGCTCGACGAAGCGTTGCAGATGCTCCGCGACCACCTCGGGCGTGGCGTCATCAGGCGGCACCAAGCCCACCCTGCGCGATTTTTCCACCTCCGAAACCAGCGGGCCTTCCCATTCGATCCAATCCAGCAGCACC
Source organism: Prosthecobacter sp. (assembly GCA_044355475.1). GTDB lineage: Bacteria > Verrucomicrobiota > Verrucomicrobiia > Verrucomicrobiales > Verrucomicrobiaceae > Prosthecobacter. The sequence goes on from JBIKYB010000100.1 coordinate 9,333, forward strand.
GTGGAAAAGATGCCGTTTCCCTTGTCATCGAACATCTGCGCCGCAGTGGGGTTCAGGAGCTGAGTCTCGCTGCTGTGCGTAAAAATATATGCACCCCTGTCCCATAGCTGGTTTCCAAACTTCGGGAGTCCATCGGCGGCCACCACGCTGAAGACAAGGGTCGTCGGCATCTCCAGGAAGACATCGAACTCATAGACCTGTGGCCCGTCCTCCGGGGCGGTGACGTCAAACTCGATGAGACCTTCGACGGCCCCGTTATCAGCCCTCCTCCTGCCAATCTTCAGGTGCGCGGGCTGACCACCGATGGGACGAATCCCGCTGGCCTGGAGGCGCATTCGGTAAAGACCGCTGTGTTCCGGGCCGGTCTTCCCGAACCACTCGGGCGAAAGCGCCGTTCCCATCGAAGCGCTCTCGTTCGAGGGGAACAAAAGGTAACGAAGCGGCCGCTTGATGCCGAACCGGGCCAGCGCCTCCATCTGGGACTTCCCGCCACCGTAACGCAGTTCCGCCGCCGTCTTGCGCACCTTCCGAGCCTCCACGCTGGCTTCGGGGAAAGCGCGGTCAAGCACGATCCCCGCCGCGCGGAAATAACGGTCCACATGCGAAGGCGAAAGCGACAGCTCTGAACCGATGCGCTCAAAGCCATGCCAGAGCGTGTCTTCGTTCAATTCCCCCTGCTTGGTCGGATCATAGCGCACGCCGAGCAAATCATAGACCGTGTTTTGATACTCCTTCCGGCTCAGCCGATAATGCGCCACCGCCGGCCGCGCCGCCATGCGAGCTGACCGGCCCTCCTTGAGGAGCGAGTCGAGATTCGTGACGAACGCCGCGATTTCCTCCTGCGTCGGCTTCTTCTCCTTCTTCGGAGGCATCTCGCCACTGTTGACGTTTTCAATGGCCTCCGCCCAGTGATGGCTGTCCGCGCCCAACTTGAAGTCCCGCGAGAGCTGGTCGATGCGCAAGTCACCCTTCTCCTTCTCAGGGCCGTGGCAGCGGATGCAGTGCTTCTCCAGGAAGGCTTCAAACGGTTCGGCCCCACGGACGGCACCGGCGATGCCAAGGCTGGCGGCGAGGAGCAGGCCGCAACGGGAAAATTTTCGGTGGTGAAACATGGATATGGATCAGTCGTTGGTATGGTTCAGACACCCGCGAGCCGTTCGGTTGAATCGTTGAAGCGGTCGAGTTTCAGGCCGCCCCAGTCCATGAGGTTGAGGAAGAGGCTGCACATGCGGCGGTTGGGTTTGTCGAGGTAGTCGAGGACGCGGCCGCCGCGAAGATTGCCACCCGCGCCGCCGAGCAGGATCACTGGCAGTTGCTTGGATTCATGGTTGCCATGCAGCATGCTGGAGCAGTGCATGATGGCGGTGTTGTCGAGCAGTGTGCTGTCGCCTTCCTTGATCTCAGACATGCGCTGGCAGAGGTAGGCGAGCTGCGACATGAAGAACTGGTTGAGCGTGATCAGCTCGTCCGGCTGCGAGTGGGCGATGTAGTGATGGTGATCGCGGATGCCGAGATGCGCGTGCACGATGTTGGAGGCGTCGTTGCAGTATTTCATGGTGGCGATCCGCGTGGAGTCCGTGCGGAAGGCAAGAATGAGGATGTCATTCATGAGCTTCCAATACTCGGGAAGATCTGCCGGGATGCCATCGGCAGGGCGCGGGCGATCGGGGCTGGTGAGGGTCGGTTTCCATTCACCGGCCGCGCGTTCCTTGCCGGCCCGTTTGATGCGGCCCTCGATCTCGTGGACGGAGCCGAGATACTCCTCAAAGCGCTGACGGTCCGCGCTGGAGAGCTTGCGTTGCAGGGACTTAGCGTCATCGAGCACGGCATCGACGACGCGGCGGTCATCGCGATTGCGCTCGGTGCGGAAGAGCTGGTCAAAGGCGAGCGCGGGCCGCGTTTCGGTCCAGGTCGGCGACACGGGTGAACTCCACGAAATGTGCGAGCCGTAGAGCAGCGGATGCCCGTCCTGGAGGCCGGGCATCGCTTCCTCGCAACCGAGCACCAGCGAAGGCAGCCGGGTGCGATCGCCGATCTGCCGCGCCATCACCTGATCGAAGCTGACGCCCGTGTGGACCTCGTTCTTCGCCATGGCCGCGCCGCTGAGCATGTTCCCCGTCTGCATGCAGTGGATGATCCCGTTGTTCGCCTGCTCGTTCCACAGGCCGCGCAGGAAGACCATGCGCTCCTTCCAGGCCTCCAGCGGCTTCAGGCAAGGTCCGAGTTCCATCGCCGCACCGTCCCCCTTGGCCCACCAGTGCTTCGAGTGGAAACCCATGCCGGTGAAGGTGACGAGCGTGCGCGTCGGCGGCAGACTTGCGCCGCTCGCAGCGACGACCCGTGCCGGTCTCATGCAATCGAGCAAAGGCAATGCGAGCGTCGCACCGATTCCACGGAGCGCATGGCGGCGGCTGATGAGCCAGTTGTTGCGTTGGATGTTCATGGTTTGAGTTTGAGTTGAGATTGAGCGGATCTGGAAAAGGGATGGTTCGTTATTCGAATGGCGGCAGCGGTTCTGCCTTGCGCATGAAATACCTAGCGGGTGGTGATCCCGGAGCTTCTGGGCTGGCCGCAAACCTTTCAAACTCCTCATCAGATAAGGCGAACCCGAGATCTTCGTCAGCACGCACGTAACCGGCACGACGCAGCTCGCGATGGAAGAACTTCATATTGTCCACGAACAGGCTGATGCGTTGCTTTGCCCGCTGGTCATTCGCCTTTGCGAGTGCTTCCTGACACAGCGTGTGAATGTGCGGCAGCAGCGGCAGGTAGATCTTCAGGATCTTCGGTTTGTCGATGTCGTATTGACCGGCGACGTAGTGGAACGGTTCGTCCTGTTGTTTGAACTTTCGAAACGCATCATCAATGATTGCATAGACACGTCCCATGGATTCGCCGCCTTCGGCGTAGGCGAGCGTCAGCCACTCGCGATACAGCGCATCAACGTCGGCATCGGCCTTCCACATCAGACGAGCAAGCAGCCAGTTGTTCGGGCCGGCGTAGGCCCAGTTTGGGTCCACGGCCTCGCGCACGCTTTGAATGCCATGCTTCTTCAGCGTGGCGAACTCCAGTTTCATCAGCTCAGGTGCGGGAGCCAGTGGCGCGCAGCCGCGGGAGCGATGCCAGTGCAGATAGTTGGAGTAGCCGAGGTTTGGAGCGATGCGATGCCAGCTTTGGGCGAGCTGATCGAACTCATCACGATAACCCTTCTTGTAGAGCCCAAGCCCGTAAACATCGAGAGGAGCCCACTCGATGAACAGATGCTTGTCGAGTTCCGGCATCTCCGCTGGTGGATACTCGTTCGCGCCATACACCAAGGCACCAATCATCCGGTCCGGCTGGGATTGCGCAATCGCACGTGCCACCTGATTGTAGAAATCGAGCAGATTGCGCGTCGTCGATTCTTTGCCGTGGGAGTTGAGAGTGATGTGCACTTTGCAGCGGTCACAGTGGCAAAAGCTCTGCCCGTCGGAGGGCGATGCACTCATCATGAAGGGTGGTTGATCCCTGTCGAACTTCTGAGTTAGGCTCTTTGTGAAAGCGGCCACTGCGTCTGCGTTGCGCGTGCAGAACTTGTAATTGGGCTTCTCTGCATACGGATTCACGGCAGCCCAATCAGGGTGCGAATCTCTAAGTGCTTGCGGCATCAGTTCGTTCCATGAATGGCTTGCGTCCACCCCTATTGCTCCTGCATCTCCCGGTTGAGTGCCCACGCGGTTGCGTATGGCCCATTGTCTTACCAATGGCGGATCGCTCAACTCAAGCTGACGTGAAGCAAACGATGGCGCTTCCATGGTGTTCATCGACGGCACCACCAGCCGATCATGATGAGGGATGATTTCCCCCAGTTCTCCCGGCATGATCCAGCGCGCTCCGACGACACGTTCCAGAAACGCATATGCGCCAAACAAAGTGCCCCTGCTTAAACCGCCGCGCTGTGTTGTCCGACCATCCGCCGTATCTTTTCCAACAATGAATACGGCTTGGCCATGCGTGACGATTTGAAAGGACTCGTCAGCCATCGCCTCGACCGCCACGCCCGCCGCACGCGCAGCAGCACAGTCCCCTAGGCAGATCATTGGCGGCCTGGCTTCGGTGATCACCGGCAGTGAGCTGCCCGTTGCCAATCTGATCACCCGCTGGATTTCGTCTACCGCCAGACGGACGGATTTCGGTGCCCCCGGTTCCATGAAAATAGCGCACACTGGCTTTCCTCTTTCCACGACGACAAGATCTTCCGTTTCAACCTTCAGTGAATGAGCGTCGCACGGAAGGAGCAGCGGAACCAGCAGCAGGGCGGTGATGAGTGTGACGGTGGTTCTCATGCGACTTTCATTTCGTCCGGTTTTCTGCCGATTTCAGTGTCCCGGCTGCGGGCCGGATGCAGCGGAACGGCTCACTGCGGACGATGACGAGCAGGGCGTCTGACCACCGTCCGCCGGCGAGCATGGTCTTGCTCACTTCATTAACGAGCACGCGGTCCGAGGGCAGCACGGCGCGGCTCAGGGCGTAGCCGGTGAGCTTGCGGGCGAGCGTGTGCAGCAAGTCCTCGTGTCGTGGGCCGGCGACGTAGTTTCGCAGGCCGGCGAAATCATCGACATCGGTGCCGTCACGCAACGTGGCACGACTCTCGCCGGGCTTCATCGTGCTGGCGGGCCGCAGGCGGCCGATGGCGTCGAACTGCTCCAGTGTCATGCCATACGGGTCGATGCGCACGTGGCAGGCGGCGCAGTTGGCGTCCTTGCGGTGGCGCTCGGTCAGTTCGCGCACGGTCAGGCCGGCGGGCACGGCATCGGGCAGCGGCGGCACATTCGGCGGAGGCTTCGGGAGCCGATCACCGAGCATGTGGGCCACCCAGGCACCGCGCTTGATGGGGCTGGTGCGGGCGGCGGCGGATTGCTTGGCGAGCACGGCACCGAGTCCCAGCAGACCGCCGCGACCGTAGGTCGCGACTTTTTCCACGCGACGCCACTCCGGTCCGGTCACGCTGGGGATGCCGTAGTGCTTGGCGAGCACGTCATTGACGATGACTGCATCGGTGGCGATCACGTCACTCACCGCACGGTCGTTGATGAGCAGGTCCTCAAAGAAACGCACCGGCTCCTCGGCCAACGCGTCACGCACAGCGGGCGTGAACTCGGGGAAGTCCTTCAAGCTGCGACCAGGGTTGGCGACGAAGTCCCGCACGCCGAGCCAGCGAGCGCCAAACTCCTCGGCCATGCCGCGCGTGCGGTTGTCTTTGATCATCCGGCGCACCTGCGCCTCCATCACGGCGGGCTCGTGCAGACGCGGGGCTGCCGCACGCAGTTCGTCATCAGGAATCGAGTCCCAAAGCAGGAAGCTCAGCCGCGTGGCCAATTCATCGCCTGACACTGGCTGCCAGCGCGGCCCGGTCGCCGGCTGCTCCACGCGATAAAGGAACCAAGGCGATGAAAGCACACGGGCCAGCGCGGCGCGGAGGGCCGGATCATGCTTGATGCCCTCGGCACGATCGGCGCGGTAGGCAGCGAGGATGGTTTCGCGTTCATCGGCACCGAGGGACCGACGCCAGGCCCGGGCGGCGAAAGCGAGCAGCGCATCAAGGTGGCGGGGCTCGGCGGCGGCCTGATCGGCGAGGAGTGCCGCATCATCTCGTTTCAAGCGTTCTTCAAAAGTTTGGATGAAGAAGTGCATCTGGGCCTGGCCTTTTTGGGAATACAACTTCAGCAGTTCCGCATACATGAGCGTGTTGGCGGGCGCGTCCTCGCGCAGGAAATGCAGTTCGCTCCAGAGACGTTCCAGCTCCGCCCGGCCCGTCTCATCGAGCAGGAGTCGGCGCAGCGGCTCGTCCTCGCGGTGGAACATGAAAAGGCTTCCTTGGGCGTCCCGCGGGATGATCGGCTCAAAGAGCACCGCTGGTGGAAAAAGGGCGCGAAACTCCGCCGCCGGCTGGACCCGCTCGGCGGCGACACGCGGATGCACGATCTGCGCGACCCGCGGCTCGGGCTCGTCCGCGATGAGTGGGTCTCCGGACCGCCATGAAGTTGGGTTGATCCGCCCACTTATCTGCTTTGGGTCCGTGAAGTCCGGCTCAGCGAGCAGCAAAGCCTGGACCGTGGCCGTCACCGGGCTGCCGGCATCGAGGCTCACATCGGCGCGGAGGAATCGCGGCAGCGTGAGCGACTTCAAGAGCGCCGCTGGCAGCTTCCGCAGGTCGATGCGGACCTCCGAACCTGCCTCCGTGACCAGGGCGGCCGGTGGCACGGGCCGGCCTTGCGGATGCTGGCCAAACCGGAGTCCGCACGCCGCCTCGACGGCTGCCCTCAGTTCGGGGTGCTCCGCCAACACCAGCGTAGGCCCGTCGCCGCTCTCCAACCGCAGACGGTCCCAGACCACGAAGGTGCCGGGCTGCGCCGGGGCCACCTGCCGCGCGACCAGGCGGAAGATCGGTTCGCGGGCCGCACCCTGGACCTGCTCACGAGCGACCACGCGGAGCATGTCCACCCAAGCAGGGACGCCATTGCCAACCGCCAGCACATTATGCCTGCGGTAGTTGCTCCAGAACAACCTGTCCTG
>JBIKYB010000101.1:0-15886 GCA_044355475.1 Prosthecobacter sp.
AGATGGCGGTGACTTCGGACATGGATGCTGAGCTCGGGTGAGTTGGCCGCGATTAACCGAATGAAACGGCCTCCTGTCCATTCCAAAAACCGCTCGGCAAATTTTCTTGGCTTGCCAACAGGACGACGACCTTGGCAGAATTTAACGCATGAAGCCCACATCACTCGTTCCGGCCCTCCTGCTGATTTTTGCCGCGCTGACACACGCTGAAACCGTCAAGGACCGCGAAGGCGCGGTGCGTGGCGAGAAGGCGAAGATGGAAAACGACACACGCTGGAACTGGAACGACATCGACAGCGGTTTCCGACTCGCCAAGACCACGGGCAAGCCGCTACTCGTCGTGCTGCGCTGCGTGCCCTGCCTGTCCTGCGCCGGGATCGACGCCAGCGTGCTCCAGGAGCCGGAACTCGTGCCGCTGCTCGATCAGTTCGTCTGCGTCCGCGTCATCAAGGCCAACGCGCTCGACCTCGCCAAGTTCCAGTTTGATTACGATCTCTCGTTTTCGGCGATCATGTTCAACGGCGACGGCACGATCTACGGTCGCTACGGTTCCTGGCTGCATCAAAAAGATCCGCTGAACAAAACGACGGCTAGTTTCAAGAAGGCTCTCGATGCCGCGCTGACCATCCATCAGGGCTATCCGGCGAACAAAGCGGCCCTGGCGGGCAAACAGGGCGGTCCTGTGCCCTACCAGACGCCAGTCGACTTTCCCACGCTGGCCGCGAAGTATCAGAGCAAGCTAGACTGGAACGGCAAAGTCGTCGCGAGCTGCGTTCACTGCCACATGGTCGGAGATGCGTTTCGCGCCTATTACCGCAGCCAAAAAGAATCTGTGCCTGTGGAATGGATTTACCCGCAGCCGTCGATTGAAACACTCGGTGTCACATTGGCGACCGATGACATCGCCAAAGTCGAAGCCGTCGCGACCGAGTCGCCCGCCGCCAAGGCAGGCGTGCAAATTGGCGACAGTTTCAAAACTTTGAACCAGCAGCCGATTGTCTCTATTGCCGACGTGAGCTGGGTGCTGCATCGCTCGCCTGAATCTGGCGCTATCGCTGCCAAAGTTCTCCGTGGTGGCAAGGAAACCGACCTCACACTCGATCTTCCTGCTGGCTGGCGTTTGAAGTCGGACATTGGCAAACGAGTTGGCACTTGGCCCATGCGCGCCATGGCCTTTGGCGGCATGAAAATGGACGACATCCCCGATGAAGAACGTGCCAGCCTTGGTATCGACAAAGATCAAATGGCCCTGCGCATCTTCCATGTCGGCCAGTACGGCCCGCATGCCGCCGCCAAGAAGGAAGGGTTCCAGAAAGACGACATCCTCGTGCAGGTCGGAGATCTCAAACAGCGCATCACCGAGAGCGCCATCATCGGCCAATTGCTTCAGCACCATCGCCCCGGTGAAAAACTGACCGTCATCGTCCAGCGCGGCGGAAAGCGTATCGAATTGAAGCTGCCGCAGCAGTAAGGCGCAACATCGGGCGGCTACGGCATGCCACCTGCTTTTCTAGCAGGCTGAAATGACCTTTTTCAGGGTTGCACGGTTCCCGCGACATCCCATACTCCGCCCCCCGCAATATGTCCGCCCAAGTCAAAGTCGCCGTCGTAGGAGCCAGTGGTTATTCAGGAGCTGAACTCCTGCGCCTGCTGCTGCGCCATCCAAACGCAGAACTCGTGGCGGTGACTTCGCGCTCACTGGCTGGCAAGGCGCTCTCCAAAGAGTTTCCGCGCTTCCGCGGCGTGGGTGTGGCCGATTCACTGACCTTCACCGCGCCCGACGCGGCTGCCTTGAAAGCCGCAGGAGCAGAGATCGCGTTTCTTGCGGTGCCGCACGGGGTTGCCTCTGAATACGCCAAGCCCTTGCTCGAACTCGGCTTGAAGGTCATCGACTTGAGCGCCGACTTCCGCCTCCGCAGCGCCGCGCTGTATAAGGAATTCTACGGTCATGCGCATCCCGCGCCTGAACTGCTCGATGAGGCGGTTTACGCGCTGCCCGAGGTGCGCGCGGAGCAGATCAAGTCCGCGCGGCTCATCGCCTGCCCAGGCTGTTATCCAACCAGCATCCTGCTGCCGCTCATTCCGCTGCTGAAGGCCGATTTGCTCGCTGATTCGCCTCTCGCCGTCGCCAGCATGAGCGGCGCGAGTGGTGCTGGGCGGAAAGAAAGCATCCCGCTCTTGTTCTGCGAGGTGCAAAACAGCGTGCGCAGTTACAGCGTGCCGTTGCATCGCCATCTGAGCGAGATCGGCCAAGAACTCGCCCTAGCCGCCGGCCGCCAGGTGAAGGTCTCCTTTGTGCCGCATCTCATGCCGACTCACTCCGGCATCTGCACGACGACTTTTGCGCAGTTGCAACCTGGCGCGACCATTGAGCAGGTCGGGGCCGCTTTGCATGCGGCCTATGACAAGCAGCCCTTCGTGCGTTTGCTCGGGGTGAATCAATCTCCCGACACCAAGAACGTCACCGGCACGAATTTCGTCGATGTCGGCTGGTCCTATGACGCACGGGCAGGACAACTCATTTTGATGAGCACGGAAGACAATATCGGCAAAGGCGCCTCGGGCCAGGCCGTGCAAAACATGAACCTAATCTGCGGTTTTGAAGCCACCGCAGGCCTGATGAACATCTGATATGGCCGTCAAAGCACACGACGAGCGCGAATGCCGCGTTCCATTCAAAATCGTTCCCGGCGGTGTCACCGCCGCGAAGGGCTTCCGCGCCTCAGCTGTGACCTGTGGCATCAAAAATCCCGAGGCCACGCGCCTCGACCTCGCGCTCATCGTTTCCGACGGCCCGACCGTGACCGACGCGGTGTTCACGACGAACAAAGTCCGCGCCGCCTGTGTCCGCGTCTGTCAGCAGCACATCAAGGAAAGCGACACGCGCGCGATCATTGCCAACAGCGGCAACGCGAACGCCTGCACCGGCGTGCAGGGCATACAAGATGCGAAGGCGATGACCAAGGCCGTCGCCGAGGAACTCGGCGTGAAAATGCGCCAGGTGCTCGTCTGCTCCACCGGCATCATTGGCATGCCGCTGCCTATTGAACGCATCACTCCGAAAGTGCCCGATGCGGTCGCCAAACTTCATGATCAGGGCTCCGAGGAGGCCATGCGCGCGATCATGACGAGCGACACACAGCCGAAGACCTTTGCGGTCGAGGTGCCCTGCGGCAAAGGCAGCTTCCGCATCGGCGGCATCTGCAAAGGCGCTGGCATGATCTGCCCGAACATGGCCACCATGCTCTGTTTCATCACCACCGACGCGAAGATCGGCAAGGACGAACTCAAGCGCAGCATGCGCTACGCCGTGGAGAAGTCCTTCAACTGCATCACCATCGACGGCGACACCAGCACGAACGACACCGTCATCGTGATGAGCAACGGCCAGTCCGACGTGCCCACGATCCGCAAAAACTCGCCCGAGGCCGAGCTGTTCCGCTGCGCTTTGCATAAAGTGATGCTCGAACTCGCCAAGATGATCGTCTGCGACGGCGAGCGCGTGACCAAGTTCGTCGAAATCCGCGTCCGCAACGCCCGCACCCTCGCCGATGCCAGCAAGGTGGCCGAGACCGTGGCGAAATCACTTCTCGTGAAGTGCAGCTTTCACGGTTGTGACCCGAACTGGGGCCGCATCATCCACGCAGTCGGTTATTCCGGCGCACGGATTCGTGAGGAGCTCATCGACATCTTCTTCGGCGGCCTACTGGCCTGCAAAGGCGGTCTTGCCACCAAGACGCCCGTCGCTGAGATGGAGAAGGTCGTCAAAGAGCCGAAGTTCACCGTCACCATTGACCTCAACCTCGGCACCAGCGGCTACACCGTCTATACCAGCGACCTCTCCGAGGAGTACGTCGATTTCAACAGCGCCGAATACTCCGCCGCGATCCACGCGAAACGTCAAAAGGGCTTTGCCTGATCGGCGAGCGTATTTCTTTTCACCCTGATGAATCCCCTCGACGCCCAAATCACCAAATCCGCCGTGCTTCTCGAAGCACTGCCTTACATGCAGAGCTTTCGAGGTTGCACGTTTTTGATCAAGGTCGGTGGCAGCGCCATGGAAGACCCAGTCCAAGTCGATTCCTTCCTGCGTGACGTCGTGTTCCTCGAAGCGGTGGGCATCAATCCCGTCATCGTGCATGGCGGCGGCAAGGCGATCTCCAAAGCGATGACCGAATCCGGCCTCCAGGCCAAGTTCATCAACGGCATGCGCGTGACCGACGACGAGACGATCAAGATCGTCGAGGAAACGCTCGCTCGCGTGATCAACCCAGAGATCGTGAACAAGATCAATGCCTTCGGCGGCAAGGCCGTCGGCGTTCCTGGCACGGAGGTTTTCATTGGCGAAAAAATGAAGGGCGATCTCGGCTGGGTCGGCGAAGTGAACGACTGCAAGCTCGGCCTCATTCAGGCCGCCGTGGCTGGAGAGTTCGTGCCTGTCGTCTCTCCCGTCGCCCGCGAACTCGCCAGCGGCAAAACGCTCAATGTGAACGCCGACCTCGCCGCCTGCGGCCTCGCCAAGCGCCTCAAGGCCACGAAGCTCATCTTCCTCAGCGACGTGCGCGGTGTGATGCGTGATCCGAAAGACGACTCGACGCTCATTCCAAGCCTCGACGAGGCCAGCATCGCCAAGCTGAAGGCCGAAAACATCATCAGCGGCGGCATGATCCCGAAAGTGGACTCCTCGCTCGACTCGCTTCGCGGCGGCGTGGGCAAAGTGCATCTCATCGACGGTCGCCTGCCGCATGCGCTGATTCTCGAAATCTTTACCGACGGCGGCATCGGTACGGAAATCCATTTGTAAGACGCTGATGAAAACAAGTGACCAACTGATGCAGGAGTTCGTCCTGCCAAACTACGGACGTTACGACGTGTGGCCCGTGCGTGGCGAGGGGCCGTATGTCTGGGATCGTGACGGGAAGAAGTATCTCGACTTTGCGGGTGGCGTGGCCGTGTGCCCGCTCGGTCATTGCCCGCCACCGGTCGTCAAAGCGCTCACGGAGCAGGCGAACACGCTCATCCATGTCTCGAACTGGTATTGCATCGACAAGCAGGCCGAGTTGGCCCGCATTTTGGTCGAGGAATGCGTTCAGATCCCCGGCAAGTGCTTCTTCTGCAACAGTGGCGCGGAGGCGAACGAAGGACTGCTCAAGCTGGCGCGGAAATACGGCCAGAAGACCGGTGGTCGTTACGAGATCATCACCTTCACCGGTTCGTTTCACGGTCGCACGTTCGGCGCGATGACCGCAACTGCACAGGAGAAGATCCACGGCGGCTTTGGTCCGCTGCCACCCGGATTCGTTTATGTGCCGTTCAACGACTTACAAGCACTCGAAGCCGCGATCACGGACAAAACCGTCGCGATTCTCGTGGAGCCGGTTCAGGGCGAAAGCGGCGTGCATGCCGTCACCGCCGAGTTTTTGCGCGGAGCACAGCGTTTGTGCCGCGAGAAGGATCTGCTGCTGCTGTTGGATGAAGTGCAGGTCGGATTCGGCCGCGCGGGCGAGATGGCCGGCTGGCGCAGCATCATCCCTGGCGATGAAATTCAGCCCGATGGCATCAGTTGGGCCAAAGCTATAGGCAGTGGCTTCCCACTCGGCTCGTTCTGGGTCAATGATCGCCGCGATCTGAGCAAGGTGCTCGGCCCGGGCACGCATGGCACGACCTACGGCGGCTCGCCGCTCGCCTGCGCCGTCGGCATTGCAACCCTGCGCACCATTTTGGACGAAAAGCTCTGCGAAAACGCCAAGACACGCGGAGCGGCCATTTCGGCAACGGTACGATCTTGGAACCATCCTCTCCTCAAGGAAGTGCGGCAGTTGGGCCTGTTCATCGGCTTTGAACTCAATGCCGAGGCCGTCGCTGCAAAGTCCGGCGGCAAGCTGCCGTCCATCTTCCTCGCGCAGAAACTGCTCGATGCCGGCATGATGGCCACGCCTGCCGGTCCAAACGTTGTCCGCTGGCTTTCGCCGCTGAACATCACGGCACAGCACGCGGAGGAAGGACAGTCCATCTTCAAAGGCGTGCTGGATTCCATCGCCGCGTCTTGACCTTCTTGACCAATCTTTGACCCTTTTGACAAGCCCGCCCATGAAACATCTCCTTTCCATCGAAGAACTCAGCCAGGAACAGATCGAAAAGCTCGTCGATCTAGCCTGCGTGCTGAAAAAGGACCGCACCGCATCCCCGCAAGTGCTCAACGGCCAGCAATGGGCGCTGATCTTCACCAAGTCATCCACCCGCACTCGTGTGAGCTTTGAAGTCGGCATTCGCGAACTCGGCGGTCAGGTCATGTTTCTATCCGGTGCCGATATCCAGCTTGGACGAGGCGAGCCGATCAAGGACACCGCCCGTGTGATGGGACGCATGATTCATGGCGCAGTCATCCGCACCTTTGCTCAGCAAGACGTGGTGGAGTTCGCGCAATACAGCGGCATCCCAACGATCAATGCTTTGACTGATGACGAGCATCCCTGCCAGATCCTTGCCGATTTGCAGACCATCCATGAGCGCCTCGGCGGCTGGAAGGGCAAGCGTGTGTGCTTCCTCGGCGATGGCGACTGCAACGTGGCCCGCTCCTGGATCTGGGCCTCCGCAAGACTCGGCTTTGAACTCGTCATCGGCGCTCCGAAGGCCTTCCAGCCGCAAGAGAGCTTCATGCGCAACGTGCCGTCCGGCACCATCCGTATCGTCGATGATCCGACCGAAGCAGTGAAAGGCTGCGACGTGCTCTACACCGATGTGTGGGTCAGCATGGGCAAAGAAGCCGAAAGCGCCGACCGCATCGAGACCTTGAAACCCTGGCAGATCAACACCGACCTCCTCAAGCACGCCAACCCCGGCGCTCTGGTCATGCACTGCCTCCCCGCCTATCGCGGCAAGGAAATCACCGAGGAAGTCATGGAAGCGAATGCCGCCGTGATCTTTGACCAAGCCGAGAACCGTCTGCATGCGCAGAAGGCGGTGATTGTGGAGATTACGCGGAAATAGCCATCAACTATGACGATAAAAATTAAGCATTGGCTATTCGAGCATCACCTCGCCGCCACCGGCTTGGCAGTAGTCACTGCTTTCGTTCTTTGGGCTACGGTTGGCAGCTTGAGAAACATTGAATTCCTCGGTGGGGCACTCGCATCTGCGTTTGGTTTTTTGTACTTTATCGCGAAACAGCATTTTGACGAGACGCAGCTCTTCAAACAGCTATTCACTGATTTCAACGCGCGCTACGACAAGCTGAACGCTGATTTACACCGAATAGCTGCTGGTGCGCACAACACTGCTCTGACGCAGGAGGAAATGTTCTTGCTGTATGATTACTTTAATTTGTGCGCTGAAGAATACCTCTACTTCAAGAAGGGCTTTGTTTTCCCTGAGGTCTGGACGGCTTGGGTTAATGGCATGCGTGTATTTGCATCCTCTCCTCGAATTAGAGCATTGTGGAAAGAAGAGCTAAAAAACAACTCGTTCTATGGCTTCCAAATGCCGCTTTGTGAGGAGTGCCCATTATCTGCACACAAATATTGATCGGCTTCTCTATGTCTCAGCCTAATGTCACTGCCAACAGCCCCCTCGGCGTCTTTGATTCTGGAGTCGGCGGTTTGACGGTCGTGCGGGCGCTACGGGATCTGCTGCCGAACGAGTCCATCATCTATCTCGGTGACACCGCCCGCGTGCCGTATGGCTCAAAGTCGCCGGACACGATTCGGCGCTTTTCGATGGAGGACACTCAGTTCCTTGTCTCGCATGGCGTGAAAGCGGTCGTGGTAGCGTGCAACACAGCCACGGCGCATGCGCTGCCCGTTTTGCAGGCCACGTTTAGGGTGCCGGTGATCGGTGTGCTCGGGCCAGGGGTCGAGGCGACGCTTTCGGAGCCCAATTGCGAACGCGTGGGCATCATCGGCACGGCGGGGACGATTCGGAGTCATGCGTATCAGCATGAGATCGCAATGCGGCGGCCGGACATCATGATTGAAGCGCGTGCGACGCCACTGCTTGTGCCGTTTGTCGAGGAAGGCTGGACGGATCATCCGGCGCTCAAATCTGTGCTGCGGGAGTATTTGAAGCCGCTGCTCGACAAGGGCATCGACACGCTCGTGCTCGGCTGCACGCACTACCCGCTGCTGATTCCGGTGCTGAAGCGCATGCTCGGCCAGAAAGTGCGCCTAGTGGACTCCGCCAGCACTTGCGCCGCTCATGTGAAAGCGAAGCTGGAGCAGGACAACTTGCTGCGCACGACCAAGTCGAAGCCCTCGCTGGAGATCTACCTCACCGACCACTCCGAGCAGGCCGAAAATCTCGCCAAGCGCTTCCTCGGCACGGATTTCGGCAAGGTGAAGAAGGCGGTGGTTTGATGCGACACATGCCAAGCTTCAAGGCCTGCGTGTCTGGGCCAGCGCCTCGGCCTTCAGCTTCTGAATGACTTCATCACCCTGGGCGATGAGCGGGTCGAACATCGGAATTTCCTTCGCATTCTGGCCCTGCTCATGTTTGCGGAAGCCGAAAAGGTAAGTCTCGTTGTGCGGACGCCAGCGATTGAAAAACAACGTATCTTTGGCGATAACGGCGCGGCGTAGGTTTTCCAGCGCGGGGGAGGGCGCATCAGGCATTTTCAGGCCGAGGCCTTCGATCAGCTTGGTACTGAGCTTTTCATAGCCTTCTCGGGTATAATGCACGCCATTTTCGGTGAGCGGCTTCGCGGTGCTGCCAGGCTTTGGCAGGCCGCCCATGAGTTCGAACCAATCCACGAAAAACGCGTTTTGCATGCCTGCGAACTTGCGCAGAGCATCGCGAAGGCTGGAGAGGTTCTTGTTTTCCATGGCAAGGTCGGGCAGCGGCGGCGGGAGGTTTTCCAACGGCGGAGGCGTGGCGATGATGACACGCACACCGGGTGATTTGGCGCGGATCATTTCAATGAGGCTGCGATAGCCGCTCAAAAACTCCGGCAAGCCGCCCAGGCGCTCGAAAGCCAGCTCGGAGCCGTAGCACAGGATCACGACCGTAGGCTTCAGCATCTCTAGGTGGGTGGCCATGCGTTGCAGCCCTTCTTCTGGCGGCCCGAAATACGAACGTGCATGGCCGAACACGGTGTCACCGCTCCACGCGAGGTTCCGAACGCTGACCTTCGTCTCTCCCAAAGCAAGGGCCAGCCGTGGCTCGAACGAGCCGTAGCGCTGCTCACGCTCCAGCACCGTGTTGCCGATGAGCACCAGTCGGTCGCCGTCTTGGAATTCGAAGGTCGTCGGCTGCGGGGGCGCAGCAGGAGCCTCTGGGGTCTGGGAGGAAGAGATGGAGGTGCAGGCGAGCGCCAGAAGGCCGGCAAGGAGTTTCAAATTCATGCGGCCTGTATTGGAGCGGAAAGCGGCGGAATTGTCCAGCGGGCAAACGCGGTCCGACTCACTCGCCCATCAGCTTTTTTACCGTCGGCTCGATGGCCTCGGCCCAGATGCGGTAGCCTTTTTCGTTCGGGTGCAGGAAGTCGGGCATGATGTCCTTCGTGATCAGGCCCTCGGGCGTGAGAAACTTCGGGCCAATGTCGAGGTAGGTGACGTGGTGCGTGCCGTCGAGCTTGGCGATGCCTTGATTGATCTCGGCGATCTTGTCGCGCTGCGGGCCGGGCTTCTCACCACGTGGAAAGACGCCGAGCAGCAGGATCTTCGACTGCGGTAGGCGCTTTTCGAGTTCCAGCACGATGGCGGTGATGCCGAGCGCAATGTCGGGCGCGGCGGAGTTGCCGCTGTTGTTGGTGCCGATCATCATGACGACGAGTTTCGGTGCGATGCCGTCGATGGCACCGTGTTGCAGACGCCAGAGCACGTTTTCCGTCTTGTCCCAGCCGAAACCGAGGTTTCCCGCGTTTCGCGGTGCATAAAATTCGCCCCATGTCTGCTGTCCGCGCAGCGCGTAGCTGTCGAACTGTTCACCGCCGAAGAAATGGGTGATGGAGTCGCCGATGAAGAGAATCTGCGGCTTGGCGAGCTTCACGGCGGCGCTGGTGAGTTCGTGGCGTTTCTGCCAATCATACTGCGGCCAGCTCCGATCCTGCGTCACGGGCACAACGGTGCTGGGAGCGAGAGATTCGAAGTTCGGTGCCGGCTTCAGCACGGCAGTGGCGACTTCGCTCATGCTTTTGCGATCTTTGGAAAAGGTCCGCGCTTTGAGTGTGCCACCATGTGGGATCTCGATGGGGGCGAGGTAGGGATTCGATCTTGCGATGGGATCGGCTCCGTCGAGTGTGTAGAGAATGGTGGTGTCGGCGGCGGCCTCCAGCTTCACCGTTCCTCCAGGCGACGACTGGATCACTGGGGGCGCGAGTGTGACTGCCGTTTCGGCGTGAAGGACGGCGCAAAAGGCGAACAGCGAGAGAAGCAGATGTTTGCTCATAAGACGCTCAGACTAACGAAGATGCCACGCGCTGTCCATGCGAGCGTGCGAATCCAGTTGGTGAGGAGTAATCGGCGAATCAGCGGCTCGTCGTAGCCGCGCATGAGCTTTGTGTGGATGGGAGCCTGCATGACGGCGGTGGAAAGCCAGATGAGGGGAATGAAGCCGGTGCTTACCGCGAAAAGGCCGCGGCTGCCCTGATAGAGAAGCCAAGCCGCAGTCGCGGCCTCGACGAACAGCAGCGGCGCGACGATGAGGCCGATACGGAAGCAGTGGGCGAAGTGATATTCTTTGAACTGCGCTGCTGCTACGCGCAGGAACTGCGGATAGACGAGAATCTGCACGACCCAGATCAGGCCAACGAGAGACCAGGTCGTGGCGAGGTGGATGGAGATCAGCCAGTGCATCGACATGCTGGAAGATATTCAGCCCTGGACGCTAAATCGCACTGCTTTTTTCAATTCGGAGGATCGATGCGTCAGGGAGTACGGGCAACGCGTATGAGGGCCGCAAAGAGTTCAGGGCCGGGCGGCGTAATGTCTCTGTCGCATCGCTCATGAAGAATACAATCGCCCATCCAGCCCTTCGCTGTCTCCTCAAACGAGGAACGATTGCGTTCGGCTGGATCGCGCTGCCGGTCATGGCGGTCGATTACGAGAAGGAGATCAAGCCGCTGCTCAAGGAGCGCTGCTACACCTGCCACGGCGCTTTGAAGCAAAAGGCGGATCTGCGGCTCGACACCGCCGCCGCGATGCGCAAAGGCGGCGACGGCGGCGACATCCTCGCGGGTGATCCTGCACTGCTGCTCGAACGCGTGACCACCACCGATAAGGACGACCGCATGCCGCCCGAAGGCGAAGGTTCGATGCTCAACACCGAGCAGGTCGCCAAACTCAAAGCTTGGCTGGCTGCTGGAGCGCCTGCACCTGCCAATGAGCAGCAGGAGGCCGATCCGCGTGCGCATTGGGCCTACCAAGCGCCGAAATCATCCGGCAAGTCGGTCGATGCGCTGCTCGCGGCACGCCTTGCTGCCAAGAAGCTCAAACCTCAGCCTGAGGCCGCGCCGGAACTGTGGTTGCGGCGCGTGTATCTCGATCTCATTGGTCTGCCGCCATCGACAGAGCAAATCGCGGCGTTTTTGAAGGACACTACGATGCCAGCGCGGCAGCGCGTCGTCGATCAACTCCTCGGCACACCGCAGTACGGCGAGCGCTGGGCACGCCACTTCATGGACATCTGGCGCTACTGCGACTGGTATGGCCTCGGGGCGCAGCTTCGTCATTCGCAGAAGCACATCTGGCATTGGCGTGACTGGATTGTGGAGTCGCTGAACACTGACAAAGGCTACGACCAGATGATCGTCCAGATGCTCGCCGCCGATGAACTCGCACCCGAAGACCGCAACAATCTCCGTGCCACCGGCTTCCTTGCCCGCAGCTACTACCTCTTTAATCGCACCACTTGGCTCGATGAAACCATCGAGCACACCTGCCGCGCCTTCCTCGGGCTGACGATGCAGTGCGTGAAGTGCCACGATCACAAATACGATCCCATCGAGCAGGCCGACTACTACCGCATGCGCGCCATCTTCGAGCCGCTGCACGTGCGCCTCGATCCTTGGCAAGGCGAGACGGACTTCGAGAAGAACGGCCTGCCTCGTGTCTTCGACCTCCACCTCGACAAGCAAACCTTTCGTCATGTCCGCGGCGACGAGAAGAACGAGGACAAATCGAAGCCGCTGAGCGCAGGCGTTCCGCAGGTGTTGGAGTTCGCTTCTTTCCAACCAGCATCCGTCAAATTGCCTCCAGCATCCGCCAAACCGGCGCTGCTGCCTTTTGTGCTCGAAGATCAGCTTCGCGCTGCCGAGCGCGACATCACCGCCGCACAAAAGGCGCTCGATCAAGCACGACAGACGCTCGCCAAATCGCCCCAGCCCGCTGCGAAGCCAGTGACGACACCCAAGGTGATCGTCAGCGATGACTTCACCTCCGCGAAGCCTCAGCAGTGGGAGATCCTCAAAGGCGACTCGATGCATTCGCCCTCCGGTGTGCGCCAGCATGAAACCGGAGCCGAGCGTCGCTCGCTGCGACTGAAATCTGCTCCACCCGCCGACTTCGAGGCCAGTTTGAGCTTCACCATTCGCGGAGGGCAGAAATGGAAATCCATCGGTATCGCCTTCGATAGTGCGGATGGCGACGATGTGATGGTTTATATAAGTGCCTTCAGCGGCGGATCGAAGATCCAGGTCGCCTTGGCCAGCGCTGGCAAGTCCGCCTATCCCGCCGCAGGTTCGGTGGCTCGCCCCATCTCGCAGGACGTGCGTTACACGTTCGATCTGCGTGTGCGCGGCCAACTTATCAACGCCAGCATTAATGGCGAGCCGGTGCTCGCTTACCGTCTGCCACAGCAGCGCCGCGAAGGCAGTCTCGCGCTCACGGCTTTCGATGCCGATGTCGAGCTTCACAGCTTCAAGCTCGCCGAACTAGCTGCCGATGCCGTTTTGCGGGAACCTGCCGCTGACAAGTCAGTGCCGCTCGCGGATGCGAAAGCCGCCGTCGCACTCGTTGAAAAACAACTCGCTGCTGCCAAGGCCAAACCCGCGATGATTCGCGCCGTTTTCGTTGCGGATAAGGCCAAGCAGGACAAAGCACTCGCCAAAGCCGCCGCAGCCGCCGAGTCGAACTACAAGCTGGTTCAGGCCGAGGTCGATCTCGTCAAAGCCCAGGGCGATCCGAAGGCCAAGGACGCTGACAAGAAGATCAAAGCGGCCCGCGAAGCCTTGGAGAAGGCCAAGAAGAAGGCCGCCACTCCCGGCGAAGCTTACACATCGCTGCCCGCGAGCTTGAAGGCCCAGGAAGGTCCCGAGGAAAGCACCAATGCGGCTGTGCAGTCCTATCCCGACACCAGCACGGGCCGCAGACTCGCTTTCGCCCGATGGATCGCCGACAAACGAAACCCGCTCACCGCCCGCGTCCTCGTGAACCAAGTCTGGATGCGGCACTTCGGCACTCCGCTCGTTGCAAACATGGATGACTTTGGCCGCCGCTCACTTGCGCCGTTGCATCAGGACATCCTCGACACGCTCACGGTCGATTTCATGAACAGCGGCTGGAGTTTGAAGCATCTGCATCGCGCCATGGTGCTTTCAGAGCTGTATCGCCGCAGTTCCTCGAATGCGCAGGCCGATGCCGCCACCATTGTCGCCGATCCTGACAACGCCAGCTACTGGCGCATGAACCCACGCCGCATGGAAAGCCAGCTCGTGCGCGACAGCCTGCTGCATCTCGCCGGGAAGCTCGATCTTACCGTCGGCGGCCCGAGCCTTGATCCGGCGGGTTCTGAAACGAGTCCGCGTCGCTCGCTCTACTTCGTCCAAAACGCCGACACCGAGCACCGCTTTCTCGCCGTCTTCGACAACAGCAATGTCCTCGAATGCTACCGCCGCAACGAAAGCGTCGTCCCGCAGCAGGCGCTCGCTTTGACCAACAGCAAGCTCAGCCGCGAGTGCGCCGACGCCTTAGCCGCCAAGCTCGGCAAACTCGATGGCGAAGCCTTTGTGACGCAATCCTTCCTTACTGTGCTCGGTCGTTCGCCGTCGGATGAGGAGCGCCGCGCAAGCCTCGAAGGCTTCCAAGCATTGAAACAGAACCGCAGCCTGTTCTTGCAGGCGCTGCTCAATCACAACGACTTCGTCACCCTGCGATGAACTTCATGCATCAGCCCACCCCTTTCCTCCGCCGCGACATCCTCGGCGGTCTCGGCAGCATTGCGGTCTCTTCCATGCTGAAGGCTGAGGAAGGCTGGCAGCCGCCGAGCGGTCTGCCAGTGATGCCGCAGAAGGCGAAGCGTGTGATCTGGCTCTTCATGCGCGGCGGCGTCAGCCACATGGAGAGCTTCGATCCGAAGCCGATGCTGACGAAGTACGCGGGCAAATCCATCGGTGAGACGCCCTTTGCCAGCGTGCAGGCCCCGGAGAAGCTCAAAAAGGTGCGCGTCGTGGTGGTGAACGATGCGAACGGCAAACAGCGCACGACGATTTACCCGCTGCAAACTGGCTACAAGCGCTACGGCCAGTGCGGCATCGAAATCAGCGACTGGTTCCCGCACATCGGCTCCTGCGCCGATGAGATCGCCTTCATCCGCAGTATGTGGACGACGGACGACAACCACGGCGCTCAGGTGCAGTTCCACAGCGGCCGCCACATGCTGGAGCCCCGTGTGCCAACGCTCGGTGCATGGGTGACGTATGGTCTTGGCTCAATGACGGACAATCTGCCGTCCTTCATCAACATGGGGCCGCGTTACTTTGATATTCGCGACGGGCACTACCTCGGCCCGGCCTTCGACGCCGTGAATCTGAAGGTCGATCCGAAGAATCCGCTCACCTTTGCCTCGCCCGAGATCGCCGTCGGCAAAAGCGAACAAGCGGTGCAGTTTGACCTCATCCACAAGCTCAACACGCTCAACGCCGAGCAATATCCCGGCGACAAAACGCTCGCCGCCCGCATGAAGAGCTACCAGCTCGCCTTCAACATGCAGACCGCTGTGCCCGAGACGATGAATCTCGACACGGAGAGTGACGAGACCAAGAAGCTCTACGGCATGGACGACAAGGTGACGGAGCCGTTCGCGCGACAACTCATCGTCGCGCGCCGTCTCGCCGAGCGCGGTGTACGCTTCATCCAGCTCCAGCATGGCGACGGTGCCGCAGGCGCGTGGGATTCGCATTCCGGCCTCAAAAAGAACCACTCCATGCTTGCGCAGCAGGTGGACAAGCCGATCTCCGGCCTTCTCAAAGACCTCAAGCAGCGCGGCATGCTCGACGACACGCTCGTCGTCTTCGCCACCGAGTTCGGCCGCACACCGGGATCACAAGGCAGCGATGGCCGCGATCATCATCCGTATGGTTTCAGTGTCTGGATGGCCGGCGGCGGGGTCAAAGGCGGCACCATCCACGGCAGCACCGACGAACTCGGCTTCCACGCCGTCGAGTATCCGCATTACGTCACCGACGTGCATGCGACGATTCTGCAACTGCTCGGCCTTGATCCGCACATGCTGGAGATCCCAGGCCGAAAGCGACTCGAGCGCGACTTTGGGCATGTGATCCCTGAGATCCTGGCCTGAGTTTTGAAAATAGCGCTTGCCGGTATGTTGGATGCATGTCCAATATAAAAGCAACCATGAAAGCACTCGTCAAAGCCAAAGCGGAGCGCGGACTCTGGCTCCAGGATGTCCCGGAGCCACAGGTCGGCATCAATGATGTCCTCATCAAGGTCCGCAAAACCGGCATCTGCGGCACTGACCTGCATATTTATAAATGGGACGCCTGGGCGCAGAAGACGATCCCTGTGCCGATGGTCGTCGGACATGAGTTCGTTGGCGAGGTCGTCGCCGTCGGCAGCAACGTGAACGACTTCCATCCTGGCGAGATCGTCAGCACCGAAGGTCACGTCGTCTGTGGGCGATGCCGCAACTGCCTCGCCGGCCGCCGCCACCTTTGCAA
>JBIKYB010000102.1:0-15851 GCA_044355475.1 Prosthecobacter sp.
TCCTGCGGGTTCTCGGCGGTGATGACGAGGCCCTTGCCGCGCAGGGCGACGAGGTGCTTCGGTGTGGCGTCGAGCCGCTTGCGGACCTTCCCTGCCAATCACGTCTTTCTCTACGGCTTGGCGTTGCCGCTGAGCGTGTGGCGTTTGGCTTTTGAGCGCCCGCTTTTCCAGAGGTCGTATTTGGGATCAGCGTAGGTCGTGAAGAAGGCGTCGAGCTGTTGGGCGAGGTCGGCTTTGATTTCGTCGGTGCCGGGCTGGCCGAACTGATTGAAGCGCTCCTGCGGGTCGGATTGCAGGTCGTAGAGCTCGAAGGGGCCGTCGGGAAAGCGGGAGACGTATTTCCAGCGATCGGTGCGGATGGCGCGGGTGGTTTCCATCTCGTAGAAGACGGTGTTGTCCCAGTTCGTGAGTTTTTGGCCGCGCAGGGCAGGGGAGAAGTCGCGGCCGGGGGATTGGGGCTGCTGGGGCATCTTATCGGTGAGGCCGAGATGGCTGAGGACGCTGGGGAGGAAGTCGTAATTGCTCACGAGGGCATCGCAGGTCTGCGCGGCGGGGATTGCACCCGGCTGGCGGAAGATGAGCGGGATCTGCATCATCAAATCGTGCGCACCGGTGGGGCGAAAGTGGTCGCCCATGCCCCACATGCCGTTTTGGCCGCCCATCCAGCCTTGGTCGGCGGCATAAACGACGAGGGTGTGGTCGTCGAGGCCGTTGGCTTTGAGCGCGGCCATGATCTCGCCCACGCCATCGTCCACGCCCGAGGTCTCGGCCGCGCAGCGCTCCATCGCGGTCTGAGTGTTGTGGAACTGCTTGTTGGCCCACTGCCAGGGGTGCATGGCATCGCGGGGGAGCTGTTGAAGGGCTTCTCCCTATAGTAGGCCGCGTGCCGGTTCTTGGGCGGGTTGGACATCAGCTTACCGAGGTTGTAAGGGCCGTTGTAGGCCAGAAAGAGGAAAAAGGGTCGCTCCTTGTGCTGCTGGATGAACTCGACGCCCTTGCGAGTCCAAAGATCCGTCGTGTAACCCGGTTCGGTGCGCAGCTTGCCGTCTTCGATGATCTCCTGGTCGTAAAACTCCTTCGTGCTGCCATCTGGCTTCGTGGTCCAGGTGGTGAAGCCTTCGCTGGGCGTCATGTTCGCCCCGAGATGCCATTTGCCGCTCAGTCCGCAGGTGTAACCGGCATTGCGCAGGACTTCGCCGAGGGAGGTGAATTCTTGGAGCGTGTTGTAGGCCTCAGGTCCCATCATGAATTTGGGATCGAGGAAGGAATGCACGCCGTGCTGAGAAGGAATCAGCCCGGTGAGGAAGGTGGCGCGGGTCGGTGAGCAGACGGGATTGCTGCTGAGCGCCCGGGTGAAGCGCATGCCCTCGGCGGCCAGTTGGTCGATGTGCGGCGTGCGGATGTCGGGATTCCCGTAGCAGCCGAGCGTCCAGGCTCCCTGATTGTCCGTGAGGATGAAGACCAGATTGATCGGCTTTGCAGCCCAGGCGGAGAGCGAAGGGACAAGGGCGAGCAGCCAAAAGAAACGGGCGATGTTCATGGCTGAGGAACGTCTGCCAAAGAACGAACTTACCCGCTGGACCGTAGCTCGGCTCACCAGAGCCGAGTTCAAGCGCGAGAAGACCCCCCAGAGATCGAACTTGCCGTTCTGGGTCATCATTAGGCCTTCAAACATCAACAATTAGCTAGAATTACCATATCATATGAGGTTGATTATACATCCTGAGCGGCCTTTTCGGCGGCCCGAATCTGCATGTCTGCCTCTCCCATGCCCCAGCAACTCCCCAAGCCAGTGCGCATCGCGCCGTGGCGGGGGCCGTTGCAGTTTGGGTTGCTGGCGGTCACCGCGCTGCTCTCGCTGGCTTTGCAGCTCTCGTATGTGCTGCTGGTGGTGGGTTTGTTCGGCTGGATGTGCTGGCAGGTCTATCAGATCACCGGGCAGATGGCACGGGTGGGCGTGTTTCAGTGGCGGGTGATACCTGAGCTGCTGAAGTTTCTCTTCTTGGGGGTGTCGTGGGTCTTCATGCTGCGCCCGCTGCGTCCCCGACCGAAAACGGCCAAGGTGGCGCTGCAAATCACCGCCGCCACGCAGCCGCAGCTTTTTGAGCTCATCCACACGCTGTGCTGGCATCTGCGTGCATCACCACCCACGCAGGTGTGGCTGGACACGACGATTTCGGTGCGCAGTTCGATGTTTGGTGGGCTGGTGGGCATTTTGACCGGTCAAACCACGCTGCACCTCGGTCTGCCGGTGATTTCGGTCATCACCGCTCGCGAGTTGGCTGGACTGCTGGCCCATGAGCTAAGCCACAATGCCGGGGGATTGAGCACGATCTTCATTCACGCGGTGCGGGAGATGAACGCGTGGTTCTTCCACGCGGTGATGGAGCGTGATCCGTGGGAGCTGCGCATGCGCGATGCACCGCGCAAGGAATCGAAGACCCACATGATCGCCCGAAAGGTGCTGCGAGCCTGGATGTGGGTGGCGAAGATTCCCTTCATGCTGTTTGCCATCGCCTCACGCCTGGTGAGCACTGCGACACTTTGGATCATCCGGCGCATGGCGGAAAAATGCGGGGCCAATGTCATCGGCACCGCTGCCAACGCCCGTATGTGGCGGAAACTCGATCTGCTGGGAGACGCGTGGCAGTCCGCCTGCCAGGAAATCCGCCGGGGTGTCCTCCAGCATCGGCTGCCGGAGAATTTGTCCCTCCTCATGGCGCGACATGTGGCGAAAACGGCCAAGGATCGCAATGCCGCACGCGCCGAGGCTGGCCTCAAATCACAAACGGAACACGAGAAGGATGCTAAGCCAGCTAAGGGAGCGGCGCTGGTGGAGCATCTGTCCCCGGCACAGCCTGCGGCGGCCGTGATGCGGCAGTTTGTCGATCTCTCACGCCAGGTCACTTATTTTTACTATCAACACGATCTGGGACTCAATCTGCACGAGCACCGCATGGTGGCGGACGAGGAAGTCATTCATCAAAATCGCCGTGAGGAAGAGTCTCTGCTGGTCATCCGGCGTTACTTCGGCGGGCTGGCGCATCCTGAACGGGCCATGTGCGGTCTGGGCAGTACACCATCGACCTCCACGGCACGGGTAGAACTCCAGCGGGAGATTTTGCGCGTGCGCGATGAAATCGTGCAATGGGGGCCGCAGTTCAAAGTGGCGCTGCAGGAGTGGAACCAGGCCTGGCAACGCCGTCGTGATCTGGAAGCCGCCGCCACGCTCAGCCTCGCGGGATTCACCGTTTCTCGCATGCAGTTCGGCACGGAGGACGCCAGCCCGACTTCGTTGCGTGCCGAAGCTGCCCGCCAGCGCATGGTCATGGAGCACATGGAAGGGCCTTTGCAGGAGCGTGAGCGCGTGCTGGAGAGCCGCTTCGCCGCTGCACTCGGTTTGCTCTGGTGGAGCGAGCAGGCGGACCTTAACGACTGGCTGCGCCAGCGCCGCCAAGACCTGCCCGGATGGGTCACCATTTATGAAGCCATGACCGGGGCGCTGCCGTCTTTCCGTGAACTGCTCACCACCTTCTTCGCGTTCCAAACTTTGGGTGCCAAGTTTGCCAACGTCGATGATCCCAGCGCTTTCCTAACCGCGCTTCAGTCCGTGGTGCCGAAGATGCTCAATCTCGTGCGCCAGATCATCAGCACGATGGATGGCGCGCCGTATCCCTTCACCGGAAATGGCAGGGCAGAGACCTTGAACGAGCATCTGCAACCCGCTGGCATGCCAGAGATGCCCGCAGGCTCGCTATTATCAGCAGACGTCGCTAGCATGCGGGCCATCGGCTTGAAAATGGCCTCCGAGGCCTCGGAAACCGTCGCGCCGTATGTCGATGCGTTCATGAGCCTCTACCACCGTGCCTTCGCTTGGCTGGCGGAGTCGGCAGAGCGAACGGAAACGCACTTCCTCGGTGCTCTCACCTTGGGCTCGGCCACGGAGATCTTGCTGCCGGATGAGTTCACCACGCAGCGGCTGGGCATGAAACCCAAGTCACCAGATGCCATCGCGGCTTGGAAACCGCCGGTGGCGGCGTGAGACTCACACCAGCCGCACATACCTTCTTCCCGGCAAAGCACGGATGAGGCGTTTCATTTCGAGGCGCATCAGGGTGGAGGAAACCGTGGCCACGGTGAGGCCGCTGGCGGTGGTGATGTCGTTGATGTGAGCCTCCTCGGTGCCGATGGCGTTGTAGAGGATTTCTTCCTCCAGGGTGAGCGTGGCGACGGGGCGTGGCTCCTCCACCTTCGGGGCGCTGGGGGCGGTGGGGAAGAGCGTCATCAGATCATCCAGCACATCCGCGCCATCCATGATGAGCTTGGCACCTTGTTGAATGAGGCGGTTGCAACCTGCGGAGGTCGGCTTGTCGATGGGACCGGGCACGGCATAAATCGTGCGGCCCTGCTCGGTGGCCTGCTGGGCCGTGATGAGCGAGCCGCTGCGCAGCGGTGCCTCGACGACGATCAATCCACAGCTCCAGCCAGCGACGACTCGGTTTCGGTACGGAAAGGTCTGTTTGTCGGCGATCCGATCCACGGGATACTCGCTGATCACCGCGCCGTTTTGCGCGATGCGCTCGGCGAGCGCCATGTTCTCCGGCGGATACAGTTTGCCAATGCCGGAGCCGAGAATGGCGATGGTGCGGCCTTTAGCAGCAAGAGCCGCCTCATGCGCCGCCGTGTCAATGCCACGCGCCAAACCGCTGATGACGGCGTAACCCGCATACGCGATCTGAAAGCTGAGCTTCTTCGTGGCGCTGAGACCATAGTGCGTGGCGTGGCGGCTGCCGACGACGCCGAGCGCGTTGTGGTCACGCTTCGTGAGATTACCCCAGACGTAGAGAACCACGGGGGGATCATGAATCTCACGCAGCAGCGGCGGGTACAGCTCGTCTTCCTGCGTGAGGATCGTGAGTTCGCGGTCGCGGATTTTTTGAAGTTCACCGCCGAGGTCGATTTGAGCCTCCCAGCCGGCGATGGACTCGGCCTGGGTGAGTCCAAAGCCCTCGACTTGCAGAATTTCGGACGATTTGGCGGCGAGGATGCGCTCAGGACTCCCGAAGTGCCGCAGCAGCTTTCGCACACGCACGGGTCCGACCTGCGGCAGCAGGTTCAGCGCAAGGTAGGCCTCCGTGCGGGTCATGTCGCGCGGAGGATCAGGCAGCGTTTGCGGTTGCCTCACCGTTCTTCGCAGCGGCAGCAGCGGATTCTGGCAGGGCGACGTTGGTCTGGGTGGAACCGGAGCCGATCAGCTTGCGGAAGATTTTTTGCGGGAAGGAATGGCCCTTTTCCTCACTTTCGAGCTGGCCGAGAGCGGTGGACTTGGCCATCTCCCAGGCAGGGGCAAAGCCGGGGGCGCTGATGACCATCTGTTTCTCGGCTCGGGCCAGGATTTCCAACTCGCGCTGCATCTTGTTGTCCGGGCGCTCGTTGAGGCGGGCGATCTGCATGCGCAGGTTCTCGTTTTCCTGCTTCAGGCTGGCGCGTTCCTTGTTGATGTCCTGACTTTGCTTCGAGTCGAGATCGAGTTTGTCACTGAGCATGCCTTTGTAGCGCTTGAGTTCGCGCTTGGTCTTCCAGTGGCCCCAGAGCGACTGCACCAGGAAGATACCGCAGAGCAGAAAACCGTAGATGAAGGTGTTGAGGGGGGAAAAGAGGTTTTCAAACATGGTGCTGCAAAGCTAGTGCATGCCCCGGCGTGTGCAACCGGGCAAAGCGGTTGCATGCGGCGGCGGCTTGGCCTAGATGCGCAACGAATCACCGCCCATGCCACACGCCCTGCTCCTCAAATTTCCCGGAACGAATTGTGACGCCGAAACCGCCCGCGCCCTGGAGGCAGCGGGATTCACCGCTGAGGTCATGCCAGTGGCGCTGCTTGAGCCTGCCGCGCTCGACAAGGCGCAGATGATCGTCTTTTCCGGTGGCTTCAGCTATGGCGACTATGTGATGTCCGGCCGCATCGCCCAGCTCATCACCAAATCGAAACTGGGAGACCGCCTCAAGACCTTCGTGGAGAAGGGCGGCTACGCTCTAGGCATCTGCAACGGCTTCCAAATCCTCACCCAGCTCGATTTGCTGCCGAAGGGCAGCCTCATTCACAATGACAGCGGTCGTTTCATCTGCCGCTGGGTCGGTTTGAAGAAAACGTCGGCTAAAATCAGCCCCTACCTCACCAAACTGCCAGACACCTTCGAGCTGCCCATCGCGCATGCGGAAGGTCGTCTGGTGACTGAGGCAGATGACGCGTTGAAATACGTCAAATCCGGTCACGCGGCGCTGCTCTACACGAGCAACGTCAACGGCTCTAGCAACGCCATCGCTGGCCTGCAAGACGACACAGGTCGCGTGTTTGGCCTCATGCCGCATCCTGAGCGCTTCATCTTCAAGAGCCAGCACTACGACCCAGACTGGAGCGGCGACCCCCAGCACGGCTGGGGACACTATCTGTTCCAATCGGCGCGTGAGGCGCTGAACTGAGTTCAAATCGTTGGAGGCATGGGGGGCATGAGGATCATGCGTCCCACGGAGCCGCGTCCGAAGAAAGGTGGTGTGGCCATCATGGCATCGCGCCGTGTTCGATAGTATTGAAACATGCGGTCGTAGGCGCGGGCCATGCGTGCTCGCAGCGCGTCATTCTCAGGTGTGTGGGAGAGACGACGGTCATTTTTTCGCAAGAGCAGCATGCCCTGGCGGACATTCAGCAGACGTGGCTGAGCCTGCTTATCTGTGGCTCCGTGATGAACGGTGATGGTCAAATCCCTGCCTTGAGGACCAAGGGCCGACACAACCATCGCTTCTGGGCCTAGATCGTCGTAGGAAACCTGCAAAACCTTCACCGTAATGGCCCTGCGCCAAGTTTCGCGGGAGCACCCGCTGGAAACTGTCAGCAGCAGCAAACAGGCGCTGAACTTAACTAGTTGGCGAAAGGAGATCGATTTCATGAGGCAAAGAATAGAGGGGATGAAGGAGAGACGAGTCGTTTCAAGGCGAGATGATGGATGTGTGGAAGCTCTCTACACTGAAATCGAGTTTTTCCAGGCATAGATGATATGGGTTTTGGCAATGTAGTCCCGCGTTCTCTTCGCGGCTTCGCAGCAGGCGGTTCTGGCAGCCTCTCGGACCGCCTAAAGGAGGGACTCCAAAACGGTGCTGAGACTCCACATTTTGATTTGTAAAATTATGGTAATTATATATAATTATTGTTAATTATCTGGCTTCCCAAACACTATGACCTCATCCTCAGCCCCCAAATCGCGCGTTGAACTCACGCAATTCACCCTGGCTTTGATCCTGTTTCTCTCGGGCTTTTGCGCACTCATTTACCAGACGGTTTGGCTGCGGGAGTTCCGGCTGGTGTTTGGCGGAGCGGCCCCGGCGGCAGCGGCGGTGATGGCGGTGTTCATGGGCGGGTTGGGATTCGGCGGAAAGCTGTTTGGCGCTTGGGTCGAGCGCGTGGGGCGTCCGTTTCGGTTTTACGCTAGGCTGGAGGTGGGTATTGCCATCGCGGCAGTGGCTTCTCCGGCGCTGCTGGCTGTGGCTCGTGCGATTTACCTCAAAACGGGCGGAACGGCAGGCATGGGACTCGGTGCCGCGACTTGCCTGCAACTGCTCATGACTGCCCTAGTGCTCGGTTTGCCCTGCTTTTTGATGGGCGGCACGTTGCCAGCGGCGATGAAGTTTGCGCAGCGTGATGATGATCCGCGTCGTTCCATCACGGCGTTCTTTTACGGCATCAACATTGCCGGAGCAGTCACGGGGGCGATGCTGAGCACTTTTTGGCTGCTGCCGACTCTTGGTAACAAAGGCGCGTTGACCATCGCCGTGCTGGCGAACCTGGGCATCGCCTTGGCGGCGGGTGCGATCTCCATGTTCCAGGAGAAAGAGCCGCGTCAGCCGTCGGTGGAGAGTGAATCTGCTGCCGAAGAACAGGTGGACGCTAAGGCTCCAGCCTCGTTTGTGCTAGCGGCGGCATTCATGAGCGGCTTCACGTTTTTCGTGGCAGAACTGGTCTGGTTTCGCGTCGCGACGCCACTGCTGGGTGGTTCGGTGTATGGCTTTGGTCTTGTGCTGTGCGTGGTTTTGGCCGGAATGGGCATTGGGGGGCTGTTGTACTCGCTGATTTTGAAAAAAGCGGAACCCAGCCTCGGTGGGTTCATGATTGTCTCGGCTCTGCAGGCGCTGGCGGTGCTGGTGCCGTATGCGCTGGGAGACCGCATCGCGCATCTCGCGTTGATCTTGAATGCCAACCTGCGAGGCGTGGGACTCACGGAGATGGCCCTTGGATGGGCGGTGGTGATGGGTGCGCTGGCGTTTCTGCCATCGCTGCTGAGTGGCATCCAGTTTCCGCTGTTGGTCTCCCTGCTCGGACGGGGCAACGCAGGCGTGGGGCAGCAGCTTGGCCGCGCTTACCTCTGGAACACGTTTGGCTCCATCTCGGGCTCGTTGCTGGGGGGATTCGTCTTGGTGCCTTTGTTCGGGTTGAAGGGCTGCTGGCTGCTAGCGGCGGCGCTTATTGCCACGATGTCCTGCGCGTCGCTTTGGCTGCAAATGCGTCGTCAGCACGAAACGAGTCCGCCATTATCATGGAATGGACGCTTGGCCGTTTCCGCTCTGCTTGTGTGCGGCTTCTGCTCTTTCGGCTCCCAAGGTCCTACGGCTGCGTGGATGCACACACCCATCGGCTACGGTCGTGTGAAGGATGACTTCCGCACCTCACTCGGACTTGAAACTTGGAAACGGGACGCGCAGCGCACGCTGGTACAGGCCTATGATGGCCGTGAGACAAGTGTCGCGGTCGTCGGTGGTTCGCAGTATGCGTTTTTGACCAATGGCAAGAGCGACGGCTCCGCAGTGGGGGATGCGGGTACGCAGGTGATGCTGGGCATCGCAGGCGCGGTGCTGCATCCGAGGCCGCAGAATGCCTGTGTCGTCGGTCTGGGCACCGGCACCACCGCTGGCTGGCTGGCCGATGTGCCCGGCATGCAGCGCGTGGATGTACTCGAACTGGAGGCGGAAATCCGCAAGGTGTCCGAGTTCTTCAATCCGGTAAGCCGAAATGCGATGAAGCACCCCCGAGTGAACAACATCACTGGCGACGCGCGTGAGTTCCTGCTCACCAAGGGCGAGAATTACGATCTCATCATCTCCGAGCCGTCGAATCCCTGCCGTGCTGGTGTAGCGAACCTCTACACGCGTGAGTTTTACACCAATGCGAGCCAGCGCATGAACAAGAACGGCATTTTCTGCCATTGGCTGCAAGGCTACGAGGTGGAGCCGAGCACGATCAACACCGTCATCACCACCTTGAAACAGGTGTTCCCGAAGGTGGAGGTCTGGGCCACGCAGAGCGTCGATCTGCTGCTCATCTGCTCCAACGAGGACACGCCTTGGTCGCTCGAATCCATCCGCCAACGGGTTCAAATCGAGCCGATGGCCGAGGCTCTGCGCCGCTTCTGGAAAACGGACACGGCGGAAGGTTTCCTCACCGGCTGCCTTGCTAACAGCGACTACTGCTCAGCGCTGGCTGCCGCGACCAAGACGGTCAACACCGACGACATGAACCGCCTGGAGTTCAGTTTTGCCCGCAGCGTGGCGAAAGGAATCAACTGCTCCTACGACTTGGCCCGCGCCGCGACACGCGCCGGGTATCACCTGCCGAAGGTGGATGCGGCTATCGACACAGATCTCTATCTCGCCGAGCGCCTGCATTTGCCGGGGCGTTTGTGGGACTCCTCCAGCGCTGAGGTGCTGCCAGTGGGGGCACCTGAGAGCCTGCGCGCGCGTGTCGAAACTCTGAAACTGTTCTGGCGGCAGCGGTACGCTGATTTCCTCTCCGCACCGCCTGTTGCTCAACCCGTATTGGCAGATCGTGTCATGCAGGCGCATGCGAAGGCTCGCATGGGGGCGGAGGACGCGTTTGCCGCCATCGACGCCGTGGCTGCGGTGTCTCCGGGAGACGTGCCGTTTCTGCGGGCCATTGCATGTCATGTGAGCAAGCAGCCTGGGGAAGTGATGAAGCACATCGAGGAGGGGCTGGACGGTCTCATGTTGGCTCCCTGGTGCCGAACCACCCTGGTGAATGAGGCTCTCGCCTTGCTGGCAGAATTGGCGAAAACCCAGAAAGCGGCGACCGATCCGCGCTTCTTGGTCATTTTTGACAAGCTGGGCCGGGAATACCCTGTCGAGATTGTTCACAGTGTGCGCATGGGCACGCGCTGCGACATGGCGCTGTATTTGCAGACGCCGCAGCAACTCGACGCTGTTCGCAGCCTGGGACAGCCGCTACCATGGACCGCTCGTGCTTTGGTTTTGCGCGTGAGCGCCTACATGAAAGCTGGTGATCCGCGGCTCGACATGGCGATTGCTGAGATGCACCGTTTCCTTGATCAAGGCGGTAAAATCGGCACGGAATCACCGCCCTTTGCCGTGGAGGTGAAGAAGCTAGCACCCCAGACTGCTCCCGTCAGCGAGATGGTGCTCGGTGCGCAGGCTGGGGAATGACCTCATTCGGTGAGATTGCGGCAATTTTAGGAGGGGATGGCCGTATTGGTTATCCCCCCATTCAATGTCCATTTTAGCCCGGCATCCTGTCCTCCGACTCGTGGCGTCGCCACAGCATTTGTGGCGCACGTTGTCGCTTGGCATTAAAACCATCTGGCTGCACAAGCTGCGCTCGTTTTTGACTGCTCTGGGCGTGGTATTCGGCGTGGCCTCGGTCGTTGCGATGCTGGCCATCGGGGAAGGGGCCAGTCATGAGGCGCAGGAGCAGATCCGCAAGCTGGGCAGCCAGAACATCATCCTGCAAAGCGTCAAACCTCCGGACGGGCAGGGTTCCAGTGGCGAGTCTCGCAGCATGATCAGCGAGTACGGACTCACCACCCGTGACATCCAGCAGATCCGCCAGACGGTGCCGGGCATCAGCATTGTGGTCCCCAGCCGCTTCATTTCAGAAAACATCTGGAGCTTTGACCGCAGTGTCGATGGCCAAGTGATGGGCGTGCTGCCGGTGTACCCGCAGATGCGTAACCGCCCAATGGTGCAGGGCCGTTTCTTCAGCGACCTGGAACTGGACGGGCGCGTGCCGGTTTGTGTGATCAATGAGACCGTAGCCTCGCGGTTGTTCCCGCTCTCCACGCCCACCGGTAAGTCGGTGCGCGTGAAAGGGTATTACTACAAGATTGTTGGCATCATTCAGGATGAAGGGCAGAGCGTGGGTGCCGACTCCAGCAGTGCGGCGGCGAGCGCCCCGGCGCAAATCATGATCCCGTTCACCACCTTGATGGATCACTATGGCGAGACGTTTTTCCGCTACCGCACCGGTAGTTTCGAGGCGGAGAAGGTGGAGTTTCATGAAGCCGTGCTCCGTGTCGAGGATGTGAAGCAGGTGGAGAGCCGCGCGGGGGCCATCCGCCACCTCATGAGCAGCAATCACAAGAAGGAAGACTGGCGCATCATCGTGCCCGTGGAGCTGCTGAAGCAGGCGGAGCGTACGAAGCGCATTTTCAGCATCGTGCTCGGTAGCATTGCCGCCATCTCGCTGCTGGTGGGCGGGATTGGCATCATGAACATCATGCTTGCCAGCGTGACCGAACGTACGCGGGAGATTGGCATCCGCCGTGCCCTTGGCGCTCGCCAGGCCGATATTGTGGTGCAGTTCCTCATCGAGACCGTGCTGCTGGCAGGAGTCGGTGGTGTGCTGGGCGTCGCGCTCGGCCTAGGCATTCCGATGGCCATCGAAAAATTCGCCGGAGTAACCACGATCATCAAAATGTGGTCGCCCATCATGGCTTTCTCCATCTCCGTCATCACCGGCATCGCCTTTGGCATCTATCCAGCGCGTCGCGCGGCCCAGATGAATCCGGTGGAAGCGTTGCGGCACGAGTAGCCCGGATTGTGGCGGTAACGAACCGCTTCCAATGAGCTTTGCTCTAGGATGAAACGATCATTCCTGCTTTGGTGCATGCTTTGCACTGCCGCACGTTCTGCGGTGCCGGCTCAGCCAGCCGCCGCCGCCAGTCCCTTGGCCTCTCCAGCCGTGGTGCTGTGCCTGCGACCGCTTTATCTGGCTCAGCAGCCCAGACTGGCGGAAGCGGTGGAGAGCGTGAGACGGCTCACGGCCTTGGCGAAAACGCAGGAGGGAACGTCCAAACGCGCGGTGGACGCCCTCATCTTCATTTTCAAAGACCTGTTTCAGAAGGAGCATGCCTTGAGCGTGGCTGAGACAGCGCTGGCCGAGGCTGAGAGGAGGGCGTTGGCGAAGGAAAAACACGCCAAACACACCGAACTCGTGGGCAGCCCGCTTTCAGGGCCAAATCCACACCTTGCAGCGATGTTTCGCCAAGAGGCGGCGGAACTTCGTGCTAAGGCGATCCTGCAAAGGGATGAGGCGCTGCGGGTGATGAAGGAAAAGATCGCCGGATACAATCATTCGGTCGCCTACTTCCAGGAACAAGGGGACACGGCGGTGGTGATCGCGCTGGCCAGCTCTTTGTATGCCGTGGTGGACCGCAGACTGCCGGGATTTGACTTCAGCCCCAAGGTTTCCCGCGAGTGGATCACCCAACAGAAAGCCCGGACCTGAAAAAAACTGCTGGCGCGAAAAAAAACGGGCGCGTCGAGTGGTCTCAACGCGCCCGTTTGAAGAATCAGGGGATCAATGGTTGAAGTAGAACTCCTTGGAGTTCAGCAACGCCCAGAACAAGTCTTCATGCACGGACTGACGTGCGCCGGTGTCGCTGGCAATGGCTTGCTGCACCGAGGCCCATTCCTTGTCCTTCGGCATACGGCCAAAGACTCGCAGGAAGAGGTCTTCCACGATCTCGCGGTCGCTTTTCTTCTCCTGGATCATCTTAGCAACGACACGTCCCTGCTTGATGCGGTCGTTGACGGCGTCTCCATTCATGAGATGCAGCGCCTGGGATAGTGTGGGTTCCATTTTCACCTCGCAGGAGCACACAGACTCGCGCTTGGCACGACCGAAGGTGGTGAGGAAGTAATTGCTCACCGCTCCGTCAGCGATTTGCACGGCGCGTGCGCCGAGTGGTAGGCCCTGGAACTTGTTTGGCGTGTCGGTGATCTGAGAGATGGCGTCGAGGAGCACTTCAGCACGGACGCGGCGGACCTGGGCGTGGGAGAAGTTGCGTTTGTCCCCAGCGTTGGTCTCATTGACCTTCGTGCTGCGCTGGTAGGTCTGCGAGTTGCAGATGTCACGCACGAACTTGCGCATGTCGTAGTTGTACTCCGTGAGCTTTTCGGCAAGTTTGGCGATCAACTCGGGGTTGGAGGGCGGATTGGACACGCGGACGTCATCCACTGGCTCCACGATGCCCACACCATTGAAGTGCGCCCAGGTGATGTTGGCGATGTTACGCGCGAAGTAAGGGTTGCGTGGGGAGGCCATCCAGTCGGCGAGCACCTTGCGGCGGTCGTCGGTAGGCTTGAGTTCCGGGGTGTCACCACCGAGGAATTTCGGCTTCATCACGGCGTTGGTCAGGAAATGGCGGGATTCGCCGCCCTTGCTGTTATAGACGATGACCTCGGCTGGGTCGTCGGTCTGCTTGCGACCGATCTGGCTGAAGAAGGCCTTGAAGCCGTAGTAGTCATCCATCGTCCAGCGATCGAAGGGGTGATTGTGACACTGGGCGCACTGGATGCGCATGCCCATGAAGACCTGAGCCACGTTCTCGGTGAGCTTGAGCTGGTCGATCTCCGTCTGGTAGAAATTCACCGCCGGGCTGCTGACGGTGCCTCCGGTGGAGGCGAGCAGTTCCACCACGATTTCATTGATGGGGACGTTCTTGCCAATCCGTTCGGAGAGCCAGTTGTAATACAGCAACGCGTTCTTGTAGAAGGGCGGCTGGTTGTTGTTGATGGCGGAGCGGATTTGCAGCAGCTCGGCCCATTTCATGACCCAGAGTTCGGTGAATTCCTTGCGCTCCAGGAGCGTGTCGATCAAAGCCGAGCGTTTGTTCGGGTTCGCATCGGCCAGGAAGGCCCGCATGTCAGTGGCTTGCGGATAGACGCCAGCGATGTCGATGTAGGCGCGGCGGACGAACTCTTCATCGGTGCAGATGCCGGAGGGCAAGATGCGCAGCTTGTGGAGGTTATCGTTGACGAGGGTGTCGATGTAGTTGGTTTCGGCGAGTTTTGGGCGCTCATACTGAAGCTGGCCTGGAATAACGAGCACCTGACTGGTGACGGAATAAACATCGAACCGGGCCAGCATGAAGGCCGCGCCACGGTCACCAGAGGTCACGAGACCGTCCTTGTTGATGCTGGCGGTTGGGTCATTGTTCGACATGAACAACGCGAGGTTCGTCACATCACGATCTGTGCCGTCGGAGTAAGTGGCGCGCACGGTGATCTGCTGGGTCGCGTCTTTGCCTTCCATCACGATCTGACTCGGATAAACCTCAATGCCTGTGCATTTGGCGATCTCCGGCTTGTCATCCTGGGCACCGCTGGCGATCCACTCCAGGAGCGTTTTGTTGTAAACGGAGTCAGGTTCAAAGCACTGATTGCCGGAGTGAGGCACGGCCCCGACAGCTTTTTCGATGAGGGTGCTTTCCTCTGGGATGGCGAGGTTGATGCGGCGGCCTGGCATCTCTCGGGTGATGCGGATGAAGTCACCAGCGGGATCCATGCCGAAGAGGGAGGTGCGGAAGCCGTCCTTGCCACGCGCGGCACCGTGGCAGCCGCCCTGGTTGCAACCACCGCGCATGAAGACCGGCATGCAGTCGAGGCGGAAGGAGACCGCACGATCCTTGGTGCCGTCTTTGACGGTGACGGCGGCTTTGGTGGTCTGTCCGCCGATGGAGGCGATGAGTTCGGTGCTGCCAGCGTCTGCCACGGGCTTCAAAGTGAGACCGTCAAGCACCGCGATCTTGCTGTCGGCGATCTTGAGATCGCTGACTGCGGTCACGTCCTTGGTGGTGGCGTCTTGGAAGGTGGCGAGGACCACGACACGATGGGAGTCGCGCTTGGTTTCCAACGAGTAGCTGCCGGGCAGGATTTCGATGCGCTTGAGCGTCGGCAGTTTCTTTTGCAGCTCGGCCAGGGCCTTGCGTTGCTCGGGTGTCTTGTAATTGAGCACCAGTCCCTCGGGCCACTTGGCACCTTCTGCAACCCAGCGCTTCAGCACATCGACCTCATTCGCGGCCAACGGTCCGCCTTTGGGAGGCATGATGTCATCGTGGTCTTTGGGGAGAACGATGCGTTTGATGATCTCGCTCTCGTCGGGCTTGCCAGCGACGAGTCCTGGGCCTGTGTCGCCGCCTTTAAGGAGAGCCGCAGCCGTGTCCATCAGCAGCTTGCCTTTGATCTTGTTCGGATTGTGGCATTCGAGGCACTTGTTCTCGAATATCGGCTGAACATCCGGGATGAAATCCACCCCAGGAGCTGGAGCCGGTGCAGGTGCCGCCGCCACAACGGGAGCCGCCGCTGGTGCAGCAGGAGTTGCAGACGCAGGATTGGCCAGAGCCAAAGCGCTGTAGGAGGTGAAGGCGAGTGTGAAGAGAGAAGCTCGCAGAGGGCTTTTCATGGGTGTGTTTGGGGGTGTTGGGAGAGGCTACGCCCCTGGGATGGCAAATTTATCAAACGTGCGAAGAAACTACAGGGATGATGGGAATTCACCCCTCCAACGCCGCCAACCGCTGGCCGATGGGCGGGTGAGAGTAGTGCAGCAGCACGGTCAACGTGTGCGGATTCGGGTGCGTCAGATGATCGACCGAGAGTTTTTTCAGCCCCGCCATCAGCGGTTCGGCCCCGCAGGCTGCTGTGGCAAAGGCATCCGCCTGAAACTCATGCTTTCGGCTTAGGGCGCTGCTGAGCAGGCCCAGCAGCAGGCTGGC
>JBIKYB010000366.1:0-4826 GCA_044355475.1 Prosthecobacter sp.
GCTCGGCCCGGACAAGCTTGAAGAGCTGTGGCTGTCGATGCCCGAAGTCTCGCGCTACATCGCCAAACCGGCCAAAGAGGGCTGGTTTGCCGTCGCCCGTCGCATCAAGGCCACCGGCGTGCCTTTTGATGCCGCCGTGCTTTGCACGAACTCCACCCGGAGCACGCTGGAAATTTGGCTGGCAGGCATTCCGCGCCGCGTGGGCTTCAAAGGCTCGTTCCGTGTGAAATTGCTCAACCAAGTCATCGCTGAACCGGCCACGACAGGTGCCAAGCAGCACCACGCGCATCGTTACCTGCACCTCGCGCAGGGCATCGGGGCCGACATCACGCAGGACGGCCTGTGGGACGCCGGATCAGCGCCGGTTTCGACCGATGGCATGATCCGTGTCGGTGTCTGTGCTGGAGCGGAGTATGGTCCGGCGAAACGCTGGCCGCTGGAGCGCTTTGCTGAGGTGGTGAACCAAATCTCAGCCAAGCATGCGCAGTTCCGCTGGCAGTTGTTTGGTGCTCCAGGAGAGAAGGACATGGGCGAAAACCTCTCCGCCATGCTCCAAGCGCCGCATGAGAACCTCGTCGGCAAAACGCGCCTCACCGAGCTCATCGCGAAGCTGCGCCAATGCCAGCTTTTGCTCACCAACGACACCGGCACCATGCATCTCGCCGCCGCACTCGGTATTCCGACCGTGAGCATCTTTGGCTCGACATGCCCCATCGAAACCGGCCCACTTGGAGATCGCCACACCGTGATTCAACACAAAGTTCCATGCAGCCCGTGTTTCGAGCGCGAGTGTCCTCTGGGCCATTACGACTGCATGACGAAAGTCACGCCCGCTGAAGTAGCCGCAGCAGTGCTCCAAGCGACGGGTGTGACGAATGCCCACCTGCCTTAGCGGCGGATCGTTGACGCAGCAGGGTTTCAGACACGCGGACGGGCTTGCGCTTTGCCGCCCTGATGGCACTGCATGCCATGCGCCGCCTCGACCAACTGCTCTCCTCCCTCGGCTACTGCTCACGGCGCGAGGCCATGGCCTTCGTGAAAGAAGGCCGCGTGAAGCTGGATGGCGTGATTTTGAAGCGGTCGGATCAACGCGTCGATTCAGCGCTCATCACCGTCGATGACCTGCCGCTTGAAGCCCCCGAAGGCTTGCTGGCGATGCTGCACAAACCGGTGGGTTATGCCTGCACACACAGCACGGATGAGGGCCCAAATATTTATGAGCTGCTGCCCTCCCACTGGCCGGACCGCAATCCGGTGGTGACGAGCGTGGGCCGCCTGGACAAGGATACAAGCGGCCTGCTGCTCATGACGGACATCGGCGGCCTCGTGCATCGCTTCACCTCTCCGAAAGCGGAGGTGGAGAAGGTTTATGTGGCTGAACTCGACCGCGAACTCGATCCGCAGCTCGTGGAAATCTTCGCCAAGGGCGATCTCATGCTGCGTGGCGAGGAAAAGCCATGCCTCCCGGCCAAGTTGGAGATTGTTTCACCAAAGACTGCCCGTCTCACGATCACCGAGGGGCGCTATCATCAGGTGCGCCGCATGTTTGCCAGCCAGGGCTGGCATGTGGAGAAGCTGCACCGCGAGCGCTTTGGCCCGCATGTGCTCGGTGATCTGCCGGAAGGCGAGTGGCGGATGATTCCGGTGGATCAAGCGTCACGTTGAAGACATTCATCAAGAAGAAGGCTGCTCCCGTGAAGAAGCAGCCTTGATCCATCTCAACGCCAACCGCGCCCGCCAAAACCACGCGGGCCGCAAGATGGCGGCGGGGGGGCGCAGTGGGAGCTTAAGCGTGGCGAATACGAGCGGAAGCCGCTGTGTCCGTAGCTGTGCACAGGGTAAACCACGGGTCGCGGATAAAAGCCAGGGCTGCACACAGGCGCGTGGCGGGGTGCGCCCCAGGTCAGTGGATCGTCATAGACGTAGCAGGAGGATAGACCGGTGGCGAGAAGGAGCGCACCGACAGCGGTGAGGAGTTTCCGTTTCATAGGTGCGCGATTCGACGGCCGACGTGAGCGTCTATTCAGAGAAAGTTGCGCGGTGGTTGAAGCACGGCATGATCGCCGCACGCATGACCGCTGAATCCGTCACACCCGCCCTGTTGTTCACCCTCAGCCCAGAGGAGGCGCGGGTGCTAGGATGCTTGGTGGAGAAGGAAATCACGCTGCCGGATTACTATCCGATGACGCTGAACGCGCTGGTCACGGCCTGCAATCAGACGACCAACCGCGAACCCATCGTGCGCTACGACGAGCGCACGGTGCTGCGAGCTTTGGAATCGATGAAATCCCACGGCTATGTGTTTGAAGTGAACATCGTGGGCGGTCGCGCGGTGAAATACCGCCACAATCTCAAAGGCCGCCTGCCGGG
The DNA here is from genome assembly GCA_044355475.1 of Prosthecobacter sp. Classification (GTDB taxonomy): domain Bacteria; phylum Verrucomicrobiota; class Verrucomicrobiia; order Verrucomicrobiales; family Verrucomicrobiaceae; genus Prosthecobacter. The sequence goes on from JBIKYB010000366.1 coordinate 2,371, forward strand.
CCTGGAGCGTCCGCACATGGCACTGCTTTGCATGCTGCTTCTGCGGGGAGCGCAGACCGCCGGAGAGCTGCGGCAGCGCACGGAGCGCCTCTACACCTTCGAAGACATGCCGAGCGTGGAGAACACACTGGCGGAATTGATCGGCTACAAGGAAGGACCCCTCGTGCAATGCCTGCCCGCAGGCCCAGGACAGCGTGTGGCGCAGTTCATGCACCTGTTCTGCGGCGAGGTGGCAGGCACGCCTGCTGCGACGATGGTTTCAAGCCCGGTGGAGGTTTCCAGTGCGAATGAAAATTCTTCAGATGCTGACTGGCGGGCCAGGATGGAGGCGGAAATCACGCTGCTGAAGGCGCAGGTGAGCCGGCTGCAAAATTTGATCGGCGCGGTGAAGTGATCCGCAGCTTTCGCTATTCCAGCCGCTTCAGGCTGCCGATGCGGTAGGCACCGCCAAGCAAGCGCATATTGTCCCGCTCAGCATTGAAGGTGTCGAGGTGGAGGATGTGAGGGAAGTCGTCGAGCTCGATGACGTGCCAGGTCTCCTTGGCGCTTTTGAAGGCCTCGGCGAGGTCGTTGAGGTCGTTGATGACCTTGCCGTTGACCTTGTTCACCACCTGACCGCCGAGCTTGTCGTAACCCTGGGCACCGGGCGTCGGAAGCACGAGACTCAGGAAGACGAGCTTCTTGCGGCCTTCCTCCTCGTATTTTTCAGGGTCGGTGGCGATGCGTGCCAAACGCAGGATGGCCCCGCTGCGCTGTTCCTCGCCAAAGGCATCCAAATAAGGCCGTGACAGCTCCTGGAAGAGCAAACCGCCCATGAGCACGTAGCGCGGCCCTTGATCAAAGAGATACGGCAGCACGAGGTGGTCCTCGGGCTTTTTGCGAGCGAGCGTTCCGTTCAGCGTCACTTCCTTGCCTTCGCGGATGACTTTGATCTCAACTTTGTCGCCCACATAAGCGCGTCCGCGCACGAGATGGCCGGCGCTAAGGGCACCGTACTGCGGGTCTTTGTAGTCGCCGCGAGAGTCGATGGTGAAACCGTTGATGGAGACCAAGATGTCTCCCTTTTTCATGCCAGCCTGCTCTGCGGAGGCACCTTTGACCACCGCGCTGATCAGCACGCCGGGTTCGTTGGGCTTGAGACCCAAAAACTCTCGGAATTGCTCGTCCTGCGTGGCCTGCAACTCCATGCCGAGGCCTGGAAAGCCTTCGTAGCTGCCATCGGCCACGTCTTTGAGGAAGTGCTCAATGATGGGCGCGGGAAGAATGGTGGTGACCTGGTTTTTCGAATCGTAGCTCAGCAACAGCCCGGCGAGCTTGTTTCCTTTCACCACGGGGAGCGTGAAGCTGTTTGCCTCGCTACGGATGATGCCGGTGGCTTCATAGACGAGGAAACCGGAGCCTTCGACGATGTAGCGGCGTGACATCACCTTGCTGATGTTCAGCGGGCTTTCGATCAACTCGCCCACTCGGCCGGTTTGAAGAATGGTGACCGCGTCGCCAATGCGGGCGCTGGAGTCGATGCTCATGGGCTTCAAGCCAGCAAAGAACGCTTTCTGTTTGTCCGAAGGCGGAGACTCCAGCAACGCGAGATTGGCCTCGTAATCGACCGCAACGACCTTCGCGGGGATTTTCTGGCCGCTCTCCGGCAGTTCCAGCTCCAGGTAAGTCGCGTCCGCCGCCATCTGGGCGGTGACGAGCACACGATTGCCTGCCAAAACCACGCCAAGGCCACGGCGACCGCTGGGGGATTCCTTCTGCCAGGGCAGATGCAGATTGTACGACTGCGAGGTGGCGTTCACCTTCACCAACGAGCTGTTTTGCACCGTAGGCTGCGCCGCAGCGGCAGGAGCAGTGAGAACGCGTTTCTTTTTCGGAGCGGCAGGACCGGGAGCTTGGGCGTGCAGACAGGTGGCGCTGGTGGCGAGAAGGAGGAAGGACGTGAATAGCTTCATGAGGTCGTCTTGGCGAAAGGTTTCAGGACAGGTCGTCGGATTCACTCCTCACCGACAAAGGAGTCTCCCTGGATGTTGTAGGTCTGCATGATGCGCGGATGCGCGGCCTCGGCGAGCTCACGCTTCAGCACCAGTGGTCGGCTTTTTTCCAGCAGGCGGATTTCGATGAACGCCTGATCTTTCTTCGCCAGCGCAGTCTGCACATCCTTCAGAGACTTGATCTTCACGCCATTGATCTCGTCCACGATGCTGTGGGCGTAAGGCGTGAGCCAGGTGTTCACTTCATCCGGCAGCACGTTCGTCAGCACCACCGGCTCCGGGCGCTCGACGTAGAGTTTGTCGGTGAGGAAATTATCGAAGACATAGCTGACAGTGCGATCGCGGATCTGGTGCGCGTCCATCAGATTGCGGTCCATCGGCTGGAACACGAGGCCGGCGAAGACGACGTAACGCGGACGCTGGTTGTAGGTGGCTCCCAGGCGGACGTAAGGGTCAAAACGCTTC
>JBIKYB010000367.1:0-4823 GCA_044355475.1 Prosthecobacter sp.
ATGATCGCCGAGACACTCCCCGCCCTCACGGGCATGAGCATCGAAGACAAATGGACCCTCGCCGTCGAGCTGTGGGACGAGGTCACCGAGCGTCAGCAGGAACTGCCGACGAACCAGGCCATCCTCGATGTGGTCGAACAACGCTTCGCCGACTACGAGCGCGATCCCAGCACGGCGATGACGCTGGAGGAGTTCAAACGCAAGTTCCGCCTGCCGTGAGCAGTCATGAGATCGTCCTGCTTCAGGGAGCGCAAAGCGACCTGTTGAGCATCTACACGACTCAAGACGAACGCGCCTATCTGCGCGTCGATAACGCCCTCGGCATCCTCCGCCTCTTCCCCGAGGCCGGTCCCATGCATTACAAAGGCCGGATTCGCCGACTGGTCGTCACGCGGACCCATTTCGGCATATTCTACTCTGTCACCGGCACACGGATTCTCGTTGGCGCAGTGATGGACTTGCGCCAGTCGCCCAAAGTCATCGAAGGCAGACTCCGGCAGCTTTAATAGCATCCCGCTCATAACCAACGATTCTTCCACCGCCATGAGCACCCTAAGCATTTCCATTCCCGACTCCATCCGCTAGCGCGTCGAAGTTCTCGTGCGTGAAGATGGCGTGGAGGTCGATTCGTTCGTCTCCTCCGTGCTTTCCCAGCGCCGCGCGCCGTGGCCGATGCCGCCGCGCAGCCCGAGGCAGCGCCCAGCAGATGCTCGACATCCTCTCCCAAGCACCACAGGAGGAGCCTGATCCAAACGACCGTCTGCCTTCGGCCACCCATTGAGCGACCTCGATCTCAGGATCCGCCCCTCACGCTTCATCACCGATTTGCCGAAGGACTTGGTAGAGGTATGGAATGTGAAGAGCGCGCCTACTTCCCGCCGCATCACAACATCTTGTGTGCCTCTTCGACCTCTGTTCGAACTTCCCTTGCAGTAAGTGCCATATCTGTCTGGACCACAATCGGCTCATGCGGCCTGCTTACTAATTCGACATTAAAATGCTTCGTTCGAGTATGACCCAAACGCGTTGTGTACCTAAACACGAGATCGACATTCTTCGCTCGAGAGTCGTCTGTGGCAAAATCCTCGTTGAGAATTTGGTATTCAATATCTGGTTTAACCACAGCCCTGACAAAATCTTCCCCCGCAATCGAAGCGCTTAAAGTCATACCAAAGACAGCCTCAGCGTAATTGATCATGGCAAGGCTAATTGATATTTTTTCCGTGTTTGCATAGCACATTATGGACACCTTGAAAAAAGGCTCCGCAGACATTCTCTCTTGAATTTGTGCCTCGCAGAGCTGTCTGCGGAATAGGTCATTCTGTAGCCTCCAAGTTTCCAGTTGGGCGTCGTGGATTTTACTCTGCTTTTCCATTTCCGTCGCAGTTGTCCGCATTTCCTCCAACTGACTCCGAAACTCACGCCCTTGAATGAAAATGCCCGCCAAAACGCCGAGAAAGGCCAAGCCCGAGAACAAGGTGTTCAAAGCCCCGAACGTGTCCCCAAATGTTCCAGCCCCATCTGGTGATCCAAACCCCATCCATTTCACCACAGGAATAGTAGCACTCCACAGGATCACCATTGCTCCAGCGATTACCCAAAAATACCAAGGGATGATTGGCTCGTTTTTCATTCTGGATGAAGCGCCTTCATGCAATGGCCGTCAAGCAATGGATTGAGCGCATTTGGGTAAAACCACCCCTAAAATCAATCCTGCGCTCGACAGGTGCCATGGTCTCCCAATAGTTTGCGCAACCACTCGCCCGGATGAAGCACGACGATCTACCACCACGCTGGAAGGCAAAGGTCATTGAATGGATCAGGCAATTCGCCAACGATTCTCGTGTTCATTTCAGTGCTGGGGATTTCCCATGCTCCCATAGCATCAGCATCACATTTGATGATGGCTCCACAGCCTCCTTCCAATATGCCATTTTGATCGAAGCGCCGGAATTGAACGAGGTTGGGGTTTTCACCGAGCACTGTGGCTATCACATCTTCCCTCTGGGCGGCACACACGTCGCACGAATCGAAAAATGACTTCTCACGCTCTTTGGATCAAGCCCACTACGAAACCACCGCATCCACCTTTGCCGTGTCAGGTAATCACGACGCGCCCGAACTCCCGCCCGTTTCATTTCAGTTCGTAACCGATCGCTCACCTCGATGACCGAGCACTCCATCCCCAGCACTCAGCACCCCTTCCCCAGCCGCGAAGAACTTCGGCAGCGAGGCACGCGGAAGGAAGCGATTGCCGAGCTTTACGACTTGTGGCTGGCCGCTCACGCCGAGGCCGTGAAACTGGCTGAACGCCTTCCATCCGTGTTTGGCGATCCTCCGCGCCCGAAAATCACACTGCACGTCGCCCGTGGCTATGATGGTGAATGGAACTTGTCGGAAGAGCGAATCCAAGAACTCGCCGCGCTCGATCCTGAACAGCACTGGACGGATGTGAGCGCCGAAAGCACGCGGCAGTTTCAGGAATACTTCACTTTCTCGGACGCGGAAGGCTGGCGCTTCTACCTGCCAGCATTCTTGCGTCACTACCTGGCCGAGTTTCCCCTCTCAGGATGGGACGCGGTGTATTGGGCATGCGTTGAGCGAAAGCATTTTGATCTCATCACGCCAGAACAGGTGGACTTCATCGACGAGTTCTTGAACTTGTGCCGCTCATGGGAGGAACGATGACCGAACACTCCATCCCCAGCGCCCACCTCCCCGCACCGCGCAAGGCATGGATTCACCGCTCCACCACCGGCAATGCGAAGGACTGCCTGCTGTTTCTCGATGGCGAGCTGTACGCGGAACGGGTGAAGGCTCCAGCCATCCTGCGCGAGGCGGAGGCGGCGGGTGCGTTGCCGCCGGTGACATGCGTCTATCTGCCGAATGCGAGCTCGGCAGGGCGGCATGCGGATTACACCTGCAACGCGGCCTTCGCGGACTTCCTGGCGCGGGAGATGCCGCCGTGGATCGAGCGGGAGGCGGGGCGGTTTGAGCGGGTGTTTCTCTGCGGGCTGAGCTTGAGCGCCTTGCAGGCCGTATTCACCGCGCTGCGGCATCCCGGCGTCTTTGCCGGTGTGCTGGCGCAGTCGCCCTCCGCGTGGTGGCAGGAGGAATGGCTGGCGCAATCCCTGCCCGCAATGCCAACGACGCCGAACCGCTGCTGGCTGAGCGTGGGGACGCAGGAACTCCAAACCAACGTCTCCCATCCGCCCACGCCGCTGGTGCAAATCACCAACCAGCTCGACTCCGTGCGCCGACTCTCCACCGCGCTCACCACTGCCGGTCACGCCATCCACCTTCACGAATACGACGGCGGCCATGATCCCGCCTGCTGGGGCGAGGAACTGCCGGAAGCGCTGGCGTGGCTGATGAACGGTCAACGATGAAGGCGAACGGGGCTTAGCCGCTGATAGGACGCTCATTCAGAGGCCTGAGCATCAGCGTCTCACATGCCATCAATCTCAGCGGTTCACCCTTCAGCCATCGCCGAGATCAGACTCGTTGAGCGGCACCCCCAGCCCGGATTTGGCAAATCCGAGCCCGGATTCAGGAAATCCGGGGTGGGTGTGTGGGCACACCGGGGTGGGTTCGTGGGCATCCTCAGCTCAAATGGTGGCTATCCGGTGTCTCAGCCATCGATTTCCATCATCAGTCCCAGCTCTGCCACAGCCGACACGAACACCACCACGTTCCGTAACGGCCACCCATCCCCCAACCTCAGCGCCCTTGGCTCCTCTGCCCCTCACGAATCACTTCCCTTCGAACGGGGAAAATTGTGGGCAGGGAATATTGAAGGCGGACTCAGGTCCGCTGCCACTGCAAACCACCGCCAACCCTCGGCTGGGCGCGAGATTCTGCTTTCACGACACGTTCGTGATGATCGAATGCGTTTCTCGATTCTTTTTCTTCTCACCTCTGTCCTTTCCGCCTCTGCGGCGGTGGATTTTTCTCATCAAATCGTGCCAGTCCTGCGGGAGCACTGCGCGGAGTGCCATGCGGGGGACAAGAAGAAGGGCGGGTTCTCCTTCAATGACCGGAAGGCGCTGCTGGAGGGCGGTGAGAACGGGCCGGTGGTGGCTGCGGGCAAGGCGGGCATGAGCCGGATGATTGAAGTCATTCTCTCCACTGACTCGGACGAGCAGATGCCACCGAAGGGCAAGCGGGTGCCGGCGGATCAGATCGCGCTGCTGAAGGAATGGATCGACTCGGGGATCGCGTGGGAGGAGGGTTTTGCCTTCAAAAAACCGGCGTATGAGCCGCCGCTGAAGCCACGCTCCCCTGCCCTGCCTGCGGCAGTGGAAGGGCGGAGTCACCCTCTTGACCGCATCCTTGACCACCATCTTGACTCCAAGAAACTCCCCCGCCCTGCGGCTATCGACAATCGCACCTTTCTGCGCCGGGCATCGCTGGATCTCATCGGCCTGCTGCCGACGCCGGAGGAAGTGGCGACCTTTGACAAGGACAGCGCGGCTGACAAACGCACGCGCCTTGTGGAGGCGTTGCTCAAGCGTGACATCGACTACACGGAGCATTGGCTGACCTTCTGGAACGACCTGCTGCGCAACGATTACGGCGGCACGGGCTTCATCACCGGCGGGCGCAAGCAGATCAGCAACTGGCTGTATCATGCGCTGATCACAAACCTGCCCTTTGACCAGTTCGTGCGCGAGCTGATCGCCCCGCCGAACGACGAAAGCCGGGGCTACATCGACGGCATCAAATGGCGCGGGGATGTGAGCGCGGGGCAGACGGTGGAGATTCAGTTCGCGCAGAGCGTCTCGCAGAGCTTTCTCGGCATCAATATGAAGTGCGCCTCATGC
>JBIKYB010000103.1:0-15787 GCA_044355475.1 Prosthecobacter sp.
GCCTATTCGCTCAATGACTTGGCTGATGGCATCCACGCCGGCTTCATCAATGAAAGCCGCGTCTCACGCTGGGCGGCAGACCAAACGCTCCGCAGCGAGGACAGCGCCGCCATCGACTTCCTCTGCAAGGCGATGCGCGAAGGCCGCGTCGAGGGCCGGCTGAACCGCCTCATCGGCGAGTGCATCCGCGCCACGAAACTCGTGCCCACGGCGAATTTTCTCAGCCAGAGCACTAAACGGCATCAGTTCACGCTGGAGATTGATCCCGCCCAGCGTCGCCGAGCGGATTTACACAAAAAGATCGCGCTCGACCTCGTCTTCCTCAGCCCGCAGCTCCAGCAGCTCGATCACAAAGCCGACTTCATCCTCAAACGCGTGTTTGAGGTGTTGCACGAGCGCTACATCGAGTCCGTGCAGCCCAAAGGGCTACACCTCATGCCCGCCAGCATCGAAAAGCAGATCCAGGCCGCCGAATCGACCAGCGAACGCGCCCGCCTCGTCTGCGACTGGATCGCGAACATGACCGACCACTTCGCCTTCCGCACCTACCGCCGCCTCTTCGACGCCGACTTCGGCTCGATCACGGATTTTGTGTGACCCGCTCCAAGCTCTTGAATGCCCACCAACTCTCCAGCGCCATTCCCTCCCGGTATTTTCCCGCCCACGGCATGGAGCATGGTTCGGCTGGCGGTGGCAGAAGGCAGACCCGGCGCGGATCAGGCCCTGGACGAGCTTTGCAGGCAGTATGAGCGGCCCATTCTCGCCTACATCCTGCGCAGCGGCTGCCCGCCAGACGCGGCGGAAGATTTAAAGCAGGCGTTCTTTGTCCAACTGCTCGCCAAAAACACCTTCGCGGACGCGGAGGGCACGCGTGTGAGGCTGCGCGCGTTCTTGATCACAAAGCTGCAGGGGTTTCTCATCGACCACCACCGCCATGACATGGCGCTGAAGCGCGGCGGGGGGAAGGTGCTCCGCCTGGGTGACATGGACGAGGCGCAGCAAATGCTGGTAGAGCCGGTGGACCCCGTCACGCCGCTCATCGCCTTTCAGCGCCAATGGATGGAGACGCTGGCAGGTCACGCCATGACCCAGCTTCGTGCTGACTTTGTAGCACGCGGCCAAGTCGGGCTGTATGAGGCCATCGCGCCGTTCATCACGCACAGCAGCGAGGAAAGCATCGCGGCGCTTTCCGCCCGGCTGGGGCGTCCAGAAGGCACTCTCAAGAGCGATATTTCCCGCCTGCGCGCCCGGTGCCAGGGGCTCATCCGCTCACAGATCGCCGCCACGCTGGACGATCCCACACCCGTCAATATTGATGCCGAGTTGAAGGAATTGATGGGCAGCAGGGGCAATTGAGCGATCTTTTGCAACCGCAGGACGCAGATTTCGAAAGGTACTCCAAGACCTATGACCACTGACGAAACTCCAGCCGCAGACGGCTTTGATGGCAACAGCATCAGCGACCTTTTTCGCTGCGCTCTGAGTGCCACGTCGGCCGTGGAGCCGTGGCAGCCGCCGACACCGGAGCATCTCGCAGTCATGCTCCCGCAGTATCAGATCGAGTCGCTCATCGGTCGTGGGGGCATGGGCGCGGTTTATCGGGGCAAACAGGCCTCGCTGAAGCGTGCGGTGGCCATCAAGCTGCTTCCCGCCGAATTTTCGGCGAATGCGGATTTCACCTCCCGCTTTGAGCGAGAGGCGCAGACGCTCGCCAGCCTCAGCCATCAGGGCATTGTCGCCATCTTTGACTTCGGGCAGACGAGCGAGGGGCATTTGTACTTCGTCATGGAGTTCGTCGATGGCACGGACCTCGCGCATCTGCTGCATGCGCAGCGCTTGGAGCCGGATCAGGCGCTGGAGCTGACCATGCAGATCTGCGAGGCGCTTTACTACGCGCATTCGCAGGGCGTCGTTCACCGCGACATCAAGCCCGCCAATGTCCTCATCACCCGCGATGGCCGCGCGAAGCTGGCCGACTTCGGGCTCGCCCGGCCGCTCAGCGCCATCCACACCCAGCTCACCGCCACGAATGCCACCATGGGCACGCCCGAGTACATGGCCCCCGAGCAGTGGCAGGGCAAAGCCGACCACCGATCCGACATCTACGCCCTCGGCGTCATGCTTTACGAGATGCTCACCGGCACGCGGCCGCAGGGAGCCTTCGATCTGCCCTCCATCAAATCTCGTGTCGATTCCCGGCTCGACGCAGTCGTCGTCAAAGCCATGCGCCAGGAGCCGGAGCGCCGCTACCAGCGCGTCAGCGAGTTGCGGGAAGCCGTGGACCGCATCCGCACCACACGCCCGCCGCAGCCTGCCGCCGTGCCGCGTCATCCCGTCCGCGCACCCGTGCCGAAAGCTCCGCCGCAGAAAAAACGCTCCGCATTCGCCACGATCATGTGGGCCGTGCTCCTGCTGCTGCTCCTCGGTCTCGGCTATGCTGCCTACACCTTGCAAAATCTCCCGCCAAAGCCTGCGCCAGAGGCAGACACCGCCGCCACGGTCATCACACCGCCCGCCACGCCACTCGTCGAGCCACCCGTGACCAAACCCGTGCCGGTGGTGCCAAAGCCAGAGCCTCTTCCAGTCACCCCGCCAGTGGCGGTGACCCCAGCTCCATCACCGGCGATGCCCGTGCCTGCTCCAGCCCCGGTGCCAGCGCCTCCCACCGCCGATCCGGCCCTCGCCTGCATCGACATCCTCAAGGCCCAGGCCCCGAACTCCATGAAGTGGGTGCTCGCCCCGCTCGATGAAGCCGTCCCCAGCGACATCCGCCAAAACCTCACGCTTCTGCGCGAAGACCTCGTCGATGAAGGCAAATCCGCCAAGGCCGCCGCGCCCACCACCGCCTACAGCGCCGCCTGGCAGCTCTGCCAGGCCCTCCTCGCCGCCCTCGACGAGCGTGACCGCGCCCGCGTCGCCGCCGGTTATCGCGATGCGCAGGCCGCCGCGAACCAAACCAACACCAACCAAGCCCTCAACGCCCGGCGCAACTACATGATGAGCTGGCCCCAATACGCCCGCGAAGGCGTTCAGCGCAGCGAACTCCAGTGCCAGTCAGCCACCCGCACCACCCTCACCAGCGAAGCCCAAAAAGTCGCCTGGGCCACGCAAAACGCCAAACTCAGCCGCACCTTCGACACGCTCTACGCCAGGTTCCGCGAAGCCATGCGGCAATGAACTCTTCCCAATCCATTCACCCACCGCCAGTGATGAGATAGCCGCAGAGAAAACCGTTCTGCATACCGATATCTGCGGTTATCCCACCTCTGCGTTGCAAAAAATCTTCACTCGCTGCAACCATCCCGCCCGCTTTGCGAATCTCTCTTTGAACCTGAACTCCACTCCCATGAAATCCGCCCTCCGCCTCATCATCCTCTCCACCCTGTGCTCAACGCTTTTGGTTCCTATGTTGCGAGCTATTGAGCCGGGATTCATTTCTTTGCTGGATCGTGATCACATCCGTGATTGGAAGCAAAGTGGGCAAGGCAAACTCAGCGTGAATGGAGACATAGCCACAACGTCCTTCCCAAAAGGAAAGGGATATTTTGGGGTGACTTGGTATTCAAAGCAAACGTTCACCGACTTTGATTTCAGGGTGGAATTCCGTGGGGTAGGCCCCGAATTCAACTCTGGGCTTCGGCTCCGCTTCCCAGACCCAGGCGATGATCCCGGCAGTGTGAGCAAAAACGGCTACGAAGTCTGCATCAATCATCCAGGAGCGGGTGATACACCCGCAACTGGCGGGATTCAACGGGCGCAGCCCCCAACTTCATCGCCTCTTCGCGGTAAAGACCAATGGAACGATCTTGAGGTTACTGCGATTGGGCAGCAATACATTGTGAAGTTGAATGGACAGGTAGTGAATGAGTTTATCGGGAGCAAGAACCTGAGTGGCTATGTTGGAATCGAAAATCATAACAGTGGCTCCGTTGAGTTCCGCAACGTCCGCATCAAAGACCTCTCGGTACCTGGATCTCAAATGGCAACACCGGCGACTCAGCAACAACTCACTGCCGCCCCGACCGCGCCTCTCACCCTCGACCCCAACCAACCCCTGCTCGACACCTTCTCCCAACTCGCTCCGAACGCCAGCGCCTGGGTGCTCGCGGCTCTCGATGAAGGGGTGCCGCCAAACGTCCGCCAGAACCTCACTTACCTGCGGGAAGACTTGCTGGATGAATACAAGCAGAAGCCCAAGGCCAGCCAGGACGCCTACCGCGCCGCGCACCAGCTCTGCACCACCATGATCGCCGCGCTCGATGAACGGGAACAGACACTCGTCAAGGCCGGCTACCGGGCCGCCCAGGCCGATGCCAATAAGAACTTCAGCAACTCGGCCCTCGACGCCCGCCGCAATTACATGATGAGCTGGCCGCAGTACCAGCGCGAGGAGTCCCAGCGCGAGGCACTCCGTCAGCAGCAGGGAGCCGTGGCGGACGTGAAAAAAGAGCGCCTGAAAGTCGAATGGTCCACCCGCACCGCCACCCTGCGCCGCACTCTTGATGACCTCTACGCCAAGTTCCGCGAGGCGCTGCGGCAGTCACCAGCAACGAAGTAATTCTGGAATCGCTACCACCCCGCCTCTCTTTATAAACCTGCCTTTGACCATGAAATCCTTTCCCATGACATCCATTACTCGACACCTGATCGTTTTCTCTTTTTTGTGGAGCTGCTTACCGACCATTGCCACCGGTGCTGAAAACTTGCCTGCAAACGTAATTCAAGCTGGCGCAGTATGGCGCGATGAAACCAGGGTTTTGACGATTCTTGAGCGGAATGGGGCTCAATTTCGAGGGCGATTTGAAATTGCAGATAAGATCGTCAGGGAGTTTACAGGAGTGGTAAAGGACAATGAGATTTTCTGGCTGGCCAAGGATGTTCGCGCCATTCGTGGCAAGCCTGGTCACGATAACTTCGGCAAGATCAAAGGTGATGCTATCGAGATCAGCTATTCTTTGAATGGAGTCTCTGGAGGGCCTCCATATATGCTGGCCAAGGTGTCTGGTCCGAGCAGCACCGGAGGCTCGTCCGCAACAACTGGCTCGGCAGGGATAAACCCTCCTCTGCTCGCCACCATCCAATCCGACGCCAACCAGCCACGCATCGAAGTCATCAAAGACCAAGGCCCCAACGCTACCGAATGGGCACTGACGCCGCTGGACGAGGCCATTCCAGCCGACATCCGTCAGAACCTCACCTTCCTGCGCGAGGACCTGCTCGATGAAGGCAAAAAAGCAGCCAAAGCCAGCCCAGAGGCCTACAAGCTCGCTTCCGACTATTGCGACAAGCTCCTCGCCGCGCTCGACCAACGCGAGCTAGCACGCGTGAATGCCGGCTACGCTGCCGCCCAGGCCGACGCCAATAAGAACTTCAGCAATTCAGCCCTCGATGCCCGGAGGAATCATCAGATGAGCTGGCCGCAGTTCTCCCGCGAGGAATCCCAACGCGCCGCCCTGCGTGAAAGCGAGACCAACAAGGCCGACGTGAAGAAACAACGCCTCAAAGTCGAATGGGCCACCCGCTCCACGCATATGCGCACCTACCTCGACAACCTCTACCGCCAGTTTCGAGAGGCGATGCGATGAAAGAGCTGCCGAAGGGTGAACTTTTCCAGGCCAGCCTTCGTCTGAAGCCCGGATGACAAGACTTTGCCTCATCGCGATCCTGCTGGCGTGGGCATACCCCGGCCGGGCGGAGCAGTGCCTCGTCCTCGGGGATAGCCTCACGAAGGAGTATGAGGTGGAGTTCCCCGGTCTGTTTCCCTCCAACCCCGCCGCCTGGCAGGCCCGGAACTGGATCGAGATCCTTCACCAGCATCGCACCGACTGGTTCGATACGGGCACCTTTGACACCTGGGCGGACATCCGAGCCACCGGCCATGCCCACAACTGGGCCGTGCCCGGGGCGACGACGGGCGAGCTGAAAAGCCTTCTCACGAATTTTGTGAATCAGCTCTGGTGGGTGAACTCGCTCAAGAACCACATCCGCTTCGATGTGGAGCGCGTCGTCATCTTCGCCGGAGGCAATGATGCCGATAGCTACTACGCAAACCTCTACAACGGCCTCGTCGGCCCTGAGGTCACGAATACGACGCTGAGCAATCTGCAATGGTTGGTGGGCTGGGTGAAGGCTTTGAAGCCCGCCATGCCCATCGTGCTCGTCAGCGTGCCGCATGTGGGCTGCACGCCGAAAGTGCAGCAGGGCTATCCCACGGACGCCGTGAAGACGGCCCGCGTCACCGCCGCAATGGATTCTTTGAATGCGAGCCTCGCCGCCTGGGCGCAGACGCAGGGCATCGGCTTCGTGCCGGGTGTGTATGCGATGACGAAAGCGCTCATCACCGACCCGTTTCGTCTCAACGGCATCGAATTCTATCGCGTGGCCGATACCAATGCACGGCCGCGCTATGTCTTCAGCGGCGATGGCTTCCACCCCAGCACCTGTGCGCATGCGAAGATCGCCCAAATGGTCGTGCAGACCTTCAACACTACCTTCCCTGCCACGCCGATTCTGCCGCTGGACGATGATTACCTCACCACGACCGTCCTCGGTCTTGATCCGAATCTGCCGTTCACCGAATGGATGGCCGCGCAAGGCCTCAGCGGCCCCTTCACCGGCGATTCCGATGGCGATGGCGTGCCGAATCTCATCGAGTTCGCCCTCGATCAGCCCGCCATGCCGCTGCCCGTGGTGCAAAACGGCGCGTTGAGCCTCACCTACCGCCCCCGCACCGTTTTCACCGAATGGGGCACGCTGAAGGTCCAATCCTCCACGAACCTCCTCGACTGGACCGACGTGCCCGAAAACCAGATCACGACGAATCCCGATGGCACAATGACCGTGAATGCCGCCGTGGCGGAAAAGGCGTTTTTAAGGTTTCAGGCCACCCCGTAGCGGAAAACGTGCGTTTTCCGCCCGAGGTGAAATGATCAAACCAGCGCAGCGATGCGGCGGCAGACTTCTTCGACGTTCGAGCGGCTGTTGAACGCGCTGATGCGGAAGTAGCCTTCACCGGCGCTGCCGAAGCCACTGCCGGGGGTGATGACGACGTTCGCTTCGTTGAGCATCTTGTCGAACATCTGCCAGCTCGTGAGGCCGCCGGGGCAGCCGACCCAGACGTAGGGGGCATTCACGCCGCCAAAGACTTGCAGTCCGGCCTTTTTGCAGGCTTCGACGAGCAGCGCGGCATTGCCCATGTAGTGCTCGATGAGCGCTTTGACCTGCGCCTTGCCCTCGGGGCTGTAGATGGCCTCGGCACCGCGTTGGACGATGTAGCTGGTGCCGTTGAACTTCGTGCTGTGACGACGGCTCCAGAGCGGATGGATGGCCTGCTTGCCACCGGCCTTCGTTTTGCCCATGAGACCCTTCGGGATGATGACGATGCCGCAGCGCACACCGGTGAAACCGCCGTTCTTCGAGAAGCTGCGGAACTCGATGGCGCAGTCGCGAGCGCCTTCGATCTCATAAATGGAGCGCGGCAGCTCAGGATCGCGGATGAAGGCCTCGTAAGCGGCGTCGTAGAGGAGCGTGGTGCCGTTCGCGAGGGCGTATTTCACCCAGGCTTCGAGCTGGGCGCGGGTGGCGACGGCACCCGTCGGGTTGTTCGGGTAGCAGAGGTAGGCCAGATCGACCGGCTCGGAAGGAATGTCGGCCACGAAACCATTCTCGGGCGTGCATTTGAGGTAGTGGAGACCGGCGTAAGCGCCGCTGTCATCCGCATCGCCGGTGTTTCCAGCCATGACGTTCGTATCGACATAGACGGGATACACCGGATCGGTGATCGCGATCTTGTTCCCCGCGCCGAAGATGTCGAGGATGTTGCCGGTGTCGCACTTGCTGCCGTCGGAGATGAAGATCTCATCGGCCTCAATGTTGATGCCACGGGATTTGAAATCGTTCTCGGCGATGGCATTGCGGAGGAAGTCGTAACCCTGCTCCGGGCCGTAGCCGCGGAAGGTGGAGCGGTCGCCCATTTCATCGACGGCCTTGTGCATCGCTGCACGCACGGCTTCGGGGAGTGCCTCGGTCACATCGCCGATGCCGCAGCGGATCAGGCGCTTCGCGGCCTCGGTGTTCGCCTCGGTGAAGGCTTTCACGCGGCGGGCGATTTCAGGGAAGAGGTAACCGGCTTTGAGCTTGTTGTAGTTTTCGTTGATGTAGGCCATGGCGTTGGAAAAAGGGCGGGCAGTGTGGCGCGGAGAGGCTGGGATGCAAGAGGGCCAAGCGAGACAAGAGGCTCAAAAAGCCCTTACAACTCTTACATTTGAGAATGGCTGGAGCATGCCATTGGCGAGAGCTTCATGAGTTGGGAGGCCGCAGGAGTCTTCACTTTCGCGCCAGTTCGGGTGGGAGAACCTGCGGACATCACATCATCAGTTTTGGCAAATCGCCCGGTCGCGCTTGGTGTGGTCAGCTTGGCAGCATGGGACACGCCAGCTTCCCATGGAGTGCCACACGCGGTCGCATTTACCTCGATCCATCCGAATGGTGGAGCACAAAGTCGTTTGCCTTGGTCGGCGATCCCATCACGCAATGGCTGTCGCATGACATTGGCCATGCGCTGGGTCTCCAACCCACCCACAAACAAGATCAGTGCAGCATCTGTATGCGCCGCACACGCCAGTGTTCACCCGGATGCAGTGCATTATGGACCATTCTGGTGCTTAATGACGGGAGTGTGTGCGGCAAGAAATCCACCCTCTGCACACGGTGGTGTTGGCATGGCGCGGAACGAGCTTTCACGGCACCAGCCTCTTCTGGCGCACAAACTTCTGCACCCGGGCACCGGTGCCTTCCGCCACATAAACCGCTCCGTCAGGACCGATCGCGATGTCGTGACCAAGCTGGAACTGGCCGGGACCGGTGCCAGAGGCACCGAAGGTGTCGATGACTGTGCCGGAAGCATCAAGTTCAACGGCCTTGCCGCGTTCCGCTGGTTTGAGGGAGAGCGAGCCGCCATCAACGACAAAGACGTGGCCGTTGAGTCCAATTCCGACGCCGTAGGGTTTGCCGATCTGCGGGCCTTTCCATTCATGAAGGAAGCCGCCCTTGGCATCGAAGACCTGGAGCCGCTCGTTTTCGCGATCGCAGACAATGACACGGCCCTGCGCATCAATGGCGATGCCGTGCGGCAGATTGAACTCACCATCGCCCTGCCCTTTCGTGCCCCACTCGAACTCAAACCGCCCCTCGGCGCTGAATTTCATCACCCGCGTGTTCTTGTAGCCATCGCTGACATAAAACGAGCCGTCACGCAGCACGGCGACGTCGGTGGGCAGGTTGAAATGCGCGCGATCATGGCCCGGCACGGCCCGTTCGCCCAGCGAGAGCAGCAGTTTGCCCTCCGGCGTGAATTTGAAGACCTGATGCAGCCCCACATCGGTCAGCCAGAGATTTCCTTCATGATCCACCGTCAGCCCGTGCGGCATGATGAAGAGGTTCCGCCCCCAGGTGGCAAGCAGCCTGCCGCTAGCACCATCAATAACGCTCACCGTCGGCAGTGAGATCGGCTCCTGCGGAAACGGATTCGACCACTTCCGCCCGCTGCGATGAAACACAAACACCCGGTTCTGCGCATCCACGCCGACTCCGGCACACAGCCCCAACACATGCCCTTCCGGCAGCTTCGGCCAGCCAGGGACAACAATGTTCTGTGGTTCCGCAAAAGCGGCGGTGACCAGTGAGACGATGAAAATCGCGATGCGCATGAGGCGGCTCCTTTCAACTTCCTCGCCTGATATGCGTTGGTTACTCCTTCCGTTTCAACTGCGGGAAGAGGATCACGTCGCGGATGCTTTCAGCGCCGGTGAGCATCATGATGAGGCGGTCGATGCCGATGCCAATGCCACCGGCGGGCGGCATGCCATGCTCGAGGGCGAGGATGAACTCTTCGTCGATCTTTTGCGTCTCTTCGCCGGCCTGATGCTCCAGGCGCTCGCGCTGGACGATGGGGTTGTTCAGCTCGGAGTAACCGGGGCTGATCTCCTGGCCGTTGATGACGAGTTCATACACATCGACGATGGAGTCGTCCTCGGTGTTTTGCTTCGCCAAAGGCACGAGTTCCTTCGGGCAATGCGTGACGTAGAGCGGATCGAACTGCCTCGCTTCGATCAGTTTCTCGAACACATGTTGTGTGATCTCGTATTCTTCGACTTCAGGGCCAAATGAAGAGCCTAGATGCGGATGAGCAAGGCAGCGCGCGATTTTTTCAACTCTGCTGATCAAAAACCAATCGTCCCCCATCTTTTCCGTGATGAGATCTTTGTAGCGCCGACGCTTCCAAGGCCGGGTTAAGTTAATTATAGTTTCCTGTCGGAGAGACTCGAATTCCTCAGCAAGGAAGCGCAGGTCGGCAAGAAGTGGGTCTTCAGGATCAACAGGAGGCATCAGTTGATCAATTTCGATTTTGGCTGCCTGTGCTATCTCGCAAACTGTTTCAGGGTTTAGATCGTGCTGCCATTGCCTAATCTTGCCTGGCAATGTCTCGCATCGCTCCTTGTTTTCGGGCGAGGCATTTGGAATATGCGAATTCACAAAGCTGTGAAGTTCGTGCAGGGCAGCATTACACTCGACGTGCATTGGACGTTTGATCTTGAGCCCGCCGCAGAAGTTTTCGGCGAGATGACAAATCATGCCTTCGACGAGGTCGGCCATCTTTTCGAAGTCGGCGTAGGCCCAGTAGGCCTCCAGCATGGTGAACTCTGGATTGTGACGGCGGCTGAGGCCTTCGTTGCGGAAGTTGCGGTTCAATTCGAAGATCTGCGTGAAGCCGGCCACGAGCAGACGCTTCAAATACAGCTCCGGCGCGATGCGCAGGAACATCGGCTGGTTCAGTGCGTGGAAGAAGGTCTCGAAGGGCTTCGCGGCGGCACCACCGGGCACGTCCTGCATCATCGGCGTCTCGACTTCCATGAAGCCGCGCTCCTGCATGTAGTTGCGGATGGCGGCGACCATCTTGCTGCGCGTGACGAAGATCTCGCGGCTGCGATCATTGGAAATGAGATCGAGGTAGCGCTGGCGGTATTTGATCTCCTTGTCGGTGACGCCATGCCACTTGTCCGGCAGCGGACGCAGCGCCTTGGACAGCGGCGTGAGCTTCTTGATGTGGATGGATTTCTCCCCGCGCTTGGTGATGAAGGTGAAACCTTCCACACCGACGAAATCACCGATATCGACGAGCTGGTTGAACTGCACGTAAGCTTCATCGCCCACGTCACCCTTGCTCAGGTAGCACTGCATGCGTCCACTGATGTCGCCGAGGTCAAAGAACGTCGCCTTGCCCATCTCACGGCGGCTCAAAATGCGGCCCGCGACGCTGACTGTGAGGTTTTCCTCAAAATTCGCCTTCAGGGCACCCGGCTGGTGCGTGGTTTCAAAGCGACCGCCAAACGCATCCACGCCCGCCTTCACCAGTCCGTCGAGCTTTTCGCGGCGGATTTGCAGGAGTTCGGATTCGGAATGTTCGGGAGCAGGGGCGGGCGTCGGTTGCATGGTCGTGCGGATAAGTGGGCCGTGTCTTTAGCCGCTTCCACAGTCTTTGCCACCGCAAACCTTGCCCCCAGGTCCGGCGTTCACGATGGGATTTGCCAGAGGCGGTCACGGATGGCAGTGTCAGGCCTCATGAGGCTGCTCCACACACTTCTCCTCTCCACTTGGCTTTTCACCAGTCTTGGACAAGGCCAGCAGAAGGAATGGCCCGAGGTGCAAAAGTTCGCCGCCGACCTCAAAGACGTGATCTGGGATCTCCAGGGCACCCAGTCCCTGAAGCATTTGCGTTTCGATGGAGAGAGCTTTCACGCGGTCACTCAGACGGGCCAATCGCGCAGCAAATACAAGGAGCATGCCTTTGTGGATGTGGGCGTGTTTCAGCTCGTTTTTAGCGAATCACGATCCGCCTGGTATTTTGTCAGCGATGATCTCAAGCTCATCACCCCGGTGAATGTGAGTGGCGAGATCGAGTTCAAGACGGAGGCCGGCACGGCGGTCAAACCGGTGAAAAACTTCCCGCAGGACATTCAGAACGTCGTCTGGGTCGGCGGGCCTGAGAAAACACCGATCAAGCTGCGCTGGAACGGCACGGAGTTTGAGGTCGGCGTCAAAACCACGGCATGGGAAGTGCAGAAGGTGCGGCCTGTCATCGCGAATCGGCGCGTGTTTGAGTTTGTGCATGAAGGCGACCCGATCTGGATCGCCTTTTCCGCCGATGGCGCGGAAGCCTGGTGGCTGAACATCACGGACGTCTTCGGCGGTCATGCGCGCACCAGTCCAGCCACGGCCGCGCTGGATGCCAAGGCGACCGGTTTGCCGCCCACGCAGAATGATGTGGCGAATCACGCCGAAGACCTGCTCAAGACGGGCGACTCTATGCGCGCAGCCACCTTGCTGCGTGAACTGGAACGCAAAAACGCCACGAAGCCCGAGGCGCTCCAGCATTTGCAGGAGCGCTTCAAGTCACTGAAGCCATGAAGCCGCCCGTCGTTGCCCAGATCGACAACGACGTGCTCCTGGACAGCCGCCGCGCTGTCATTCACACCACGCAGCGCTGGCTCGCTGTGGCGGACATTCACTTTGGCTACGAGGTGCATCGTGCGAAGCAAGGCGCACTGCTACCCGGTTTCGGCATGCCACAGATCAAGCAGGCGCTCAGGGGACTCATCACCGACCATCTTCCACGTCGCCTCATCCTCGTGGGGGACATCATGGATGGCTCCGGCTCCGCGAAGGAGACGCTTAAATTGCTCGAAAGCCTCCAACCCCACGTCGCTGAGATCATCTGCATCCTCGGCAACCACGACCGTGTGGCCCTGCGCAAGAACTGGCCCTTCGTCGAGACGCATCGCGAATCGGGCTTCCTCTTTTCCCATGGTCATCACTTCAAGACGGTCGAAAGCACCGCCACCGAGGCGGATCGCGTCCACATCACCGGCCACGAGCATCCGGCGGTTCATCTCCGCGACGGCGCAGGTCTGCGTTTGAAACTGCCAGCGCTCGTGCGCGAAAAAATCACTGGCTCACGCGAACGCTGGCTCCTGCCCGCCTTTTCACCCTGGGCTGCTGGAGGCGGCTACCAATCGGCGCAGCCACTCGAGCAGTGGATTTGCGCCCCAAGCCGCGTGTGGCGGCATGAAGCCCCGCCTCGCGAAGCAAAGTAGCCATCTCGTTCCGCAGATGAGCTGCTTTGCTCAAGCTCACTTCGCGTCGTAGAACGGAAAGAGCGTCTTGATCTCCGCTGCGCTCGGACGGCGGCCATACTCGCAAATCTCGAAGGTCTCGGCATATCGCACTGCTTTGCCCTTCTCCTCGCCGTAGAGCTTGATCAGCAGGTCGCGATACTTGTCCGCCTCGCTGCCCTGACGCGCACCCCAGCGCCGTTTCAGCCAGGCACGACGCCCGACCTCATCAGTGGCCGGTGGCACGCTCTTCACATGCTCTTCCGAGCCGTTCGCGCCACCTTCGTAGTGCTGAGAGGTCAGCTCGTGCAAGCCATCAAGTTTTTGCTCAAACGAGTCGTCCACGCTCACCGCAATGTCCGGCGTGAAGGGATACGGCTTCTGGAAACCGTCGCTCGAATACAGGAACACCGGATTCTTCGTCAAAGGCGGCACATCCGGGCAGATGAACGGCACCGTGACCATGAACGCCGCGTCCTGGATCAGCACGCCGACATAGCGATGGTCGGGATGATAATCCCAAGGCCGGTGCGCGATCACGATGTCCGCCTTCCACTCGCGAATGACACGCGTGATGAGCTTGCGGTTCTCCAGCGATGGCACCAGCTCGCCATCGTGAATATCGAGCACTTGGGAGGTCACGCCGAGTTTTTTGGCGCAAGCAGCGGCTTCGGTCGTGCGGCGTAATGCCAGCGGTCCACCCGCCTCCTTCCAGTGGCCCACATCTCCGTTCGTTACCGAAACGAGCTTCACATGATGCCCCAGCCGCGCCCACTTCACCGCCGTGCCCGCCGTTTTGTACTCCGCATCATCAGGATGTGCGCCGAAAACGATGATGCGAAGCTTGCCGTCGTCTTTCTCCTGCGCGTGGAGAGAGAAACTGGCAAGAGCTAGGAAGAGGATGGAGAGGAGACGTGAAATCATGGCGGCAGGATTACGCCGCCACGACTTCCGCTCTCTCGGTTTAACCTTCCTCCGCCTTCGGCTCCGGCAGGAAGAATCCGACGATGAGCGCGATCACGGCCATCGACGTGGCGATGTAGCCGGCGGCCATGGCCACATGCGACGGACGCACGTTCTGGATGCCCCCGGCGAGCAGCGGGGCGAGCCAGCTCGTGTTCACGACGGCCATGCAGGTGCCGATCATGCGTCCGCCGACGTTCGTGGCAAAGCTGCCGCCAGTGCCTCGCAGATGGAGCGGGAAGATTTTCGGCAGGTACTCACCGAAGTAGCTGAACTGCGCCACGGTGACGAGGCCGCAGAGGAAATAGCCCCACAGGAATGCCTCGCCGCCTTTCTCAAACAGCATGAAATAGGTCACGGGCAGGATGATGAGCGCGGGCACCTGGAAGACCTTCAGCAAGGCCACGCGGCTGATGCCCACGATGAGCAGCACAGCCAGCAGCACGCGGCCGAGCAGTCCGCCCATCTCCTGACGGAACTGCACTTTGCCGCTCATCTCATCGACAACCTTCTTGTGTGGTGCCTGCGCGACGGCGTTCTCTTTGATCTTGCCTCGCAGTTCGCCCTGCTTGGGCTTGTCGTCAGCTTTGATGGCGTCGTTCAGTGCTAGGTTGAGCGACTTCGCCTCGGCAATCATCGGGGCCATAATCTTCGCCTGTGGCGCGAGTTCCGGCAGACCGGGGGTCACGCGTGCCACGGTGACTTGCAGCGCACCGAAGGCGATGCCGTAGGCGCAGGCGGAGAGAATCGTCGTCACGAGCGTGACCTTACGCAGCTCAGGCGAGAACAGTCCGCTGAAGCTCGGCCGCTTGAGCGCGCCAGAGGCTTTTTTCTCCTTCCACACCTGGCTTTCCGGCACAAACGGCAGCAGCAGAGCGATGGGGATCGCGGGCAAGATGCCCGTCATGAGCAGGTAGCGCCAGGAACCGACGGCGCCATCGAGGCCGATTGGCAGCGAGAAGGAAGGAAGTCCGCCAGCCTTAAGTTTACCGTTGATCCAGATGCTCATCACCGTCACGGCCACGCCGCCCACGGAGGCAAAAGCTTGCGTGATGCCGAGCCATTTCTCCTTCTGCTTCTTGTCCTGGAACACCTCCGCCAGCCACGTCACCGCTGCGATGAACTCCACGCACACACCAATGAACGTGGCACTGCGGAAGAACACAAACCAGCCCAGCGTGGTCGAATAAGCGGCACAGAACGGCGCGGCCGAATACAGAAAGATGCTCGCCGCCATGATGGTCTTGCGTCCGAATTTGTCGATCAGCCAGCCGCCCAGCAGGCCGAACACACCGCCGCACACCGCAGCGATGGTCAGCAGGTTGCCCACCCAACTGGTGACGATCGGGTTACTCGGCGGCAGCTTCAGCAACTCTGCGATGGCCGGAGCCGCCACCAGCGGCGTCATGAGCAGCTCGTACGTGTCAAACAGGAAGCCGATGCTTGCGATGACGATGATGAGCCAGTGCTTGGTGGTGAGCGTGGGTGCGGGAGAGGACATGGTGCGCGATGCTGTCAGGAGTTGGGACGCAAGTCAACGGCCGCGAAGGGCGGAATCCATCACGAGATAGAGGGCGTGCCTTCGTGACATCCGACACCTGTCGGACTTTTTGCTCGACAAATCCGACACTTGTCGGCAAACTCGCGGAATATGG
>JBIKYB010000368.1:0-4769 GCA_044355475.1 Prosthecobacter sp.
TTGGCTGGCGGGTGGGGGCACCCGCACTCCTTAGCTGCGGCTTCTGCGCCGCGCTGCGTTGCCCTGGAGCCTGCGCCACTTGCGCCACCGGGATGGCCGGGCTCACCGGCGCGTCATTGCGCACGAAGGGCACGGTCAAAATCACATCTAGCTCACGTCGCAGTTCCGCCGCGCTCTGATGACGCTCGGCACGGTCGTGCTGCATGGCCTTGAGGATGATCGGGTCGAAGCGTGGGTCGAGTCCCGGCACGAGCACCGAGGCGGGCTTGAACGCGCCGCGTGGGATGTTCCCCGTGAGCATCTGGTAGAGCATCACGCCCACGGCATACAAATCCGCGCGGCCATCAATCGCCGTGCCGAGCATGAGAGCCTCGGGGGCCACAAAATCCGGCGTGCCCATGGCGTAACCGGTCTTCGTCAAGCCGTGCTGACCGGGGTCTTCCACCTTCGCCAGTCCGAAGTCGGCCACCTTGACCTGGCCCTTCATGTTGAGGAGCACGTTGGCCGGTTTGATGTCGCGATGGACGATGCCCAGCTCGTGCGCGGCACTCAGCGCATCGCACACATGCGCGGTGATGGCCAGCGCGTGCTCCGGCGGCAGTTTCCCCAGCGCGGCGATCATCTGCGAGACATCGCTGCCATCCACATACTCCATGGCGAAGTAGAGCTGACCGGCGGAGGTGGTGCCGAAGTCATACACCGCCACCACGGCGGGGTGATTGAGCTTGGCCATCAGCCGTGCCTCGCTCTTGAAGCGCTCGGCGAAGCTGGGGTCTTCCTTCTCGACCCCCGGAGGCAGAATCTTGATGGCGACGGGGCGGTCGAGATTGGTCTGCACCCCGCGATACACCGCCCCCATCCCACCACGACCGAGGATCTTCTCGACGGTGTAACCCGGCATCAGGTTCTGGAGTTCTGCCGCCGTCGGTGGTTCCCAGCGGAATCCTCCGCCCGTGGTGCGCGGCGGGGGAGTGTCTGGCGTAGGTGAAGAGGAAACGGAATCGTCGGCCATGCGGCTTGGTTTTTACGAAAGACGGTGAAGGATGGCAAGCCGCAAATACCGTGGCACCGTTTCTGGGGCTGGCGGTGCGCAGGCGGGCTATTTGCCGCGATTGTAGATGGCCCCGTTCCAATCAAGTACGGTCAATTTCAATGCCTGCCCGGCCGCTCCATCCATGCCTCACCGCGTCACCTTCACATGCGGGCGCTTCTTTTGGAAAACGGAGCCCACACGTCCCGCGTGTCGGCGGTGGTGTTCCGCCGCAGCCCTTCCCGCAAGCTCACGCTGGGTCTGCGATGCCGTACGGGATGGCGGAACCTCAGCACGCTTCCCACACGAGACGCAGGCAACAACACGCGGGACGCGTGCGCTCCTCCCAACCCGCTACTTCGTCACCGTCACCTCCGGACGGGCTTTCTGGAAGGCGGCGATGGCGCTCCGTAGGCTCCTTCGCCAGAACGAGGGATTCAAGGGTGGGCTGCCAGACGCAGGTCTTGCAGGAAGATGCGGGGCCGGCAGGTAATGAACTCAGGGTAAAAGATGCCGACATCCTCCAAATGCTGGTCGTAGGTGACGAGGTGAGTGGCGTTACCGTTCAGCGCGGCAAGCAGGAAGGGTGTGTCGTCTGGATCGACCGGATAGTGACGCAGATGAAAGAAGGCGATGGCAACCTGCTCGCCGAGAAGGATCAGATCCCTCAGCAGCATCCGCCGAAGGGCGGGTTCAATGCCCTTCTCAATGAGCTTTTCGGCATACTCCTGAAGCAAGTCGTCCGTGATGAGGAGCGTGAATTCACCCGCCTTCCATCGGCGGACGATTTCCGCGTTCGGACTATGCGCACTGGCGGTCTTTTGCGAAGCCAGCATGACATTCGTGTCGAGAACGGCTCTTTTCATGGCCGCTCAGAGCTGCTTGAGGACGGCAGCGTAGCTCTTCTCGAAGTTTTCCATGGCCACCTCGCGCGTGATGCCCGCTGCCTTGAGTTTTTCGGCTTCGGCCTGGGCCTCCTGCACTAGCTCGCGGGCCTCCTGACTGTGCTGGCGCAGGCGCTTTTGGTTTTGCGCTATCTCCGCGCGCAAGAAGGAAATGAGACGCACCCCGATTCCAGGAACCTGCGCCGCCTCGGCGGCGATATCAGCAGGGATGGGGGCTAGATCGACGATGCTCATGGGTAAATGATACTTTTTACTGGCGGGAGGTCAATGCGTCTTCTCGACCTCCAGCCTGGGGCTACAATCTCCATCCGTCAGAACGAGAGGTTTTGGAGAGCCCTCGAGGTCGGGAGACGCTCGTTCCGTATTCTGGTCCCGCAGAGCGGGATGCCTACGGGGCTACCGTGTGACCTTCAGTCCGAGCGAGCTTTCTGAAAAACTGGAGCACACGCGTCCCGCGTGTCGGCTGCGGTGTCCCGCCGCAGCCCCCCCCTGAAGTCTGCTCCGGGTCTGCCATGATTCAGGGGATGGCGTGCGTTGCAGCACGGTTTCCCGCGATGACGCGGAAAACAGCACACGGGACGCGTGCGCTCCTGCCAAGCCGCAGTTAAGGCGCTGCCATTACATTGTCGCTGCGGAAGCAGCAAAGCGCATGGCGGACTATCCCCGCTGTCATTCGTCATTCGCTCGGGATATTTGCTGGAAGAATCGCGAGGCCGCATGAAATTGCAGCCATGCCCACCGTCCTGCACAAAAACGGTTTCGAGTTCTTCTTCTGGTCCAACGACCACTCGCCCGCACACATCCATGTATTCAAGGCTGGCGGCGAGGCGAAGTTCAACCTCGAACCTCTCGTGGAACTGGTTTATACTCGGGGCATGAAGGTGGCAGACATCAGCCAAGCCCAACGTCTGGTAAAACAGCATCACGCCCTTCTTCTCAAAGCCTTTCAAGATCATGAAAACCGCAAGTAAGAACACCGACCCCACACTGTTCATGGCTCCCAGCCCGTTGCGCGCCTGGTATCAGGCGCGGCGCGTCTGCGTGGAGCTGGAAGGCGGGCGCATCCTCCGCTTTCCCATCACGGGAAACCCGCGGCTGGAGAGCGCCTCACCCGCGCAGCTTGGCCGCATCCGTCTCATGCCCTCCGGTCTGCACTGGCCAGACGTGGACGAACATCTCAGCATCGAAGGCATCCTGCGTGGCGACTATGGGCAGCACGCTTGACGCCATCGCGCCGCCTCCCGTCCCCTGAAGCCCGCGCCATGTCTGCCATGATTCATGAAATGGCGTGAACGGCAGCACGGTTTCCCATGTGAACGCATGCGCTCCCCCAATCCTCTACTTCGTCACCGTCACATCCAGGCGTTCCTTCTTGAAGGCGGTGATGGCACTCCGTAGGCTCGTTCGCCAGAACGAGGGGCTTGGAAGGGCGGCGGGAGCGTAATTTAATGCATTCACACGGGTGCCCGTGGCCGCAACGCAGCGGGGGCAGGGCCACACGGTCTATGAAGCTTATTTTCTGACCGTGATCACGGTGCGAGGCATGGCTTTCTTGATGGCCTCAACCTGATCTTCGGTCACATCCTTAGCATACATGATTTCGAGGTCTTTGATCTGCCCTTGGAGTAAGGCGAACTGCTTGACGCATTCATCCAGCTCGTTGAATACAGTGCTGCCGTGAAAATGGAGTTTGGTCACACGCTTCAGGGGAGCTACCTGAGACAAGTGGTGAGCTTCGAACACGGCACCCCCGATTTGGAGCGTGGTCAGTTTTGGCAAGGATACCAAGTATTTCAGGCCGGCCCCTGTTACGCCGGAGTTGCTATGGATGTTGAGTTCTTCGAGTTCGCGCAGCGAAGCCAGGGGTGCGAGTCCGTCATCAGTGAGTTTTGCGAGGGAACATCGCACGGTTTTCAAATTTGGGCATTTTGCCAAGACCTCCAGATGGTCGTCGGTGAATGCCGTTCCAGGAGCCATGAACATGGTCAACTGCTTGCATAGCGCGACCCACTCGAAGTCCGTTGGCTGGCATATTGCTGGGTCTAGGCTCAGTTCGGCCAGTTTCGGGAAAGCTGGCATGACTTGAAATTGTGACGAAACGACGTTCGGCCAATTGATCGACAGTTTGGTCAGTGAAGGAAGGCTCCCCATCTGCGTTATGCCAGAGCCCGTGATCTCGGGACATGATGCGAAGCCAAGTTCGACAAGGTCACGCAGACCACGCAAACGCACGAAATCGTCGTCCTTGAATGGCCAGCGGTCTTTCTGTGAATCCACTGGCGTGATCTTCAAGAGCGTGATCTGGCCGGCGGGCAGCTTTTCTCCCGGAACAACGGCTTTCGAGCCGCTTCCATCTTTGACCGTGACCCTGGCACCGAAGTCGAGGAACCACTGCGCCACTTCGCGCTGCGTGTATTTGACACTGGGGTCTGCTGCGGGTGTGCTCTGATCCGTCTTCTTCGCAACAGCTACATCCGCAGCACTGCGGTCAGGCTGCGCAGCCCCGGAGGGAACGACCGCGCCCCCTTCGCTGAGCTTCTCCCGATACTCGCGCACGGTCTTGGCATCGGGCACGCGGTCTTTCTTGGTGAGTTCGGCTTCGAGCTGCTTGAGGCGGAGGGTGAGGGGATCGGTGAGCTGCTTGAGGTTGGCCACACGTGCGGTCTCGATCTTGGCATACGCGGCGCGGTAGATGCTGCGCAGGGCCTTGAGGTTGGCCGTGGTGACTTCGGCGTCGTCGGCGGGAATGGGTTGCTGATCGGCGAGGAGCTTCTTCTCCGCTTCCAGCGCGATGATGCCATCAAGATGTCCGGCGGCCTTCTCCTCGGTGATCT
>JBIKYB010000538.1:0-2846 GCA_044355475.1 Prosthecobacter sp.
GCCAAAGCTGATGGCGCTCAGGAATTTCTGCATCCCGGTGCGTTCAGGTTCGCGGTCGCGGCCTTCACGGGTTGGGCGCGGACCATCGGGGCGGGGGCCACGACTGCGGTTGCGATTGCGGTTGCGATTGCGGTTGCGATTGGGTTGATCGGACATGGTGTCTTGATGTGCAGGGGTGTTGGGCGTGTTCAGGCAGGGCCGGGGCGCTGGAGGGGGCGGCGGGCGGGAACGGGCGACGTGCCACTTCCACGGCCTCCCGGCACACGGCAGTCCGCACTTGCGGCCTGCCACAGCGCCACCACGGGCTGCTGCGGTTTTCAAAGCCGGGCCTGACTGGCCCGGCCGGCTCAAAGCTCACTCCGGCAGGCCCTGATGGCGTGCGGGAGATCACTTTCAAGCGTTCCGTCCGGTGGAACGTTTCCTTGGGCGCATTCTGGGGTCGAAAATGGCGCATTCGGGTGTCTGGTCAAAGGGACGGGAGTCGGAGCATGGGGGCGCTCTGAAAACAGCGTGCGGAGATTAAACAGGGCAGGGGGGTGGTCAACCGCGAATCCCGGACACGCAGCTTGCCCTCTGCCGGTCACGCGGCATCATGCGGCCATGATCAAGCCCATCATCTATGTCAAAACCGGCTGCCCTTGGTGTGAAGAGGTGCTCGAATACCTCGACGCCCGCCGCATCGCCTATGAAAAAATCACCGTCAGCGGCAATCGCGATGCCATGCAGGCCATGATCGACCTCAGCGGCCAGTCCAAAGCACCCACGATGGACTGGGATGGCGAGGTGCTCGCCGACTTCGGCGTGGACGAGCTCGTACCCTTCCTGCGCGAAAAAGGACTCGCCCTGTAGCCTTCTTTGAAGAATGAAGTGCCCAGCAGTGCTGGCTCAACGTTACACTTTTCTCCTTTTCATGACCGCCAAATCTTCCAACGCCTTCCTCCTTCCTCTCCTGCTCGTTCTTGCAGCCTCGGCCTTTCGTTTCGCGAAGCTGAAGGGACTCGTCACCATCGACTTTCTGGAAAACTTCAGTCCCTGGATGGCCTTGGCCTTCACCGGCACGTTGGTTTTCCCGAAACGTGTTTCGTTCCTTCTCATTCCGTTGCTTCTGGTGGTCATCGGTCTCAGCGCCACGGGCATCAAAGACGTGATGCATTGGGAGGCCGTGGTGGTTTACGGCTGCTTTGGTCTTGCTGCCTGGCTGGCGGCCCGCTCTCGCGGTCAATTGGGTCTGGTTTCCAGCCTGCTTGGGGTGGTGGGATGCTCGCTAGCCTTCTTCATCTTCACCAACACCGTTTCCTGGCTGACCGATCCCGTCTATGCAAAATCCTTCGCGGGATGGGTTCAGGCCCTGACCACCGGCACGCCAGGACTGCCGCCCACCACTTGGTTCCTGCGCCAGTCGCTCATCAGTGATCTCGTCTTCTCCTGCCTGCTGCTCGCCGCCTACAACACCGAGGCTTCCATTCGCCGCCAGCAGGCCATTCCGCTTCTTCGCCCCGCTGTCGCATGAAGTCATTGTTGCTTCTCTCGCTCCTCTCTGTCAGCGCCTTCGCTGAAACACTGCACGTTTACACCTGGGCCGACTACGCCAGCCCAGACGTGGTGAAAAAATTCGAGAAGCAACAGGGCTGCAAGGTGGTCATCGACACCTTCGACTCGAACGAGAGCATGTTCGCGAAGTTCAAGGCCGGTGCCACCGGCTACGATCTCGTTTTTCCCACCGCTTACATGATCCAGGTCATGCATGCGCAAGGCATGCTGGCCGATCTCGATCACGCGAAGCTGCCGAACCTCAAAAACATCGATTCTGCCGTTCTCGCCAAGGTCATCGACCAAAAAATGGCCCATAGCGTGCCCTACACCTTCGCCTACGCCACCATCGCCGTACGAAAGGAGAAGATCAAAGACGCCGAGCCCACCTGGGCCATGTTTGACCGCGCAGCGCTCGCCGGACGCGTCACGCTGCTCGACGACATGCGCGAGAGCATCGGTGCCGCGCTCAAATCCCTCGGCCACAGCATCAACACCCGCGATGACGCCCAGCTCGCCGCCGCGCGCGACGTGCTCATCCGCTGGAAGAAGAACATCGCCCGCTTCGACAACGAAGGCTACAAGGCCGGCATCGACTCCGCCGAGTTTCACCTCGTCCACGGCTACAGCGGCGACCTGTTTCAGGTGCAGATGGAAAACCCGAAGGTCGAAATCCTCATCCCCCGCGAAGGCGTGACCATCGGCTGCGATGAAATGGTCATCCCCAAGACCGCCAAGCAGTCCGATCTCGCCCACGCCTTCATCAATTTTCTCCTCGAACCTGCCATCGCCGCTGAAAACATGGAGTGGATGGGCTACTACTGCCCCAACAAGCCCGCGCTCGAAAAAGTCAGCCCGGAATTTCTCAAGAATCCCGCCATCACCATCCCCGCCGAGTTGCAGGCCAAGTGCGAGGTCATCGAAGACCTCGGCCCCGACCTCGCGAAGTACACCAAGGTCTGGGACCAGGTGAAAGCAGCGCGGTGAGACATGGGGTGGCGGCGATTAATCGCCAATCACATTTCAACGCGAATCACCGCGAATGTTCACGAATGAAGTGCGCCAGCACCCAGAAGCATAGGACAACAGAATGGGGGACAAGAGAATGGTCTTATTCTGCTGTCCCCCATTCTGCTGTCCTGCTGCTGGATGATCCAAAATCACCAATCCTGCTGATTGTGGTAGCACAACCACCTTGCCAAACCGTGCCCGCCTTCGCAGAATTCAGGCCGCATGCCTGATCCGCCCTCCCCCAGCACTCCGCGCCAGATCTGGCAGCCGCCGTCGGCGGAGGAGTTGCAGGCGTTGCTGCCACA
>JBIKYB010000142.1:0-12801 GCA_044355475.1 Prosthecobacter sp.
AGATCACCACGCTGCTCGGTCGCGGCGGCATGGGCGCGGTTTACAAAGGACGGCAGATCGCCCTGGACCGCCCGGTCGCCATCAAGATCCTCTCCAATCTGCTCGATGAGGCCGACGCCAGCTTTGCCGAGCGCTTCAAGAACGAGGCGCGCGCCATGGGTCGGATCATGCACCCTGGCGTGGTGGCCGTTTTTGACTTTGGCGAGACGGCAGACGGCCTGCTCTACATCGTCATGGAGTTTGTCGAGGGCACGGATGTCTCCCGCATGCTCGCCCGTCAGAAGCGGCTTCCCGCCGAGCACGCCATGGCCATCACCGCGCATGTGCTGGACGCGCTGGCCTACGCTCATGCGCGGGGCATCATCCACCGCGACATCAAACCGGCCAATGTCATGGTCGGTTACGATGGCGTGGTGAAGGTGGCGGACTTTGGTCTCGCCAAAATGAGCCAAGACGGGCACTCCGGCCTCACGCAGAGCGGCACCGCCATGGGCACGCTGCACTACATGGCCCCTGAATCTCTGATGCTTGGCACCAGTGTGGATCATCGTGCGGACATCTACGCCGTCGGTGTCATGCTCTACCAGATGCTCACGGGCAGGCTGCCGCAGGGCATGTTTGAGCTGCCTTCCATGCAAGTGCCGGGGCTTGATCCGCGCTACGACGGCATCATCGCCAAAGCACTGCGGGACGACCGCGAACTGCGTTACCAGACTGCGATGGAGATGCGCCAGGATCTGGACGCGATCTTGACCCAACCCGTCGCCAGGGTCGAGGCAGAGGCCACCCACGCGCCAGCAGCGCTGCCGACTACCGCTCGACCGCGTCCGGAGTCGAACCAGCAGCCCTCGCGGCCGCCCCCGGCTGTGTTGGCATTGCCACCTCAGCAACCTTCACGAAACCACGCGCTCATCTGGGTGGCCTTGCTGGTGCTCGGGGTGTTCGGTGGCATCGCCTGGTTTGTATTCACTCCGCCAGCGGGGCCGGGCAAAGCGCTCAAAGAAACCGTCACAACGGCGGTGACTCCCGCCAACGCGACCCCAGGCGCGCCCTTCGTGAACTCGCTGGGAATGAAGTTCGTCCCCGTGCCCGACACGGGTGTCTTGTTTTGCATTCATGAAGTCCGATACAAAGACTACGCGGCGTATGCTGAAGAGGCCCAAGGCATGAACACTGCCTGGAAAAACCAAACCAGCGACGGCTACGCCATCACCGAGCGCAATGAAGACCACCCAGTGGTGAATGTAAGCTGGGAAGACGCGCAGAAGTTCTGCGCGTGGCTCAGCAAGAAGGAAGGAAAGCTCTACCGCTTGCCTACCGACGAGGAATGGAGCTGCGCGGTGGGCATCGGGCGGGATGAAAAGCGCAAGAGGGGCATGCTGCCATCCCAGGTCATTGAGGTGCCGAATGAGTTCCCTTGGGGCGGTGATTTTCCCCCGAAGACGAAGGACCAAGCTGGAAACTACAGTGATGAAAGCCGCAAAGCCAAAGCGCCGCGTACTGATGAGCAATACCTCGAAAACTACGATGACGGATATCCCACCACAGCGCCTGTGATGAGCTACAAGCCGAACAAACTTGGCCTTTACGACCTAGGCGGCAACGTGTGGGAATGGTGCGAGGATTGGCATGACTCTGCGAAAAAAGGCCGTGTGCTGCGCGGCGGCTCCTGGAATTTCGGCAGCCGCAACATTCTGCTATCTTCCAGTCGCACTATTGCTACACCGGATGGTCGCCGAAACGGCGGCGGATTCCGTCTAGTATTGGTGCCGGGAACCTCGTCTGCGGTAGGCGCATCCGAAACCGCGAACTCACCGACTTCACCGCTGGTGCAGCAGATCAATCCTGCTGCCACGCCACTCGCAAAGAATGACTTCACCAACAGCCTCGGCATGAAGTTTGTGCCTGTGCCCGGCACCGATGTGCTGTTCTGCATCCACGAGACGCGCTACAAGGATTACGCGGCTTATGCCGCAGACGCACAGGGCGTGGATGGCGCATGGAAAGACCAGAGTGCGGATGGCTACACGCCCACTGAGAACAAAGAGGACCACCCCGTCACCCGAGTGACTTGGGAAGACGCCCAGAATTTTTGCGTCTGGATGAGCAAAAAGGAAGGCAGGCTCTATCGACTCCCGACCGACCGGGAATGGAGCCTCGCTGTGGGGATTGGCCACGGTGAGAAATGGGATGCAGCCACCACGCCCTCAACGGTCTTCAAAGACCCGAACGAATTCCTGTGGGGAACCCAGTGGCCGCCCCCGAAGGGCAGCGGGAACTATAGCGACGAAAGCCGCAAAGCCAAAGCTCCGAAAAGCAATGCGGGCTACCTCAATGGTTACTACGATGGATATCCTACGACTGCACCAGTGATGAGCTTCCCTCCCAACAAACTTGGCCTTTATGACTTGGGCGGCAACGTGTGGGAGTGGGTTCAGGATTGGTTTGACGATAAACAAAAAGATCGGGTGATCCGGGGTGGCGCCTGGTATTTCTACGGTCGCAGCAGTCTGCTGTCGTCGAATCGCTATCACTTTCCGCCCGGCACGCGTCTCGACGACAGCGGCTTTCGTTTGGTGTTGGCAGCCGCAGGCACCGTGACTGATTCTGTGTCACCTAATTCCACGTCAGCAGCACCTCCGCTAACCGCTCCATCTCCGAGTCCTGCGAGCGCAACGAAGGAACAGCCCTTTGTGAACACACTCGGCATGAAGTTTGTGCCTGTGCTCGGCACCGAGGTGCTGTTTTGCGTCCACGAGACTCGCTATAATGACTACGCTACTTACGCCGCCGAGGTCAAGGATGTGAACGTCACCTGGAAAGATCAGAGTTCGGATGGCCTCACTCCCGCGGGGAACAAGGAACACCATCCAGTCATGAAGGTGGGTTGGGAAGATGCGCAGAAGTTCTGCGCGTGGCTGGGCAAGAAGGAAGGCAGAAACTACCGACTACCCACGGATAAAGAATGGAGCTATGCCGTGGGTATTGGCCGGGATGAAGAATGGAAGGCGGACACTACACCAGAGAACGTGTTTAAGAATCCAACAGATTTCCCCTGGGGAGACGAGTGGCCGCCACCGCTAGGCAGCGGTAACTACAGCGATGAGACCCGACACGCCAAGGCTCCGGGCACCAACGCGCCTTATGTGGCAGACTATGATGACGGATTTGCCACCACTGCGCCAGTGATGAGCTTAAAGCCCAACAAACTGGGAATCTACGACATGGGTGGAAATATGTGGGAGTGGGTAGCGGACTGGTATGACGTTTCAAAAGTAGAACGTGTCTTGCGGGGCGGTTCCTGGCGCAACTACGAGCGCAAGCATCTGCTCTCGTCAGCCCGTACGCATAACACACCGAACACTCGTAGCCACATTCATGGGTTTCGGTGTGTGTTGGTGCCGATCAAGTAACTTGCCTATTTCCGAAGCGCTATCCCACACAGCCTGCGCCGCAGCATGTCCAGCGCGGCTTGTGAGGTCAGCAGCTTGAAGCGATCTCGCGCACCGGGTGAGAAGCGCTTGATGGCCCACGTCTCGGAGTTCTTGGATGCCAAGGCGATCCAGACGGTGCCGACTGGCTTTTCTGGCGTGCCGCCCGTCGGGCCGGCGATGCCGGTGACGGACAGGGCGTGATCCGCGCCGCTGTTTTTGAGCGCACCCTCGGCCATGGCGCGGGCGACTTCCTCGCTGACCGCGCCGTGTTTTTCGATCAATGCGGCAGGCACGCCGAGGTGCTGCTGCTTGGCCTCATTCGCGTAAGTCACCCAGCCGTGGCCGAAAACGCGTGAGGAGCCGCTCACGTCGGTGATGCGGTTCGCAATCGCCCCCCCGGTGCAGGATTCGGCGGTGGCGAGCCATTCCCCGCGCTCGGTGAGCAACTGCACGATGACTTCCTCAATGATCCGACGGTCTTCGGAGGTGATGCAGTCGCCAAAGGCCTCGCGCACGATGCCCGCGCCAGCATCGACGCTGCTCTGCGCTCCGGCGAGGCGCACATCCACATCGCCGCCACGGATGCAGTAGCCCAGATCGAGGCCTGGAACGCATTCGAGGCGTTTTTCGACCGCTTCGACGATGTCCGACTCGCCCACGCCGGTGACTTTGAGATACAACACCCGTCGCGACGCACCATCCGGCAGCCACTCGCGCAGCTTCGGCTCCACCTCGTTCTCGATCATCGGCTTCAGCTCACGCGGTGGGCCGGGGAGGAGGAAGATGTGGGCGTTCCAGCCCAGCATCTCGCCCAAGGAAGAGGGGAAGTATAAACCGGGCGCTGTCCCGAACGGATTCGGCATGACGAATGCGCCGCGAGGCACCATGGCCTGGCGTTTTGTGGCTTCGCTGACCGGTTTGCCGCGTTTGGCGAAGTATTCGTTCAAATGCGCCATCACGCCTTCATTCAGCTCCATCGGCAGGCTGAGCAACTCGGCGGTGGATTCACGCGTGAGGTCGTCATTCGTCGGTCCGAGTCCGCCGGAAACCAAAACAACGTCGGAACGTTGCGCCGCCTCGGCGATGGCCACGCGGATTACCGCGCCGTCCGGCACGATCGTCTGCCGCGTCACCTGGATGCCCAGCGCGGCCAGCCGCTGGCCGATCCACGCCGCGTTGGTGTTGATGGTGTCTCCGAGGAGTAATTCTGTGCCGGTGTTGACGAGTTCGACTCTCATGAGCGGTTTATTACGCTCGGGGAGGCAATGGGATCAATGCTTCTTTCTCGCCTGCTTTTTCCGCCTCTCCTTGCATCCCAGCTCTGACACGATGCCGTCCAGCACGGCCAGACCGAACGAGATCTTTTTGAAGAACGACGCGTTGTGCGGCACCAGCACGAATTTGGGATGCTGCTGCCAAAGTTCGCGCAGTTTGCGGTCCAGTTTCACCGCCTGCTCCATGGACTCGTTGCGGATGGGATTGCCGCCCTCGATGCTCATGTGCCCCACGGCGGCGCTCTCGAAGAAGATCACCGCATCATACCGCGAAAGCTCACGCTCCAGAGTGCTGCCGATGTCTTCAAAGAACGCGTCGCCGCCTCCTGGCCAGTAGGCCGCGCCATCCACCGTGCCACGATCACACAGCAGGATTTGCTCCGGGTGCTGAGCCATCACCGCCTCCTCCAGATGAATCTGTACATGATAAATCGCCCGCTGCGCCGCATGGGCCGCGCCCGCTTGGGTCACACGCGGGAAGCCGCCGCTGAACACCATCGTCGCCGCCTCAGGCACCAACACCACGCGATCTCCCATCTCACGGCGAAATAGATCTCCTGCCGTCGTCTTGCCGCCGCCTGGCCCCCCGGTCAATACGATGCGGCAATGGCCGTTGGCGTGAGGCTTGGGTTTGCGGGGCATGAGCGGATTCTGGCGGAGACGATGCACTGGCGTCAAGCCCACGCCGCAAAATGCACAAACTCGGCATAGCCGTCCTGCCGTCCGGTTGCTACGCTGCCCCCATGACTCGCCTTCTTCCCATGCTTCTCATCCTCAGCGCCTGCTCCATCACCTCCGGCACCAGGCACGCCCAGGAGCGTTACTTCCTCACGGAGGTGAAGCCTGTGCTCCAGCAGCACTGCCTCGCCTGCCACAACGGCACCCTGCCACCGCCAGCGCTGAACCTCACCAGCAAGGCCACAGCCTTCACCCGCAGCGCCAGCGGACGCGACTACATCCTGCATGGCGACCCCGATTGCAGCCTGCTCATCAGCGCCGTTCAACGCGGCGGTACTCACCCTAGAATGATGCCCAGAACCGAAGTCAGCCTCACCGAGGATCAGATCGGCATGCTGCGTGAATGGATCGAAGACGGGGCGTATTGGCCCGAGGGCGAAAAGGGGACTCTCAAGCCGCAAAAGAGTGTCGAGAATCCCTGATCGTAGATCGAATTTCCAAGTTCGGTCTCCAATGGAGCCACGCATTCGGGGAACGAACTTGGAAGTTCGTTTGACGCCTGATTAGAACAGCATCGGTTGCTCGTTTGAGCTGCTCTCAGCCTTAGAGCGGCGTTTCTTGGGCGTTTCAGCGACCTCCTCCGGGGCGGGGTTTTCAGGTTCCAAAGTCTCAATCGGATCTGTGGTGGGTAACTCAGGAGGTGTTTCGATCATTTCCACCTGCACGACGCTGGATGATCCGGCGAGAGTGGCAGAGGCGGGTAACTCAGGAGATGTTTCGATAATCTCCTCAGTCGAAACAGGTTTTAATTCAGGCGCTTCACTCACTGAGAGTTTATCAGATTCACTTTGAACGTTATTCACGTCATTTGTTATTTCAGGCTTTGGCTCCGCTTTCAAAGCTCGTTCCGCCTTTTTTGTAACGTTTTGATCGTTTTTCGAGGCTTTGATCTTCCGGTGTTTCTCCACTCGTTTGGCGGTCAAACCTCTCACCTTGGAATCCTCACCGTTGTGCTTGCCGAAGTTTGGGAAAAAGAGGCGCTCATCGTCCATCCCAAGCCAGCCGGCGAGGATCATGGCCTCGGTAAATCCTTTCTTGGAAACCAACTTATCGAGAAACTCTTTTGTAATGCTTAAATCGTTTGGATTGACGTGGTTCAGCTCGGCCCATGCCCACAGGCGGATCAGCTTTCCCACCACGGCATCCTCATCCATTCGGAGACGGCTGGCGATGGCGCAGATTTCCGGTTTGTCCGGAGTGGAGACTTCAACTTTGATCCAAGGGCGACGCATAGCCGCATTTCTTGCTCAAACCTGAAGAAACGTCAATGCATCACTTTTTGCGTTACATGCTAACAGCGCGGGCTCCGCCGTGGGTGCTACCATACCGTTGAGCGGGGCTTGAATCTGTATCGTTGACGCCTCGCGCACAAAAATACCGCGACCTGCCGCAAAGCGCGTAGCAGCCTGAATCGGCCTCATGCATGATCGTCATCACTATGGGCAAAGAATTCAGCACCGTTCCGCAAACCGTTCCTCACGTCGCAACCAAGCACCGCCGCATCTGCACTCAGGTGCCTCATCCTGACAGCGTGCCGCTGCTGGACCGCCTGCGGGAGGTGGAGCCGCTCTCCATGCGCGGCATGCCGCCCATCATTTGGGAAAAGGCCCAGGACATTCATGTTTTCGACAAGCACGGCAACCAGTGGCTCGACTGGAGCAGCGGCGTGCTCGTGACCAACGCTGGCCATGCCGCCCCGGAGATTTGCCAGGCCATGATCGACCAGATTCAAAGCGGCCTCATCCATAACTACGTCTTCCCCAGCGAGGAGCGGCTCCAGGCCGCTGAAATCATCGCCTCGGTCTCGCCGGAGGGTTTGAAAAAGGTCTTCCTGCTCAGCAGCGGTAGCGAGGCCACGGAATGCGCCATCAAATTGAGCCGTGCGAACGGCATCAAGGTCGGCGGCACGTCGAAGATCGGCATCATCGGCTTTGATCGCGGCTACCATGGCCGTACGCTCGCCAGCCAGCAGGCCGGCGGCATGGCGGGGCAGAAATCGTGGATAGTGAACCTCGACAAGGCCATCATCCAGGCACCGTTCCCGGATGGTTACTGGGAGGGCGACAGCTCCTTCGACGCCTTTTTGCAGGCCATCGAAAAGAGCGGCATGAAGCCTGAAAACATCGCCGGAGTCATCATGGAGAGCTATCAGGGCGTCGGTCCTGACTTCGCGCCAGTCGAATACATCCAGAAGCTCCGCCAGTGGTGCGATGAGCACCAGGTCGTGCTCACCTTTGACGAGGTGCAGTCCGGTTTCGGCCGCACGGGCAAGTTCTGGGCCTTCGAGCATTACGGCGTCACCCCGGACCTCATCTGCTGCGGCAAAGGCATCAGTTCCGGCATGCCGCTGAGCGCCGTCATTGGCCGCCAGCACATCATGGACCAGTTCCCGCCCGGCAGCATGACCAGCACGCACACCGGCAATCCCGTCTGCTGCGCCGCCGCCGTCGCGAACATCAAAAAGCTGCTCGCGGAAGACCTCACCGGCAACGCCGCCAAGCTCGGTCCGATTTTGCACGAGCGCTGCAAGGCCATCCAAAAGCGCCATCCGAACGTCGTTGGTCATGTGACCTGCGCCGGACTCGTTGCGGGTCTTCAGATGGTCAAGCCGGGCCAAAAAGAGCCGGATCACGACCTCGCCCACCGCATCATCGAGCTATGCTACCAGCGCGGTCTGCTGCTCTTCGCACCTGTCGGTGCCTGGGGTCAGACCGTCAAAATCTGCCCGCCGCTTACCGTCACCGAGGAGGCGCTGCTGGAAGCCTGCGACGTGCTCGACACGGCGGTGGATGATGCTGTGGCAGGCCGCTGAGGCCGAAGGTGTGGTCAGGGGACGGATTGCGCTCCAGGCACGGGTCTCTTTGCCCGTGCCCAGGTCTGGAAGCCCTTGCCTACATCATGTGGCACCGCTTTGATGCCGCCCCCATGGCCGACGACTCGAAACAGACCCTCCACACCCAGCTCTGGAACATCGCCAACACGCTGCGTGGAAAGATGGGGGCGGATTAGTTCCGGGACTACATCCTGGGCTTCATCTTCTACAAATACCTCTCCGAACGCATCCACCTCTTCGCCGATGACATCCTGAAGCACGACGGTGTGACCTTTGCCGAGCTGGATGAGGCCAAGGCGGAGCACCGGGAGATGCTGGAGGCCATCGAAAAGGAGGCCGTGGACCGCCTGGGCTATTTTTTAAAGCCCGCCGAGCTGTTTCACCGCGTGGCGGAAAAAGGGGCGCGGAAGGAGGACAACTTCATTTTGGAGGACCTCGCCGCCATCCTGAAGCACATCGAGTCCAGCACCATGGGGCATGACAGCGAGGAGGACTTCGAGGGGCTGTTTGAGGACCTCGATCTCGGTTCGTCCAAGCTCGGCAAGACCGAGAACCAGAAGAACGAACTCATCGCCAAGGTGCTCGTGCATCTGGACAAGATCGACTTCCGCCTGGCTGATACCGAGGCGGACGTGCTGGGGGATGCCTATGAGTATCTCATCGGCCAGTTCGCCAGCGGCGCGGGGAAAAAGGCCGGGGAGTTCTACACGCCGCAGGAGGTCAGCACCATTTTGGCCAAGATCGTCACCACCGGGCGGAAGAGCCTCAAAAGCGTCTATGACCCCACCTGCGGCTCTGGCTCGCTGCTGCTGCGCGTGGCAAAGGAGGTGGAAAACGTGGGCCACTTCTACGGGCAGGAGATGAACCCCACCACCTACAACCTCGCCCGCATGAACATGATTCTGCACGGCGTGCATTATCAGCGCTTCGACCTGCGGAATGAGGACACGCTGGAGCATCCCGCGCCGGAGCATGCCGACCTGCGCTTCGAGGCCATCGTGGCGAATCCGCCCTTCTCCGCGAACTGGTCCGCCAGCGAGGTGCTGAAGGGCGACGACCGCTTCAGCGCTTATGGGAAGCTGGCCCCCTCGTCGAAGGCGGACTTCGCCTTTGTTCAGCACATGGTCCACCACCTCGACCACGGGGCCATCATGGCCTGCGTGCTGCCACATGGCGTGCTGTTCCGTGGCGGGGCCGAGGAGCACATCCGCCGCTACCTCATCGACACCTGCAACTACCTCGACGCCGTCATCGGCCTGCCGGCCAATATCTTCTACGGCACCGGCATCCCCACCTGCATCCTCGTGCTGAAAAAAGGCCGCGAGCACCCGGACGACATCTTGTTCATCGATGCCAGCAAGTGTTACCAAAGCGCGACCAACCAGGATTATCTGCGCCAAGAGGACATCGAGCAGATTGTCGGCACTTACCGCAAGCGTGAAAGCATCGATAAATTCAGCCATGTGGCCGATCTCAAGGAAATCGAAGGGAACGGCCACAACCTCAACATCCCGCGTTATGTGGATACCTTTGAAGAAGAGCAGCCAGTGGACCTGAAAGCGGTTTCGCAGAAGCTGGTGGAGCTTGAGAAGGAAATAGACACCACCACCTCTGTGATTGCTGGCTACTGCAAGGTACTGGGGATCAAAACACCGTTCTGATCCATGTCCTCCTCCAAAAAATCACCACAAATCCGGTTTCCTGAATTCAAGGAGCCGTGGGCCGAGGAGCGTCTGGATTTCTTCTTCAGCTCCAGCCGCGCCAAGGGCCGGGACGGCTTGCCGACCCTGTCCGTGACGCTTGATCGCGGCTTGATTGATCGTGCAGAGCTGGATCGAAAGATGGAGACCAACCTGGGGCCTGACGAGCACCTGCTGGTTCGTGAGAAAGACATTGCCTACAACATGATGCGCATGTGGCAGGGCGCATTTGGTCGTTCTGATCGCGAGGGGATCGTCAGCCCGGCCTATGTGGTGATCCGTCCAAAGAGCAGCGCAGACAGCGCCTACTTTGCTTATGCCTTTCGCCGGAACAGGTCGATCTACCTGTTCTGGGCTTACTCCTATGGCATCACCAACGACCGCCTTCGTTTGTATGCCGATGACTTCCTGCGCATTCCCTTCCGCGCACCCAAAGTCCCCGAGCAGCAAAAGATCGCGGCGTTCCTGACGGCGGTGGATGGGCGGATCGAGCAACTGGGCCGGAAGAAAGCCCTGCTGGAGGCCACCAAGAAGGGCGTGATGCAACAGCTCTTCACCCAGACCCTCCGCTTCCAAGACGGCCACGGCCACGACTTCCCCGATTGGGAGGAGAAGACGCTGAAAACCATCTGCTCGACCTTCAAAAGCGGGA
This sequence comes from Prosthecobacter sp., assembly GCA_044355475.1. Classification (GTDB taxonomy): domain Bacteria; phylum Verrucomicrobiota; class Verrucomicrobiia; order Verrucomicrobiales; family Verrucomicrobiaceae; genus Prosthecobacter. The sequence goes on from JBIKYB010000142.1 coordinate 10,632, forward strand.
ACGGCATCACAGCGGATGAGATACAAGATTCAGGCACTTATCCTGTTTATGGAGGCAACGGCCTGCGGGGCTACACAGATCGTTTTACCCACGAGGGCGAGTTTGTGCTGATTGGCCGACAAGGAGCGCTGTGCGGAAACATCAACCGAACATCCGGTAAGTCTTACATCTCCGAACACGCCATCGCTGTGGCTGGCAATCATCTCGCCTCGACTGACTGGCTAGAGCATCGCCTGAATCACATGAAGTTGAATCGTTTGTCCGAGTCATCGGCTCAGCCAGGACTGGCCGTGAACAAGCTCGAAAAACTGAAGCTACTTGTCCCCAGCCTGCCCGAACAAACCAAGATCGCGGGCTTCCTGAGCGCGTTGGACGGGAAGATCGCGGCGGTGGGAGAGCAGATGAGGCAGACGCAGGCCTGGAAGAAGGGGCTGCTGCAGCAGATGTTTGTGTGAGGGTGGCTTGGCGCGTGGTTTTGACCTCATCCAGCGAAGCCAAAACCTATCGACAGGAGAATGGGGACAAGAGAATGACTTCTCTGATTCTTCTGTCCCCATTCTCCTGTCGAAAAAAACGCCGCAACCTACACCGCCATCGACAAAGAGTGAAAACCACAGCCGATGAGGCCGACGTAGGCCTGGAAGAAGGAAGCAGGGGCTCTATGCAGCCGATGTTTGTGTGAGTGCCTTGCCGCTTGAAATCGCAGCTCTTCACCCTCAAAGTTGATTCATGAAGACCCTCGTCGAGCCATTCCAGGAACCGCCATCCGAGCAAGCACTGGATTACTTGGAACAGCAGATCCCCAGCCTCTCTGCCGCAGCGGTGGATGTGGCCTACTTCCAGGCGCTGGCCAGCGGCCAGACGGTGCTGGTGAGCGGTGAGGGCGGCATTTACCAGGCTCTGCCTGACGGCACCAAGAAGCTGGTGAAGAAGCTGGCGAAACCCCTGAGTGTGCCCGTGGGAACCAAGGTCAATATCTCCTAAACCATGAGCGTGCCCCGACTGCGCATGTTCGCCGGGCCGAATGGCTCTGGCAAAAGCACGATCAAGAGTGTGGTGCCATCGAAACTGCTGGGGGTGTATCTGAACCCGGATGAGATCCAGAAGGAGATCGAGGATCGCGGTTTTCTGGATGTGCGGCACTACGGCGTGGAGACGACGCGGGAGGAGATTCTGAACTTCTTCATGAACTCGACCCTGCTGCAAAAAGCAGGCTTGGACGATGAGGCGGCCTGCCTGCGCTTCACGGACGGGAAACTGGACTTCTTCGAGGTGATCGTGAACGCCTACTTTGCCTCTGTGGCAGCGGACTTTCTGCGGCGGAAGCTGCTGGAGAAGCGGGTTTCCTTTTCCTTTGAGACGGTGATGTCCTCCCCGGACAAGGTGGCGCTGCTGAAGCAGGCGCAGGCGCTGGGCTACCGGACTTACCTCTACTACATCGCCACCGAAGACCCAGCGATTAACGTGGCGCGTGTGAAGGCCCGGGTGAACCTGGGCGGGCATGATGTGCCGGAAGACAAGATCGTGAGCCGCTATGCGCGGTCCCTGAACCTGCTGATGGAAGCGGTGAAGCACACGAATCGGGCCTATCTCTTCGACAACTCGCGCCAGGCCACTGACCGCCTCTGGGGGGCTGAGATTACCGACGCACGGGAACTGGAACTGAAGTGTGATCCCATGCCTCGGTGGTTTCAAAAAACGGTGTGGGAGAAGATCAACAAGGGTGCCTGAAGAACTCCATACAAAGCTGCGGACGCCCTCCCGAACAAACCAAGATCGCGGGCATCCTGAGCGCGATGGACGGGAAGATCTCGGCGGTGGGAGAGCAGATGAGGCAGACGCAGGCCTGGAAGAAGGGGCTGCTGCAGCAGATGTTTGTGTGAGGCGGCTTGGCGCGTGGTTTTGACCTCATCCAGCGAAGCCAGAACTTATCGACAAAAGAATGGGGACAAGAGAATGGCTTCTTTGATTCTTTTGTCCCCATTCTCCTGTCGAAAAAACGCCGTAACCCACGCCTTCATCGACAAGAACAGAAATGGACCACAATGAGGCAGTCGCAGGCCTGGAAGAAGGGGCTGCTGCAGCAGATGTTTGTGTGAGGCGGCTTGGCGCGTGGTTTTGACCTCATCCAGCGAAGCCAGAACTTATCGACAAAAGAGCCGAGCGAAGC
>JBIKYB010000369.1:0-4760 GCA_044355475.1 Prosthecobacter sp.
CGTCACTGAAGGTCGTGTTGGTGCCTTTGTTGTTGAGGCCGTAGCGGAAGAAATTGTAAGGCTGTGAGCCAGGGCTGGCTGGCGTGCCCGAATAGCGGTAGTCATAGCTCACTTTGATCCAGCCACCTGTGCCGCCGAGCAAGATTGGCGAGCCTGACGCAAATTTGACGCCTACATTCTGCTGGCCGTTGCCCGCATTGCTAAAGACGTGGTCAAATCACTGCAGGCCGCTGCCAGTCAAAAGCACGAGACGCGCGGCAATCCACAATATGAGAGCGATAACCAGGCAGGACATTCCCTTGCGCACATTGTGCAGCTTGGCCTCAAGTACGATGCATTTCGAATGAACCTGCCCCAGCACAGAGCGCTTGACCCCATCATTCGACTGCTGGCAGAACAAATCCGCATAATCATCCCCGGGAATTTTGGCGATTTGGCCTGAGAAGTAGAGATTGGGATGACGATTGATGTCCGAGGCTTTTTTTACGGCGCGAGGAAAAGCCGCGGCAATGCCGTATCCAAAAGCAAAGCTCATTGACACGATAAACAGCGAATACAATGCCAGCACGATATATTCGAAAACATGCATGCCCGCCCAGCTATGCAAGCGCAACCCTGGGCCCATGTTCACAATCATGGCCATCAGGACAGCGGAGGTGCTCAGGGTCAGCTGCGACTTCAAATCAGCCCGGTTGATCTGCTGTTCAACGTCCAGATAAAGCATGTAGATCAAGCGTGTGACATCCACCTGAGTGTCCTGCACCAAGGTAGCAATGGTGCCGAGGAGGTCGGCAGCGGAGGAAGAGGACGACGAGGATAGTGTGGATGGTGGGGCGACTCGTTGCATTAGAAGCGAAAACTTTCTTTAGCACACAACTAGAGGTGGCAACATGGAATCACGATAATGTCAAAATCGTCACTGATTCACTAGTTCCCTGCCATGCACCTGTCTGGCATCTAAAAGTATTCTTGATGAGCGTCATTAGATTTATGCTGATACTAGGAGTAGCCCAATATAGAGATTGGCCGTGTGTTGCACACCTCGGAGTTTCACCTCCCGCCGCCAAAGGGTCGTTGATTTGCACAAGCGACGATCAGAGATAGGCAACCGGCCTGAAGGTGGCGTTCTTGCCATCCTGAAATTGAATTCTGCCACCGAGCCAAACGCCGCACATTCCTATCAATCGCCTCACCAGCCGCAGCCTTCGCCCGAAGACAGGGACCGGCCAGGAAATGCTCAGGATGGACGCCGTCCTGTACATGCAGGAGGCGCTTCCCCTGTTCGCGAAGATCACCCTGGAGCAGTTAAAGCAGGCCGCCTTGGAACTCGCCATGACCGGTCAGCAAGGTCTCGACCTCAAAGACCCGACCCCGAAGCACACCCTGAAAGCCTTCCCCGGTGCCTTCAGTGGCATGAAAATCGTCAGCTACCTGTATGCCGCCTTCCAGCAGTTCATGCCCGGCGCGGACGTGGGCATTGACCTGTCGAAGGAGTATGCGGCGGTGAAGGGCGGCTAGCGTGCGTTGGTTGAAGTCTTCGGCGACTGATAGGCAGCAGAATTGGGGCAGAAGAATAGCTTCATCGGATCATTTCCGTGACAAGAGGTAAAGGATCGTCCGCATCCATCTCTATGACCAACTCAGCCGAGAGGGCTGGCAAAAAATCGGATGGATTCTCCTGCCTTCAACAATCTGGAACTCGTGCCGCTGCGACTCAATCAATCTAAAAAAGACGCCATGGGCCAGCGCCTTCGATTTGCTCCAACGCCTCCGCAAGCAGGCTGGCGACTCTGAGGCTGGGACGCCTTGCGGCTTGCATTCATCGCCTCCTGCACGGTTCATGCTCTGTCAGGATTTTTCAGCCAGACCCCGGCTCCGGGTTGGGGGCGGTCAACCGCTCTTGCTTTGGCTGCGCTTCCGTTTAGGGGCGCTCGTGCGGGTGGGGGCCAGGGCGGATTCGATGAGGTCTTTCTCGACCGAGGTCAGGTCAAAGAGGCGATAGACGATCTGGTCGATCTGCCCCTCATGCACCTCCAGAGTGGCGTCGTCACCCCGTTGCGCGGCGGCGGCGCAGGCTTCCGCCAACTGGCTCAGGCGTGCTTTGTCGGCGGCGGTGGCGGGTGGGATGGGGAGTGGACGGACATACATCGGTTTGAACTCGAAGTAGCCATTCTGTTTGGAGGCAGCGACTTGCTTGATGATCCACCAGAGCGGCGCTGAGTTGAGGATCGCGCAGAGCATGTGAGGCTCGTCGCAGACGACGATACTCGTCTTGTCGTTGGAGTAATGACCGCCAACATCGACGGCAAAGGGCGCACTCCGCTCGATGGCAGGGACCACGATCTTTGGCCCATCAAAGCACGCGAGGTATTCGGGCTTGGGGTTGTTGTCCAACTCAAGCCAATGATGTTGCCCTTCTTCACTGTTTCCACGTGAACTGGTGCATTGCCCGCGTGCCTCCAGTTTGGTTTTGAACTGAGAGAGGTGGTGAAGAATGGCGGGATAGTCTTTGAGCTGCTTGTTGAAGCCAAAAGGGAACGCGATGAGGTAGAGCTGTTGAGGATCGACACGCCAGCGCTTCACATCACGACCACGCAGGAATGGTTTAATGAGTTTGGCGGAGTTCTTATCTTCGGCGATCAGGCGTGTGCGCGTTTCATCTGTTATGACGAAAGCTTCATTGAAACCCGTGATGACACCGCGATAGAGCTTACCACCAACATACTCAGAAAGTGGCTTCCCCTTGGCCCGGAGCTTGGAGAGCAATGCAACGGAATCCCGCTTCTCCAAACTCCACCCGTTCGGATCAAGACTCTTCTGTGCGACGCTGAACGATGTATCCTCAAGCACGGACAGCAGGCGACTGAGCGCAGCATCCGGCTGCCAGTTACAGACAGAGATGTCGTGGCCTTTCGCTGGCGCACGTTTGCTGCCGATGAGGATGGAGGCATACGCGATGGCATCGAAGACGGGCGCATCGCCGAAGTCGATGAGGCTGTGCAAGGTGAGCTTCGATGAGAGAAAGGGGCGGAGCTTGGAGCCGTAGCCAGCGCGGAAGTATTTGTTGGAGGTGATGAAGGTGAGTGTGCCGCCCGGCTTGAGGAGGTTGACCGACTGCTCGTAGAAGAAAATCAACAAGTCAGCGCGACTGGCGGCGACTTCGTAGCGATCACGCAACAGCGGAGCGTAGTGGCTGATGGTTTCGTGACGGACATACGGCGGATTGGCTATGACGATGTCGAAGCCGCCTTGCGCGAAGACTTCGCCGAAGTGGAGCTGCCAGAGGAACGTGGGGTTCTTCTCGTCATCAAACCATGCGCGCAATTGGGCGAGGATTTGGTCCTGGGTCTTCGCGGGTTGCTTGGCGCAATTGTCGATGAGAGTCAGGCGATGATGAAACTCGCGGGCCGATGCGGTGAGGGCAGCAAGACGTTCACCGTCGGTGAAGTCGGCTTCCAGCTTCATCCAAGTGAAGACCTCTTCTCCGAGTTCGGCGAGCGAACGATAAAGCTCAAAGCGAGCCTCGCGCTTCTCGGGGACTCGCTGCGCGGCGAACAGCTTGTGCTTGGCGGTGACGAGATGATCTCTAGCAGCGATGAAGCGTGCGTTGTTCGGAGGCTCCTTGTCGAGTCTCACCGGCTCACTCCGGATGTATTCGATGAGGGAGTCGGCGCGGTGGATCTTGTAATCGAGGTTGGGCAGCGGGCGGGGCTGATCTTCATCGACGACGAGGGCGAGCCAGAAGCGGAGACGGGCGATCTCGACGGCTCCGGGGTCGAGATCGACGCCGTGGATGCTGTTTTGAATGATGCGGCGCTTGAGCGCTGCGCGCTCCTCCGGAGTGTTTAGCTCCCAATTGAGCGTGAGGCGCGTCCAGAGGATTTCCTGGAGCACGCCGATGGGGAAGGCACCGGAGCCGATGGCGGGGTCGCAGATTTTGACGGCATCCAGCAGGTCGGCGATGCGCTTGGCGTTCTGGCGGACGAAGGAGTCTTTGTCGGTGTGCTTGGCCGTGTCCTTTTCATTCAGCAGCACGGCCAGCTCGGCGTTCTCGCCCAGGTGGGTCTGCAAATAATGCAGAAGGCTCTGGCGGGCCATGTAGGAGACGATGGCCTTGGGCGTGTAGTAGGCACCTTTGTCTTTGTTGTCCTCCAGGAGGTTCTCAAAGATGTGACCGAGCATCTCGGGATCAATGCCGACCTCGTGGTCCTCGGGGTCGTTCTCATCAATGGTGAAGTGATACTGGCCAAAGAACTCCAGCAGGGCGCGGAAGTGCTCGGAGGGGAAGTCGAGCGCGTGCAGCGGCGCGGGATCAGTCTCGAACAGGCCACCGTTCAGATACGGGATGCGGGTGCCGGTGGGCGGGAAGAGATCGCCGGGGCGGTCGGCATTGTTCAGCGCATCGAAGAAGAGCGGGATGAGCCACTTCGAGTGAAAGCGATGGGCGTCATTTTTCTCGGTGGCAGTCTTGAAGTAGCTATTGAGGAAGTCAGGGTCGCCGCCGGTCCAGGCTTTGCCTTTGGCGGGACAGCCCATCCAGCCTTTCTTTTGCAGGAAGTGGAGGAAGACGAGGCGACCAAGCAGGCGCTTCACGAAGTCACGGATGGGTTTGTCGGCCTTGTCCTGCTCGGCCTTGTCTTTGTGCGTGGCGATGCCGAAGGCGGTGCGGGTGGTCTTGGCGTTCTCGGGAGCGAGGAGGTGGGCCGTGAAGGTCTCGTAGTGCTTCTTGTAGTCCTTGAAGAAGTCCTTGTTCAGGCGCT
>JBIKYB010000105.1:0-15630 GCA_044355475.1 Prosthecobacter sp.
GATTTCCTCGCGGATGCAGTCGATCGGCGGATTAGTGACCTGGGCGAAGAGCTGCTTGAAGTAATCGTAGAGCAGCTTGGCCTTGTTGGAGAGCACGGCGATGGGGATGTCCGTTCCCATCGAGCCAATCGCCTCCACGCCATCGCGGGCCATCGGCGTCATCAGCATGCGGAGGTCTTCCCAGGTGTAACCAAACGCCTGCTGGCGCTTCAGCATCGTCTCATGGTCCGGCAGCGGCGCAGGAGCACCTTCGGCGATGTCCGCCAGCTTGACGAGGTTCTTGTCGAGCCACTCGCGGTAAGGCTTCTCGGCGGCGATCTTCTCCTTGATCTCGTCGTCCGGCACGATGCGGCCTTCTTCCATGTTCACGATGAACATCTTGCCCGGCTGCAGGCGTCCTTTGAGCTTCACATTGGCCGGATCGACCGGCAACACGCCCGCTTCAGAGCCCATGATGACGAGATCGTCATGTGTCACATAATAACGGGAAGGACGCAGACCATTGCGATCCAACGTAGCGCCCATCATCGTGCCATCGGTGAAAGCGACGGAGGCAGGACCATCCCAGGGCTCCATGAGGCAGGAATGATACTCGTAGAAGGCCTTTTTCGCCTCGCTCATCGACTCATGGCCGCTCCACGGCTCAGGAATCATCATCATCATCGCATGCGGCAGGCTGCGACCGCTCAGCACGAGCAGTTCCAGTGCGTTGTCAAAGATCGTCGAGTCCGAGCCATCCACATTGATGACCGGCTTGATCTTATTGATGTCATCGCCAAACAGCTCCGAAGCGAACAGCGACTGACGGGCCAGCATCCAGCTAATGTTCCCACGCAGCGTGTTGATTTCGCCATTGTGGGCAATGTAGCGATACGGGTGCGAGCGCTCCCAGTTCGGGAAGGTATTCGTCGAGAAACGGCTGTGAACCAGCGCCAGCGCCGACTCCATGTCCGCATCGCTGAGGTCGAGGAAGTAGCCACCGACCTGCATCGGCGTGAGCATGCCTTTATAAACCAGCGTGCGGCAGGAAAAGCTCGGCGCATACCACACCGGGTCCACCTTGGACACGCGGATGGCATTGTGAGCCACCTTGCGCAGCACATAGAGCTTCCGCTCAAAGGAAAGATCATCCAACGCCGCCGAATGACGCTTCACAAACACCTGACGCACCAGCGGCTCGCTCGCCTTCGCCGATTTGCCCAGCGTCGAATTATCCACCGGCAGCTCACGCCAGCCGATCACCGGCATGCCCTCGGCCGCCGCGACCTTTTCAAAGGTTTCCTTCGCCTTCGCCCACGAATCACCACCCCGCGTGGTGAACACATTCGCCACGCCATACTGGCCCTGGGCCGGAAGCTCAAACCCCGCCGCTTTGGCGACTTTCACGAGAAACGCATGCGGCACCTGAATCAGGATACCCGCGCCGTCGCCCGTGTTTTCTTCAACACAGGCACCACGATGATCGAGATTCTCCAGAATCTGAAGGGCATTGGCGACGATGGAGTGCGATTTCTTCCCCTTCATGTGACAGACAAAGCCGACGCCGCAGGCGTCATGCTCGAATTGCGGATCATACAGGCCTTGTTTCGGGGGGAGTCCGTGGTTTCTCATTTTTGGTACGAAAGGGGGCGGCATTTAGGCGCAGCCAGCGGCCAAATCAACCAGCATTCTGCCTGCCAGTCTGGGTTCTATTTTCAAGAGTGCCCGCCGCTGGCAAGACCGCTTGCATCGTCCGGCCCAGGCCGCTAAAACAGCCGCATGGTACGTCTCACGATTCTTGGCAGCGGCAGTTCGGGGAACTGCGCCGTGATCTCGACCGAGCGCACCACTCTGTTGCTGGACGCCGGACTCAGCGCCAAGCAGATTTGCCTCCGCCTCGACGCCTGCGGTTTCTCGCTCGACATGCTGGATGGCATTCTGCTCACCCACGAGCATCAGGATCACACCGGCGGGATTGAGGTGCTGAGTCGAAAAAAGCAGGTCCCGCTGTTTTGCACCGCGTTGACGCAAGAAACCCTCGCGGGGAGCCTGCAATTTCGAACTCCGCCTCCCTGGCGGCTCATGACCACTGGATCGGCCTTCGAGTTCCAGGATTTGCGCATTGAGTCCTTTCCCGTGCCGCATGACGCCGTCGATCCGGTCGGATTTGTCATCGCTGACGAGGAATCCCGCCTCGGAGTGCTCAGCGACGTGGGTTTCGTGACGAATTTGATCAAAGACCGACTCCGCAACTCCGACAGCCTTTTTATCGAGGCCAACTACGATACCCAACTGCTCGAAAACGACACCAAGCGCCCCTGGGCCACGAAACAGCGCATCAGCTCGCGCCACGGCCACCTCTCGAATGAGCAGGCCGCCGAACTCGTCCGCGAAATCGCCCATCCCGGCCTCAGCCACGTCGTGCTGGGTCATTTGAGCGACGATTGCAACGATCCGGCCACTGCCGCTCGCCACATCCGCCAGGCGCTCGATGCCGCCGGGGCGAACGAGGCCCGCGTCGTCTGCGCCGAACGTCACAAGCCCACGCCGACCATCGAGGTCGTGCGCCCGCGCCGCAGCGCTAGCGTGAGCTTCTGCTTCTCCGCCGCCGATGAAACCGGTCAGCTAGCTCTCCTTTGATCCCATGGACAGACGCCGCATCCTCCGCCTGATTTTTCAAGTCGTGCTGTTCGTCGCGACCCTGAATGGGGCGTTTTATTTCTTGAGATCACCGGAGACTCAAGTCCGTGCCGCCCAGATGGACTTCAGCAAGGCCATCGAAGAACGCGACTGGGACGAGGTGAGGGAGTTCCTCGCGGAGAATTACACCGACGCCTACGGTCACACGCGTGAGTCGGCGATCCAGGACGGCAAAAAGTACCTCAGCGGCTTCTACACGCTGACCTTGATGACCGAACAGCCCACGGTGCGCGCCGCGAAGGGCCAAGGCATGGTGTCCATGAAGATCGGCCTGTCAGGAAACGGCATCGGCTACAGCCAGCTCGTGCTCGGTCACGTCAACCAGCTCACCGAGCCATGGACTTTTCACTGGAGCAATCCCGGCCGCTGGCCCTGGAACTGGCAGGTGAACATGATCCATCACGATCAGGTGCGGTGATTCGATCCCCCCCGGGATCATGCGGCCTCACGGCACGCCATGCCCCTTCGCCGCTTGCCATAAACCATACCAATCCTCACGCTCCAGCTTGATCTCCGCGGCTTTCACCACGGCCTGGATGCGCTCCAGCTTGTTCGAGCCGATGATTGGCAGCGGCGTCGAGGGATGTGCCATGATCCAGGCGTAGGCGAACTGGTCCAGCGTGGCACCGCCGTATTTGGCGGACAACTCGGCTGCCTTCGCATGCAGTCGTGCGGCGGCGGGATCGTCCTTGCTCATCAAGGCACCCTTGGCGAGCGGGGACCAAGCCATGGGCAGGATTTTCAGCCGCTGGCACTGGTCGGCAGTGCCGTCATAGATCGGGTCCATGTGCAGGAGGCTGAACTCGATCTGGTTCGTGACGAGCGGCTGGTCCATGCGCGAGTTCAGCAGGTCAAACTGATGCACGTTGTAGTTCGAGACACCGGCACTGCGAATTTTGCCATCTTTGAGCAGCTTATTCAGTCCTTCGGCGGTTTCATCGGCGCTGGTAAGCCAGTCTGGGCGATGAACGAGCAGCAGGTCGATGTGATCAGTGCCGAGGAAGCGCAGGGATTTCTCGGCGCTCTTGATGATGCGGGCGGCGGTGACGTTGTAGTGGGCGACCTTGCGGTCGGGATGGAACTGGCACGGCACGTAGATGCCGCATTTTGTGACGATCTCGATCTTGCTGCGGAAGGCGGGATCGAGCTTTAAAGCCCCGCCGATGGCCTCCTCGACGAGATAACCGCCATAGATCTCTGCCGTGTCCAGCGTGGTGATGCCCAGGTCGGCGCAGGCCTTGAATCGGCTCAGAAGAGTCTGGGGCGAGCAGTTGGCCTTGTCCGCCTCATCCAGGATGCGCCAAGTGCCATAGGCGAGGCGGGAGAATTCGGGTCCGTTCGGGGCGATGCGGTGGCGGGTGATCATGCGGCGCGATCTTTGCCGGTGGCTGCCCTTTCGACAAACAAAAAACGGCATCTCTCACGAGATGCCGTTCAGAAAACGTTCTTGCCTTTAAAATCAGGCAGGCTTGGTCAACGCACCCACTTTGAGCGCGAGACGGCTCTTGAAGCGGGAGGAGGTGTTCTTCTTGAGCACCTTGGTCTTGGCGGCTTTGTCAGAGGCGGCGGAGAATTCGCTCAGGCTGGCGGCGGCGGCGGCGGCATCTTTCTTTTCCACAGCGGCGAGCACCTTCTTGCGCAGGGTGCGGATGCGGTTTTTCACCGTCTGGTTGTGGGCGGTGCGGACCGCGGTTTTGCGGATGTCTTTTTCTGCGGAGCGGATGTTGGCCATAAAAGGGTCAGGGGGAAAGGGCGGCGAGAATAGGATGCCAGCCCCGGCCTGTCAAATTGGAATCCAGTTCCCATCCCGCCGCCGGTTTTTCCTTGGCTCTGCGGGCCTGATCCGGTAAAACGCTCTTATTCCAGCCATGATCGAAATTGAAATCTATGCCCCCGGCCTGCGTTTGGACTCCAGCATGCTGCGGCTGCGCAACCAGATGGACCAGTTCCCCCGCGTCCGCTACAAGATCGACTCCCGCCACGACCTAGTCTATTTCGAGATCGACAAGCCCGGCGACATCAGCCAGCAGGAAATCCACCAGATTTTTGAGGCCATGGACCTCGAACCCCGCTTCGTCGGCCAGATTCCCGAAGAACTGCGCAGAGGCAACACCGCCCGTCTCGTCTGAGATCAGGGCTGCCGCGCCAGCAGCGCCCGCACGGCTTCTTTCATGCGGTTCAGCACATAATAAACCGTCTGGCTGCGCAACCGCACCAGCTCCGCGCCGATGATGCGCGGCACAAAATCCTGAGGCACCTCCAAAACCGCCTGCGCTGTCGATCCATTCAAGCCACGGCACAAAAGCACGGTCAGCGCCCGTGTCAGTGTCTGCACCTTCGGTCCCAAACTGATCGCAAAGCGGACGTGACCATCTTTTTCAAGCCGCACATGCACTCCGACCGTGTCCGTGCATTCCGCGTCCTTCCGCACGTCCTCCAGATCGAAGCTTTCGCCCTCTTGTGGCGCGTGTTTGGCTGCCTGGGCCGCCAGATCGATCAAATTCTCCCGCCGCTCGCCTTCCGGCAGCGATTCGAAGAACGCGATCAGTTCACCCAGGGCGGCGGGATATTCGGCCATGCTCACTTCTTCGCCGGGTTGGCCCATAAATCCACCACCGGCATCTCGGTGAACTTTTTCCAGTGCGTCTCGCTCTGCTCCTGCGTCGCCACACCGTCGTGGACCCACAGCGCGTAGCGCACGCGCAGCTTTTTCTCCTCAGTGACCTCCAGTGGCGCGTCCAGGCTCAGGCAGCAGCCCATCCAGCCGTCATTCCGCACATGAAAGGCCGTCGGGTTGTGCGGGTTGATCGGGTGATTCATCAACGTGATGCCGCCGAAGCCGTCCGCCTCATTTGTGATGCGCCCGCTGTAGTCGCACCAGCGCGCCGGCTTTCGAAACACCGCCTCCTCATTGAGCAGGCCCTCCGAATTCAAGATGCGGCCGCCGCCGTCATGCACGCCGATGCTCTTGGCCACCCGCACGGCGATCAATCCGAAACCTGTCGCGCCAAAGGTGGTCGTCTTGCCCTTTGGCGGCGAGAACTCCAGATCCACGATCATGAACCAGCTCTTCGCCCCATCCAGCGGCCGGATCTCCGTGCGCCGCACCTCCGTGAGCTGGATCGACTTGTCCGCCTCGCTGATCCAGTGGTTCACCATCCGCATCGCCGCGAACTCATCCGTGTCCTCATACCCTTCGCGCGACACCTCCACATTTACGATGCGGCCCTGCTTCTTCGCGTAATCGCCCCAGAAATCGAGGTCGTTCACCAGGTTGTGCGTCACCCACACGCTGTTGTGATGCGAATGCGTCAGCGGATCATGCGGATGCCCCATCCGCGTCAGACTCACATCCCGCGAAGCCCGGATCGGATGCCAGAATGGCCGCATGTCCTGCGGATCAAAGTGCATCGCCGTTAGCTCCCGACCATCGAACTGAAACGAGGTGATGTGATGCGGCATCGGCACGGCCTGCATACGCGGAATCGGCTTCGCCGAAGGCAATTGCGCCGAAACGAATGCTGCGGAGGCAAAGAGAAGACAGAGGGCTTTCATCACATCTCAAACGCCTGCCTCCGGCGATTTTCCCTTCTCAATTTTCCATTTTCAGTTCTTCCATTCCCGCGTCCTCCCGCTACGCTCCTAGCCCTCCACCATGAAGACATTCCTTCTATCCCTGTTGTTCGCCGCGTCCTCATTCGCGGCCACGATCCCCGATGCCGCCAAAGTCGGCCAGTTTTACGCCGGCTGTCAGGCCTACAGCTTCCGCATGTACAACGTGTTCGAAGCCATCGACAAAACCGCCCAGTGCGGCGGCAAGACCATCGAATTCTATCCCGGCCAGAAATTCGACGACACCGCCAAGTGGGACCACAACGCCACGCCCGAGATGATCGACAAGGTGATGAAGCACCTCGAAACCAAAGGCCTCACCGCCGTCGGCTACGGCGTCGTCAAACTCGGCAAAGATGCCGCCCAGGATCGCAAGGTGTTCCAGTTCTGCAAAACCCTCGGCATTGGCTTCGTCGTCACCGAGCCTGATGTGGCCGGACTCGACGGCATCGAGGCGCTGGTGAAGGAATTCGACATCAAGATGGCCATCCACAACCATCCCAAGCGTCCGCTTGACCGCGCCTACCTGTTCTGGGACCCCGATTATGTCCTTGGCCTCGTCAAAGACCGCGATCCTCGCATGGGCTCCTGCGCCGATGTCGGCCACTGGGTCCGCAGCGGCCTCGATCCCGTCGAGTGCATCAAGAAGCTCAAAGGCCGCATCTTCGACAGCCACATGAAGGACCTCACCGAGTTCGGCAATGTCAAAGCCCACGACCTCCCCTTCGGCCAGGGCAAGAGCAACATCGTCGGCATCCTCGCCGAATACGCCGCCCAAGGCTATCCCGGTCCCCTCCACTGCGAGTACGAGCACAACTGGGAGACCAGCGTGCCCGAGATCACCCAGTGCCTCGAGTTCGTGAAGAACTGGAAGCCAGCGCAGTAATCGCCAGCGCATCCTCAAAAAGCGGGGCCTACTAGGCCCCGCTTTTTTTGTGTCAGGCAGGAGGCGATCCGCCTGCGTGTCAAACACCCCGCCAATGTCGGTCTAGTCTTCGATAGCCTCAAAAACGCCGAAGGTCACTGACAGGCCGAAGGCTGGTACAAACACAGTCTCATCGCTGATCCCAAGTTCGTCGATTGGAAGAAAGACGTCTTCTGCCTCCAACCCGACTCCCCGGCGTTCGCACTCGACTTTGAGGTGATTCCTGTGGAGGAGATCGGGATGAGGGAGTAAACATGTGTAATAGTTCGTGTTCAAACTCGAAACCATGTACGACATAATTAATGATCAAGAATGCGTCGTGGGAAAGATTTCTTGGGTGTTCTGCTACTCAGTAGAAGATCTGCATCGTGCTGGCTTGTGCGGAAAAGATATAGTCCCACATCTGATCAAGCAGATACAGGAGTTCGACTACCCTGTGGTCGTTTTAGACAACATCGAGATACACGAGCGTTCTACCCGGCTGGGGTATGGAACTGATGCCATGCGCCATTTTCATGAAATCGTGGCATTAAAAGGAGCGCGCTTCGCTCTACTTCGAATAGGCCTCTTTTATGAACACGAGACATATTCAGAAGGGGCTAAGTGGCGACGGAAATTCTATGGCAAACAAGGCTGGATTGAACTCGTCAAGCCAAACATAAGCCACCTGTTTTGGGAATGGATGTACAAACCACTTATAACAGGACTCAACACGCCTGTGACCAAAGGTGTTCGCTTTGCAGTATCTCCGCCCAAGAGAAGTTTTCTTTATTTGCCATTTGATGCAATCAACGACTCAATCTGCGCCCCTGAGTGGTCAAATTTATCGGCTGACGGCATTGAAAATCGTTTTCTGCCCAACAGCGAGAGAGCATAATTGCCTTTATGCACTGCGAGCTGGCCGCGAAAGCCTCGGGCGATCCAAGCGCCTTCTTCGGACTTCCATCGACTGCGCTTTTGATTTCGGAGGGGGGCGTAATCATTACATGGGCATCGCAAACGGATTGATGATCTGAAGTCCAGTAATGTGTTTGAAGTCACCCTCATTTCGCGTGACGAGCGGCACGCCATATTCCAGCGCCGTGGCGGCGATGATGGTGTCACCCAGTTTCATGCTCTTCTGCTGCCGCAGTTGGATGGCCCGCTGGATGATTTCTTCGTCCAAAGGCAGCTCTGCGGTGTTCGTGACAAGCGTGTGAAGTTCTGTCTGGCGTTGAGGTGACAGCATCCCAAACTTCGGGAAACCCAACACCTCGATCCGGGTCACGCTGGCAATCATGGCATCCAGCCTCCGTGCGTAAGGCAGGCAAAGCGTGTCACCAGGCTCGGCAGCGTAAATGAGGATGTTGCTGTCGCAGATCATAAGATCATTCCCGACCAGGAAGCACCACGTCCTCACGCATTTCTCGCTGCCAGGCCGCTGGGTCAGGAATCACATCCTTCAGCCCGCCCATGGCCCGGATCGCTTCAAAAGCCGCTGCCCGCTTCGCGAGCATTTCTGGTGTGGCGGTCGGGATCACGCGTTTCGGCTTGGGCGATGTGCCGTTCGGCACTGAGAGCAGCACATGGGCGCGCCCTGGCTTCAGCCATTCCGGCAGCGGCGAGAGCAGCTTCAGGCTGCCATCGGCCCTGACTTCAACATCGGTTTCCAAGGTGTTCATGACGCGAGTGTAGGCGATCTCGTCGAAATCGTCCAGCCCATGAATCACGCCCCGCTCCCAGGATCGGGTGATTGAAGCTGACTTGCATCTGAGCGCTTGCGTGAATGGGGCGTTCCTGTGTTAGCATGTGAAAATGAAATTCCGCTGCCTCCTTTTCGCCTGCATCACCTTGATCGCCGCCTGCGGCAAAAACTCAGACCAACCGGTCGCCTCATCGACGAAGGGCACCATCGGCGTTTCGCTGCTGACGTTGCAGAACCCATTTTTCAAGGTCATCGGCGACAACATCACCGCCGAAGCCGCGAAGCATGGTTATGACACGCTGGTCGTGAGCGCGGACAACGACGTGGCGCGGCAGAGCAACCAGGTGAAGGACTTCATCGTGAAAAAGGCGGCGGCCATCGTGCTCAGCCCGGCGGACTCGAAGGCTATCGTGCCCGTGATCCAGGAGGCGAACGCGGCAGGCATCCCGGTCTTCACCGTCGATGTGCCGTGCAACGAACCCGGCGTGAAAATCGTCACCCAGGTGGCCACGGACAACTTCGGCGGCGGCAAGGAGGCCGCGCAGGCGATGATCGAGGCGCTGAAAGGGCAGGGCGGCAAGATCGGCGTGCTCGATTTGAAGCAGGTCGAGTCCTGCATCCTGCGCGTGAAAGGTTTCAAAGAGGTGCTCGACGCGCATAACGCGAAAGCAGCGCAGAGGATCGAGATCGTTAGCGAGCTCGATGGCGGCGGCGCGAAGGACAAGGGCTACAAGGCCGCCGAGGACATGCTCCAGGCGCATCCCGATCTCGTCGGCATCTTCGCCATCAACGATCCCTCCGCGCTCGGTGCGCGTGGGGCCTTGGAAAAAGCGGGCAAGGCGGGCAAGGTCGTCATCATCGGCTTTGATGGACAGCCGGAGGGCAAGCAAGCGATCAAGGACGGCAAGATCTACGCCGATCCGATCCAGTTTCCCGACAAGATGGGCGTGGAAGTCGTGCGCGCCTTCCTGCGCCACTCGAAAGGCGAGGAACTGCCGCCGCAGATGCTCATCCCGACGAGTTTGTATCGTCAGGCCGATGGCAAGGCAGATGTGGCGCTGAAATAATCACTGGCGAGGCGCTGCCTGAGGCTCCCGCGATTTCAAGACCTCGTACTTGGTCAGTTCACGCCACTGGCCCTTCACGAGATTGCCGAGCACGAGCATGCCGATCTTCACGCGTACGAGGCGCAGGACTTCGATGTTGAAGGCCTCCAAGAGGCGGCGGATGTGGCGGTTGCGGCCTTCGTCGAGGACGACTTCGAGCCAGGTGTTCCTTTCGCCAGTGCGGAGGATTTTCACGTCCTTGGCGGAGAGGTGATCGCCCTGCTCCTCGTCGAGAACACCGTGTTTAATCTGCGCGATCCGCTGCGCATCCACTTCGCCGCTGATCTGGACGTGGTAGGTTTTGTCGAGGTGCGTGTCGGGATTCGTGATCGTGTCCGCCCAGACGTTGTCATTGGTGAAGAGCAGCATGCCCTCGCTGGCCTTGTCGAGCCGGCCGACGGGCGAGAGATGCGGCAGCTTCGAGTTTTCGAAGCAGGAGAAGACGGTTTCGCGACCGAGTTCGTCGGAAGCGCTGGTGATGAGGCCGCGCGGCTTGTTCAGCATGACGTAGATGCGCGGGGCCTGGTTGATGCTGACGTCGTCCAAGATGATGACGTCTTTTTTGAGCACGACGGGGAACTCGGGGTTCTTCCTCACCACGAGGTTCACCTTCACCTTGCCCATGCGGATCAGCTCCGTGGCGCGGCTGCGTGAGCAGAAGCCGAGCTTGGACATGGCGCGGGCAAGGCCGGTGCGGGTGGGTGGAGGCTGGGACATGACACAGGTTTAGCGCAGGTCGCGGCACTGTGCCGCGCATTTCTCGCGGACTACGCTCGTGGCTTCAGGTCGCGCTCGATGTCCTCGCGATCGACGCGATTGCGCGCCTTGATCTTGTGATCGCGTTTGTTGCGGCGCTCGACGGTCATCTGGCGCTTTTTGCGCTGTTTGCGGAGCTTGGCGATCTCGTCTTCGAGCTTCAAATAGCCTTCGTAGCGCTCGGTGTCGAGCTTTCCGGCCTCCGCCGCCGTGCGGATGGCGCAACCTGCGTCGGTGCCGTGTTTGCAGTCGTGAAATTTGCACTGCCTAGCCAATTCTTCGATATCGGCAAAGCGCTCGCGCAGCGTGGTCTCGTTCGTCCACATCTGCACCTCCTTGATGCCGGGGTTGTCGATGAGGATGCCGCCTTTCTCGAGCACGAGCAGTTCGCGTGCGGTGGTGGTGTGGCGGCCTTTGCCGGTGACTTCATTCACTTCATCGACCCACTGCCAGTCGTCGCCGAGGAGCAGATTGATCATCGCCGACTTGCCGACGCCGCTGGAGCCGATGAAGGCCACGCTCTGGCCGCGCTTGAGGTAATCCTTGAGCACCTTAAGGCCCTTGCGCTTCTTCACGCTGGTCACATGCACATCCGCGTCGGCGTTCAGTGCACGGATCGCTTCTGCGGCCTCTTGATTCTGCTTGTCGGGGTAAAGATCGCTCTTGTTGATCAACACCACCGCCTTGGCACCGCTGCGGCCGATGACCGTGAAATAGCGCTCCATGCGCCGCAGGCTGTAATCAGGCCCGGCATCGGTGACGACGACGACTGCGTTCACATTCGCGGCGATGACCTGCTCCTCGGCGCTGTCGCCTGCGGCTTTGCGGGAAAAGCAGGTCTGCCGTGGCAAACGAGCGCGGATGATGTTGTCGCCGTTCTCGCCACCGACTTCCAGCGCCACCCAATCGCCCACGGCGGGCAATTCAGCATCCGTTTCGGCGTCGTGATACACCTTGCCGCTCAGGATGACCTCGAACTCGTCGAAACCGTTCGCGCCATCCTCCAGCAGCGCACCGTAGCTGATCTTGTTGTCACGGATCAGCCGCGCCGGCTTCCAGCCTTGCTCGCGATACGGTTCAAAGTACTGCGCGAAAAAATCATTCCAGCCGAGGTCGATGAGATTCAGCTTCATCGGCGCCACTGGTACATCCAGCGTTCGGAGATCACTTTTTTCTCGACCTTCAGCTCCATCATGATCTCCAGCAGGTTGGTTTTCTCCGGCACATCGAGCTTGAAGAAAGCACGCCAGCCACCGGTCTCGCTGTTACGCATCACACGCTTGTCCAGCACCTTGCCTTCGCCGCCGCTGAGCACCACGTCAATGTCCGGCGTCCAGTCCTTCGGTTTGCCAGCGCCGTTTTCGCCGCCTTTGGCGAAGTCGATGACATAAAGGTGATCATCCGAGTCCATCACGAAGCCACGGCGTGAGCTGGTGACCTTACAGAGTGTGCCCGGCTCATGTTGATCGAGCCAGTTCAGCTTGTACTCGACCTTCAGCGGCTCCGCAGGCGTGGCGGGCAGTTTTTTCGGACTCCACATGGCCACGATGTTGTCCCAGGTCTCCTCTCCCGTGGAAAGCTCGACCAGCGTGACGGCTCCGCTGCCAAATCCGCTCACCGGCTCCACCCAGACCGCCGGGCGGCGATGATAGACGGCTTCGAGATCCTGGAAGTTGTTGAAGTCACGATCCCGCTCTGCCAAACCGAAGCCCTTGAGCTTGTCCGTCTCGAAAATACTCAGGCGCAGGTCGCGGCTGACATCCAGCGGACGCCAGATTGACGGGCCGCCCTCGATCTCGACCTGCAAGCCGTCCGAATCATGCACCTCGGGGCGGAAGTCATAAGGTTTCGGGTGTGAGTTCTCGCCGAACCAGAACATGCTCGAGAACGGGGCGATGCCGAGCATCTTGACCGGCTTGCGCAGATGCAGCGTGGCCTTGATCTTCATTTCCGTGCTCTCTCCAGGCGTGGATTCAAACTCATACGCGCCGGTGATGCTCGGTCCATTGAGCAGCGCGAGCAGTTTGAAAGACTTGTCGCCCACCTTGGGCTGCTGGAACCAGAAATGCGTGAAGTCGGGGAACTCCTCCGGCTCACCGCCGATGGTGTTCACCGCCACGCCACGCGCAGAAGTGCCATAGCCGAGCTGCGTCGTTACCGCGCGGTAATAACTCGCCCCCATGAACACCATGAACTCGAAGGGGCGTTTCACCAGCGAGTCGGGCGCCAGCACGCGGAAACCCGCGTAGCCCTGCGGGTTCTTCGCGTCCGCAGGCACTTTCAGATCGCCATACTCGAAGTTTTTGCGGTCAAACGGCACGTCCACCGTTTGCGGCCCTTTCATGTCGTAAAACATCACTGGCTTCTTGAACATCCAGCCCGGATGGAAGAACTCGATGCGGTAAGTGTCGCCGAGGTCTGCAAACAGCGCCTTGTCCCGCAGGTAGCGGATCTGTCGGTGCCCGTCGTATTTCAGCCCCTCAAAAAACGGGTCAAGCTGCTGCGTCGGCGCTTGGTAAGGCTGGAGCGCGAGCTGCGCGGCCACTTTCTCCAGATTTGCGAAGCTTTTCACCGCGTCCGCAGCCACCTGGGCCAGACACGGGGAGACGAGCAATGACAGAACCGAAAGCGGGAGAAGGAGTTTCATGCGTGGGGAAGGGGGCTAGGATGCAGCACAGGGCATGCCAGTCAACCGGCGTGGCAGGAAGCTCTTGCCACGCGGCGGGCGGATGCGGCATCATCCGGGCATGAGCACGAATTCACCCGCGAAACTGCTGCCGGTCTTCCTTTTCAATGCCGCCTACATGGCTGCGGCGGTCACCGGGTCCGTGGTGCAGGGCAATCGCGAGTTCATCTTCTACATCGTCGTCATGGTCGTGCTGATTGGCGTGATGAGCCTCGTTCACAGCCGGGTGAGGCTCACCACTGCGCTTCTCTGGGCCTTTTCCGTCTGGGGTTTGGCGCACATGGCCGGCGGGCTTTGTCCGCTGCCCGCAGGCTGGCCCTACAATGGCGATCACGTGGTGCTCTACAGCCTGTGGCTCATTCCAGAACGTCTGAAGTACGATCAAATCGTCCACGCCTACGGCTTCGGCGTCACCACCTGGCTCTGCTGGCACATTTTGCGCAACGGCCTGCGTCAGCCTGATGGCAGCGCCTTGCGGCCCACCTTTGGCATGCTTGTCCTGTGCGCCGCCGCAGGAATGGGCTTCGGCGCGTTGAATGAAGTCATCGAGTTCATCGCCGTGCTCACCCTCCCGAATACCAACGTCGGCGGCTACGAAAACACCGGCTGGGACCTTGTCGCGAATCTCGTTGGCACGATCATCGCGGCGTTGGTCATTCGAGTGAGATCGTAGGACGGGCAGTCGATACACCAAACCTACGGTTCGTTTCCTCACTTCACCTTCTTCGGCTTCTCTGGCAGCCCCTGGCCGGGCTTGAGATCGAGATTCGCCACCATGTCTTCCTCGGTGACGGTTGAAGCGACACCATCCACCGGGATCTTGGCCTTCGCGGTCCAGAGAATGGCGTTCAGCACCAGTTTGCGCTGGTCGTTGTTCGCCCAGCCTTTGTGATAATGTCCGCCGGTGAAACCGAAGCCGCGACCGCCGTCCGCACGCTCACAAGCCCAGGCGACGTGCTGCTTTTCCTTGTTCTTCACCGACTCACGCACCGCCGGATTGCCGCTGTGGTGGCCATCGGGGCGGCTCATGGTCGAATCCGGGGCCACATCGCTGAGGATCGGCGTCACGCCTTCCATGCCCTTGCGGAAGCGCATGTGGAAGTACCATTCATCATTCGTGCCGAAGGGTTTCACGCCCTCGCTGATCGGGTGCAGGGGCAGTTCCTTGAAATTCGCGTCCCAATGTGGGTTCACGCTCCAGTTGATCTCGAAGCAGCCGCCCATCCAGTCGATGAACTCCTTGTTGCCCTTCTCAATCGTCGGCTCCACCGCGTAATGAATGGTGAGGAAGCCGCAGCCACGCTTCATCTCCGCGTCGAGTTGCGCCAGCCGACCTTCCTGCAGCGCCGGATGCCCGCCGCCGCCATCAGAGTAAATCACCACCGTGTCCGCTTTGGAAAGCTCCTCCTGTGATGGCCACTCGCCGTTGAGGTGGAATTTGATGTCCACCTGCTCCGCCGCGCCCTGCTCCAAGCACTTTTTGAGGAGCTGGATGCCTGCGTTGTGCTCATGCTGCCCTGGCCCGTGCGAGGGCTTGCCCGCGATCATGACGATGGATTTTTTGTCCGCCGAAAAAGCGGAGCTGACGAGGGAAACGAGGGCGAGGATGGCGAAAAGGCGCTTCATGGTGGGTGAGAGGGTGAACCAAACGCCTCGCGGCATCCAGCCATTTCAACAAGCTCATCCGCTGATTCTGGCACGCCATCCGCTTTGCAATGGGTTCTGCCCAGCCTGAATGCCCATCGCCCGTAGCCGACCCCAGACCAATCTTTACTACGCCATGCTGTTTGTGGGCGTGGTGCTCGTCGTGTTCACGGTGGGCTACCGGCTGGCGGGCTGGTCGTGGAGCGATGCGCTCTACATGGTTGTCATCACGGCCTTCAGCGTCGGTTTTGGCGAGGTGGTGCCCATCACCGAGCCGTGGCTGCGGGCGTGGACCATCGCGCTGATCTTGTTTGGCTGCACCAGCATCATTTTTGTCACCGGCACGCTCGTGCAGTGGCTGACGGAAGCCCAAATACAACGCGCCCTCGGAGGCAAACGAATGGAAAACGAAATCGAGAAGCTCAAGAACCACGCCATCATCTGCGGCTACGGCCGCATCGGCAAAATGATCGCCAGCCAGCTTGAGGTGGGTGGCGTGCCGTTTGTCATCGTCGATCAGGCACCTGACCGCGTGGCC
>JBIKYB010000273.1:0-6764 GCA_044355475.1 Prosthecobacter sp.
CGACGGAATTGGTAAAAAAAGAAATGAATTTTGAATGGGGGCACTCGGGCCGTGTCAAAGGGCATTAAGGTGCCCGCTACAGCGGCACTGAAACCTGCCTGACCGACTCCTGCCATGCGCTACGATGATCCGTCTGTCTTCTGGGACATGCCCGGGTTTTTTTACGACATGCCGGAGGGGGCCGGGCCTAGCAAGCCGAACCGTATGTCCAAACCGAAACTCGACCTCAAGGGCAAGACGCCCCTGCAAAAAGTGCAAAAGGCAGAGGACCTCGTCACTGCCACCACCGGGAACGCCAACTTCCCGACTCCCACACCGCCTCTGGCCACGCTGACCGCGAAGGCGGATGCGGTCTCCGCCGCGTTCAGTGAACGTGAGGCGGCCAAAAATACCCTGGATCAAAAACAAACCGCGCTGGAAACCGCCGAGGCGGAGCTGGATGCCGCCCTGGTGTCCGTCTCCGCGTATGTGGAGAGCGCCAGCGGGGGGGACGCGGCAAAAATCCTGTCCTCCGGCCTGGCGGTGAAGGGCCAGGCCAGCCCCATCGGCCCGATGCCGCAGGTGGACGGGCTGGACTCGACCATCGGCGATGCCGAGGGCCGCGTGAACCTGCGCTGGAGCCCGGTGAAGGGTGCGAAGACCTACGAGGTGCAGACCTGCCCGGACCCGATCACTGCCGGAGGGTGGAAGGCCGCCGGTCTGCCCACCAAGGCCAGCCTCATCCTCGACGGCCTGCCCAGCGGCGGACGCTGCTGGTTCCGCGTGCGCGCCATCGGTAGCGCCGGCCCCGGCCCCTGGAGCGATCCAGCGGTGAAGACGGTGCCGTGAGCCGTTCCTGACAGGCCGACTGGGGAAGGTGGAGACCAGGAGATGCCATCGGCGCTGCGTCTCCCCCTTTCTCCAGCGCCCCGCCACCTGAAGGCGGGACGACAGAAGCCAAGGCGCGGGCTGCGCAACTTCTGCCGCCGCGAACTCTCCCGGCAGCGGCGTGACCCGCAGCCCTGCAGCACAAGCCCCCCTGCCCTGGCGGCAGCAAGCCTGCCAGAACCGCCACGGCAGGCCGAGCTGCTAACCGCCGCCGGAGCGCCTAGCATTCGCTCCCATGACCTCGACGGTCCCATGCGCCCGGACGACCAGAAATGGATGATTTCATCCTCCCTCTGGGCCTTGCCTTGCCAGGAAGCCCCCTCTTCGCTAAATAACGGCCCCAGCTACTCCTGAAACTCCTCGCGGTCAGGTATGCGGGTGAAGGCGATTTTCGTGCCTGAAAACGTGCGCACGGTGTTCGGGGTGAAGCCGATGACCACGGAATCACGCCCACGCTTTTGATTGATCTTGTCCAGCACGCGGCTGAGGTGCTCGCGTCGTTCTCGTGTGGCCGCCTCGGCGGTGGAAACGAAGAGATCGAGCTGCTGCGGCTGTGATTCTGCCTCCAGGCCCATCAGCGTCACGGACACCTTCTTCACCCGCTGCCAGCGCGCCTGCTGCATCACCCGCTGCCACAGCTCCGCCAGCACCCGCGCCAGCACGATGCTGTCGCACGCCGGGTCAAACTTCGCCTGCGCCTCGCAGCGCGGCCCGTCCTCCGTCCGCACACTCAGGTGCAGATGCGTGGCCCGGTACTCCATGCGGCGCAGGCGGCTGGCCGCCTTCAGCAGCAGACGCCGCGCCACGATGCCCGCCTGCGGTGGCGTGCGCAGCTCCGGAGCCAGTACATGGCTGTGCCCCAGGGTGCGATGCCGCGCAGGCGGATCATCCTCCGAAGGCCCGCCATGCAGCGCATGCCAGAAGCGGTCCCCGCACACCCCACCCCAGGCCCGGTGCAGCGTCTCCCGCTCCGCCTCCCACAGATCCTGCATCGTACGGATGCCACAGGCATGCAATCGTGGCTCCATACGGCGGCCGATGCCGCACAAGTCACGCAATTCCAGCTCCAGCAGACGACCAGGCAGTTCATCCGCCAGCAGCACGACCAAACCGTCCGGTTTCTGCATGTCAGAGGCCACCTTGGCCAAAAAGCGGTTCGGGGCCAGGCCCACCGAGCAGGTGATGCACTCCCCCACCCTCTCCCGCAGGCCGCGCTTGATGCGCTGCACCAGATCCAGCGCCACAGGCAGCGCACGACGCGGTGCGTCCAGCTTGCAGGCCATCTCGTCGATGGAGCAGATCACATGCACCGGGAAATGCCGCTCCACCTCCTTAATGATGCGGTGGTGGAAATCGACGTACACATCATGACTCGCCACCACCGTGATCAGCTCCGGGCAGCTGCGCCGGGCCTCGCCGATGTTCGTTCCGGTCTTGATGCCAAACTTCTTCGCCTCCTGGCTCGCCGCGATCGCACACGTCGCATCGGAGTCCACCGGCACCACTGCCACCGGCTTTCCCCGCAGCGACGGGTCCAACTGCTGCTCCACGCTGGCAAAAAAGCTGTTCAAATCGAGGAACAGCCATTCGAAGGGCGGCAGAGCAGATGAAACGTGCGTAGGCATTGCCACACTTTTCGACCACCACCAAAATTGTTCAATTGAACAATTTCGAAAAACAACCGCGAACCCAGGCTCCCGCCGCCGATATGGCCTGAAGCGGATCAGAAGTACTTTTTGGTGAATAACAGGCGCTGGAAGTGAACCAGACGCTCAAGCGTGTTTTTGAGCATGAGCTCATGCTGCTCGATCATGGAGAACTTAGCCGGCTCGGCGAGCTTCATCGGCTCGCACTGCTGAAGCACCTGCTCGACGGCGATTTTCAATTCCTTGAGCTTTTGGCCGACCTCCTCGGTGATGCGGCCTTCGTCAATGGTGTTGCCGAGCTTTTCGGCTTCGCGGGAAAGATAAGCGGCGGTGTTTGGCAAAGCGGCGCTGCCACCGACGAGCAAGCCGCTGGCGTAATCCACTTTCGGCTTGCCGGGCAGGCCAGGGCGCTGCGGCACCACGGACTGGGGCTCTGTGGGCAGACCGCCGTTTTTAGCGTCGATGATCGTGGGGGTGATGAAGAGCATCAGGTTCTTGTGGTTCTTGCTGCGGCTTTTGTATTTGAAGAGCCATTTGAGGCCGGGAATTTTGCTGAGGAAGGGCACGCCAGCCTCTCCTTCACGCTCGCGCGCCTCGTCCATGCCGCCGACGGCCACGGTGTAGCCGGAGTCGATCTCCACCGGGGCGCTGTACACGCGGGAGGAGGCGATGGGGTAAGGATTGCCGGAGATGACCTCGGTGCCGATGATGCTGGAGACGGTGACAGCCATGTTGAGCAGGACTTTGTCCGACTGCATGCGTTTGGGCAGGATGTTCAACACCGTGCCGATGGGGAGATAGGCGACCTGCGTCGTGGTGGTGGCACCGACCGCACCGGCGCTGGCCGTGGAACTGGCGTCAAGCACGGGTTGGTTCACCACGCTACGGATGGCGACCTCACGATTGCTGAGCGTGACCATGCGCGGATAGGAGGTGGTGTTGGTTTCCTCATCACGCATGATGGCGCGGAGCTTCACATTCACGTCCTGGGCGCTGAGAATGCTGAGAGCGGGCCAGCCTAGCGTGCCACCGACGTTGCCCACGTCCAGGGCGCTGAGCAGCGGTGCCAGATCCGTGCGGAAACCACCCGTGGTAGGAACAGAAGTGTATTCAACATTGAGCTGCGGATTGCCGGCAGCGTCAACGGTCGACGTCGTCTTGTCCACTTGACGGAAGTTGCCGCTTTCGAGCGTACCGGTCCAGTCGATGCCAAACTCGCGCTTCGGATCGCGCGAGGTTTCGATGAACTTCACCTCAATGGCGATGAGCGACTGCGGCTTGTCCGCTGCAGCGAGATAACCTTCCACCCACATGTGCTGGAGACGAGTAGCAACGATGTAGAGCGTGTTGGAGTCAGACTTCCAAATGACCTTGGGTTTGCGGACAGAACTCAGCTCGTTGGAGTTCATCGCGCGGGCGGAGTTTTCGTCCTGACCAAGGGCACCTGCGACAGCGCCCTGACCAGCTTCCATTTCCTCAGGCGGCAGTCCCAGCAAGGCGCGGATGTCATCGATCACCTCACTGCGCCGCACGGCAAAGGTCTGACTCGTTCCTTGCAGATCCAGACCACCGCCTCCACCACCACCGCCGCCTCCTCCTCCACCGCCAGCTCCTCCACCACCGCCACTGCCGGCCGCGCCAGCCGAGGACAATCCGCCTCCGGAATTGACCCGGTCCACGCGTTCGAGCGCATTGTGAAGGATTTCGTACGGCTTGCCGATGAGTTCACGATCATCGGACGGACGAATGTACCAGATGCCATTGTCAGGGATGATGGCCAGTCCATTGGCCCGGCAAAGAGTCTCCAGCACCTGAAAAGGGCTGGATTTGATGGAAAAGGTGATCAGGCGGGCGCCTTCAGCACTGTCGTCCGGCAAAGAGAAGAAAGAAATGCCTGCATCGGTGGCCAAGAAGCGCAGTACATCGCTCAGCATGGCCTTGGAGAAGTCATATTGCTGATGCGCTGCGCTCCTCAACCTGGAAGCCTCAGCTTCATACTCCGGGGAGAGCAGGTGCATGTTGCTTTGATTAAACTGGGCTCTCGACTGAAGCGCTGGGAGCATCACCAGAACGGCTGCCAGGAGGAAAATGAACTGGATTAATGCTGGAGAATGTCGCATATTATGGAAAATATAAACATTCATCAAAAACAAATCAAATAACATTCATCAGTATGACTCGATGATTTTCAAAACTGGCTAAATTTCTGAAAATTGAAGATTTCAGGCTGAGCGTTCATCAACGGAATGCTTATTTTTATAATTTCCATATTAATCGGCTTGAATTGAGGCGTTTTTAAATATTTAATATATCCATTGTGTCTTCCAGAGTTATTTCAGCCTCAAACCATGCGATGCGCGGCTCGATCCGCCGCGCTGGCTTCTCGCTGCTCGAACTGGTCGTCACCATTGCGTTCATTGGAGTGATCGCGTCGGTGGGCGTCGCTCTGATTGCCGACGATTCAGGCTCCGCCAAGACGGCTAAGCTGGAGTCTGACATCGCGACCCTGAACCAGATGGTGGCCTTGTACACGAACGATGGAGGCACCGTCGCAGGACTCACCAGCGCGCAGGCGATTCTCGATAAAATGAAGCGTATCCGCCCACAGGCCGAATGGCAGCAGCATGTAGGCGCTACCTCTGGTCGGTTGATTGATGTCCGGCTGCGTGCCCGCACGACCACCCTACCGCCCCCGGATGGCACCCCACGCGCCATTTGGAACCGCGCCACTCAGCGGTTTGAGCTCACAACCGGTCCCGGCAGTGCTGTTTCGGACTTCTATTTCGACGAAACGTTGGCTGGAACGGACTTCGGCTCCGAAAAGCGCGCCAAATCAAACGTAAGCTTCAACAGCGGCTCCAAAGGCTGGGTCTGGGGAAATTCGACCAACGCGCCTGCGGCCAGCTATCTCAATCCGCAGCCATTCAATCCAGCAGCCCCAGCGGATGGTTTCAACCCTGATGAGGCAGCGCCTGATTCCGATGATCCTGAGGTGGAAAATGACTCAGGCGGCGGTGGCGGCGCGGGTGGAGATGGAGACGGTGAAACCACGCCTCCTACCGTGACCCGGCTACCACGGCCAACCATCACGCCCAATGGCGGCACTTTTGCCTTTGGCAGTTTTCCCTCCACAGCCACGATCACCCGTAACGGCGCTCCGCCGGAGGCCTCAAACTTGATGTATCGCATCAATTCAGGCGCTTGGACGACCTACAACGGCGGTCCCATTCCACTAACGCCTTCGATGAACCTGCAAGCGCGCAACGTGAGCACGCGGCCAGCGGAGTATTCCGACAGCACCACCGCTTCGCAGACCTACTACCGCCTCACCAGCGGCTTCACCGGCACGGGCGATGGGAACTGGGGCAACGCCATCGGTGGCACCAATCTCGTCACCGACATTCAAAACAGCAGCGAGAGCTCCACCTTCAAGCACGGCAACACCAAGCTCGACCTCGGCAACGGTGAATACCTCGACGCCGGGGTAGAAAACGTGATCTCCTTCACCCCCGAGTCGTTTGACACCATCGTCCCGAATACCTGGTTCAAGTTTGGAGAGATGATGATGCTCAACGGCACCACCTTCTACAACAGCGAAGCCACGGGAGTCACGCTCTCGGTGAATCTGAATCTGTCTCAGCCATCGCTCGACTTCATCACCCACATCGACCTGGGGCTGACAAGCACGGAGAACACCAGTGACCGTCTGGCCAGCGCCGATGTCGTTGAACTGAAAAATCCCACCACAGACGTGCGCGTCACCATCGACGGCGTCGAATACCGCCTGGAGTTGGCTTGGACCACGCTCGATCCGGGCGCGGGTGTCGTGCAGGGGAACAAATTTCTTATCTTTGAAGGTGCCACCGCAAAGGCGGAACTGCGCGCCCGATTCACCAGCAACCGTTGACACCATGGAAGACATTCACGAACGCAGTCAACTCGGCTACCGGATGCTCCATCTCTCGAAGGACTCTGGAGTGAGCGACTTTTACGTCACCCCGTGGGAGCCGCTGACTTACAAGCGCAACGGCAAGCTGTTTTATGACTCATTCATCTACCAGCCCGAACGCCCGCTGGAATTCACCGCCGGGTGCATCGACTACGCACTCCAGCTCGGGCCGCGCCGCTACCGTGTGAACCGCATGGTCACACGCGGCCGACCGCGCTGGGTGCTGCGTCTGCTACCGGAAAGCATCCCGGACATCAGCAAGCTCATGGTGCCGCCACCCGCCATCAAAGCCTTCCTAGAGG
>JBIKYB010000500.1:0-3147 GCA_044355475.1 Prosthecobacter sp.
TTCCGGTAAATCGACCACGATTGCCTCCATGATTCTCGAACGCGCCAAACGCCGCCAGGAGCATGTGCTCACCTTCGAAGATCCCATCGAGTTCGTTTATCCCTCCGGCATCCCTTCCCTCGTCTCACAACGAGAGATCGGCACCGACGAGTTGGACTTCAACAAATCCCTGCGCGCCGCTCTTCGTCAGGCCCCGGACGTAATTCTCGTGGGAGAAATTCGTGACGGCGAAACAGCAGAGATCGCCTTGCAGGCCGCTGAAACTGGCCACGTCGTCGTGGCGACTCTGCACACGTCCTCAGCCGCGCAAACCGTGCACCGTTACCTCAAACTAATCCCGAGCGACCGCATGGAAAACGCCATGCTCTCCTTCGCGGACTCCATTCGTGGCATTCTCTGCCAGCGCCTGCTGTTTGATGAGAACCGAGGCAAACGCTTCCCCATTCACGAGCTACTGCTGCCTTATGACTCCGTGTGCGGCATGATCCGCCGTGGCGAGTTCAAGAACCTCGACCAGGAGCTCGAAGCGGGCTTCACACGCGGCATGGTCAGCTTCGAGCGCTGCCTGAACATGCGCATGGCCGACGGCTGGAAGCCTTCCACCGCGCGCAAGACCGGCTACACCGAGCATGAGGTGTACGACTTCCTTTCCAAAGAACAACTCACTTCCATTTATGCTGTTGGATGAAATCAAATCTGTCCTGAGCTTCGCCGCTTTCAAAGCCGACCCCGACGACTCTGCCGTCCCCTGGGGAAAACGCTACGAGGCGCGCAAGTCTCTACTCATCAACGTCAGCCGCGGCTCCGTGAGCTGGCGTTCGATCAACAAACGTGGCCGCTTCGAAGAAGGCGGCATGCAGGAGGGCGAACTGGCCGACGCTGCCCCGCAACGCGGGGATGAATGGCGAGGCATGTGCGAGGGCGGCTGGTGCTCCGTGTCCGTGAACCATCGCTTCATCATCAGCCTGGAAAATAACCTCATGCGCGGTGACAACTGCGTAAGCCTGCTGCGCACCAATCCGCGTGCCGTACTCGGCCCCAAGTATGACCGTGGCAAGCGCTACGCCATCTGCCATCACCCGGAGACCACCGCCAGCCTTTTGCTCGCCGTGGAGGAGTCCTTGGTCAAAGTGACCGAAGATGTGCTCAAGACGGTCAATCTGAAGCCCGGCCGTGTCTGCTGCGGCCTCTTTGCCATGCTGGAGCATGCCATTTTGAGCATCTTCCGGGCGAGCGACGGCGGCACACCGTCGAACTTCGTGCTCATCGCCGCGTGCGAGGGCTCACTCGGCGTGCTGGTGCAGCAGGAAGGCCAGTGGCGCGACGTTCGCTGCCGCAGCGGCCTCGGCCCAGAGGCGGTGGAGACCGCACTTCAGATCATCAGCCCGCTGCTTTCCAAGGTGCCGGAAGGAAGCCCGATCTATTTCATCGGTGACGGCCACGACAACAAGTTCCGCAGCGAGATCATGCTGCATCTCGACAAAGTACACGCCACCGACCTCACGCAGGATGACCTGCTCTGGACCATCATCGGCGAGCATTGATCCCCTTCCCCACCTTCCACCGCCATGATCGATTACCTCTGCCACGACTTCAAAACACCGCGCACCGACACCTCGCGCCGCCTGCCTTCGTCGTTCCGCGCCATTCCGGTCATCTTTTATGTGGCGCTGGTCGGCAGCGCCTATGTGATGACGATGGACTACTTCAACTACAAGAAAGCCCTCAAGCAGAAGACTGAGGCCGTGGAGCGCAGGAAGCTCAGTGAAAGCCAGCGTGACGCGTTCACATCTGAAAAGGCAAACCTCGAATCGGAGGCATTCAAGGCGGAGAAAGTGGCGGAATGGATGGAGGGGGCGCGGAACATCCAGCCCATCGCCGTGAAGATCGCCCGCGCGGTGCAGGCCGAGACACGCATCACCCAGGTGGCGCTGGAGCGCAGCGAGCAGGTGCCCGCGAACTTGGCGCTCACTATCCATCTCAACGGCTCCAAGGTTGCCAGCGAACTGTCAGCTATCGAGAACGCGCTGGGCCAGTTGCTTTACAACTCCTACTCGCCGCAGCAGACAAAGAACGGCGAGGTCATCGAATACCACTCCACACTCGTGCGCCGGTCCGAGTAATCTGCTCTATTTTATGAATCCCAAGCAACTCGCCTGTATCATCCTACTGTTGGTCATTGGCGGCATGACCTACACTGCGCAGATCATCCACAACAAGGTGACGACGACCCGAACCGAGGCTCAGGAGGCCGAGGACAGCGCCACCGCTGCCGAGCAGGAGCGCCAGACGGCCGAAATCCAGACCACTGTGCTCAAAACGGACACCGAGGACGTGCGCCGCTTCTTGCGAGGATGGCTGCCAGCCATTGATCGTGTGCAAACCCAGCAGGAAGCCGAGCAGACCATTGAGCTGAGCCTGCGTGAGCGCGGCATCAACCTCGTGCGCTCGCGTAAGACCGAGCTGAAAACCTCTACGAACAACAAGATCATCCCCAGGTCCGTTCTCACCACACTGACCATTGAGGAAGAATACGCCAAGGTGCTCAACTGGCTGGGCGACATCGAGCGCCGCCTGCCCACGGCCCGCATGAAGGTCGTGCAGATCACTGGTGGCAGCACCGGGCGGCAGTTGAAGATGGATGTCTCGTTTGAGACCCCGATTTTCAACCTCGCCGCCGCTGACGCGGAAAAACCCAAGGCCAAATAATTCCCAGTCATGAATCGATCTCACAGTCACCTCATGCTTCTCAGCCTCGGCCTTGCTGCCCTGGCCCTTCCGCTACGCGCCCAGGAGGCGCTGCCGGAAGAAGGGGAAGAAGAAAAACGCGTCCAATACCAGCTCGTGCTGCCAGAGGAAAAAACGCCAGAAAACGTCAAGCCTGAGGAGAACAACCCCTTTGAATCCGAGTCAGAAACACAAAGCCGCCTGGCTCCTGGAGACACGGAGGAAAACCGTGTGCGGGACAAGCTGCTGAAACTGCAAGTCGTGGGCACCGTGCGTCTGCCAGACGGGCGCATGAGCGTGCTGTTGGGAAACATCAAACTGGAGGCGGGAAAGACCGTCCCACCCGTGCTGCCAGATCAAATGGTGGAGTTGAAGGTCAAAAACATCACCACGGAATACATCGAGTTGGCCTGGCAGGAA
>JBIKYB010000327.1:0-5679 GCA_044355475.1 Prosthecobacter sp.
AAAAACGCGCCACCGGCCTGCCTCCGAAGCTCATGGTCATTCCGATCAATATCTCACCCAAAGTGCGCTACCAGATGCTCGGACAGAGCGAGGAAGACACCAAGTCTGGCAACGTCCCCAATGCCACCATGGACCTCTCGACGCGCCAAATCGCCAGACAGGAGGAAGTGCCTCCAGCAGCGCTTCCCGTCACAGAAAACGACTCAGCCCTCGATCTTCTCATCGACGCGCCCAAGCAGCCCGCGACTGCCATCACCTCAGTTCCACCCGCTGCCTCCCCAACCCCACCCGCCGTGCCGCAGGAGTCGGGAAAACCAGCCCAGGCCACGCCCAGGCCCGCTCCTGCCGTTGAGTCCATGGTGCGCATGCTCTTTGGCAATCCAACGCCCGCGCCCAAATGAACCGCCGCGTCCATCAGCCAGGAGGATTCACCTCCGTGGAACTCCTGCTGGTGCTCGCGCTCTCTGCCGTGGTCCTGGGTAGTGCTGTGGTCATTTATGGCACGCTCGTGCGCAGCCAACCCAGCGCCTCCTCGGTGGTCACCGTGCCGCTCGGTGCGCAGCGCATGCAAAACTTCTACGGCAGCAGCGCCACCACCGTCAATGTGGCCATCGCCCCGCAATATGGTGCCCTTTCACTGGCGGAAGAGCTGCGTGAGCAGTTTGTGACGGACACCCTGAGCGCCACCGCCGTCTTCTGCCTGCCGCGCGACGGCGTGAACACCTGGCGTCCGAGCCTCATCGCCCACAACCCCGCACTGCATGACGAAATCGACACGCCGCAGAAATTTCGCGCCCACATCATCGCTAATGCCAGCGTTCCGGCCGATTTGTACCTGGATTACCGCAATCCGCTCAACAACTCCGTCGCCGTGCCGCAGAACGCCAGCATCTTCGTGCTCGGCTACAGCAAATGGCCCGGCTACCTCAAGGTCAATGCCATCTATGACATCGACCTCGTACGTTTCACGGCTGCCACCGAGCCCAATGGCTTCCACGCCTCGGTGAAACGCTATGCTGACGCGGTTTCAGCGCCGTCTTCCGCCACGCTCAGTCATACCGGCGGCTATGAGGTGTTTTACTCTCCCTCAGTGCCAAATCCGACCAACAGCACGCAATGGGCCACCGACGGCTTCGCACCCTTGTTCATCACCTTCGAGCGCGCGGCTCGTCTCGCCCTGCGGGAGACGCCTGCCACCATCGAGCGCTTCAAACGCGCCGCCGAGCGCCCCTTTTACTTCATCTGGTGGCCAGACCCCGCCGCGCGTCATCTCGGCCCGGTGGCCAACACCTTCGCCTCCAGCGATCCACGCCAGGCCTACAACCAGATGGCCGGGCGCACGGCCTTCATGTTCACCGTCCCAATGTTCCCAGCTCTTTGAACCTACGCCATGCGCATCCCACGGCACCATCATCGCAGCACGCTCGGCGCCCTCATGGCGGCGGCGCTCATGCTCATGATTGTCGGCGGCATCTTTGTTTCCTCTTGGGTCACACTGATGAGCACCCGCGCCATGCAGGTGAGTTTTCTTGAAGATGTCTGCAAACGCCGTGTCGGTGTGGAAAGCTCCCGCCTGCTCGGCTGGCAGCTCATCACCGACCGCGGCTTCGAGCGGAATGGCAGCAAGAGCGCGAATGAAATTCTCAGCCTGGGAGACGGTCTCGGCAGCCTCAGCACTGCCAATGGATGGAGTAACCTCAACATCTACACCTCCACCAGCACGGCGGGCGGCATGAGCACCGTCTTCCCCTACAACCACACCGGCCTGCGGCCAGGAGCCTCCTACATCACCGTCGAGCAGCTCACCCGCCCGTCATATGCCCTCTCAGGCAACATCGACAATTACAATGGCTGGCAGTTCCTCAAAACCATGCCTCCCGTGCTCAATGGCGATGTGTTCTGCGTCTATCGCAAGCCGGATGGCGTCGTGACCGAGCTGGACATCTACCGTGACGCCGGCGCTGGCAGCAACGGACACAACGCCAACTGGACAGTCCAAGGCCGCACCGTCGTGCGGCACCCGCCCTCGTTCTTCGTCAGCAGCACGCCCAGCCCACTGCAACTGCCCTTCCTCACCAAATCGCTCTACATCCAGTCCTACGCCGCCGCAGAGCCGCCAAACATCCCCTACCCCGTGTATGGCACCGACCTTGATGGCGACGCGCTACTCCCCTCCAACATGCCGGTCGTCCCCAGCACCACCGGGCCCATCGGTGGCACCGGAGACCGCAGGCACCACGGCTACCTTGATGTCGTGCGCAACGACGACAACCCAGACAACTCACTCTGGCATTTTCAGGATCGCGAGGCCGCCGCCGGGCGCACCGCCACCGTCACCATCGACGTTGCCGGTGTTTTCAACTCCTCCACCGAGGCTTACTGGATCGCCGAGCAGAAAAACCCCACCTACACACCGCCCGGCTGGCCCTCGGGTTACGATGACAAGCTACGCGTCCTCTTCATCAAGCTCGACAGCGCCTTCCTCAAGAACATGCGCATCTATGGTGTCGTGGATCAGATTATCTTCGTTGGTCAGAGCAATGCCACATCCTTCACCAACGCAGCTACTCTGAAGCCGGTCATCATCACCATCATGCCCAACGGCTCCCGTGGCCGCTGGGTGCGTGACATCCGCTTCGAGCGTGAGAACAACCGCCGCCATGTGCTCGCCTTCCAGGATGACGGCGGCCGTCCCGTCGAATTCTCCTGGGTGAACAATCCCATCAGCGGCAACGAGTTCCGCTGGCGTGGTGTCCTCGTGAACGAGTACCAGAGCCTCATGTTCAACCTTCCCAGTCAGATGACCCGCACGGTCCGCTGGATCGGCGGAGTCATGACCAACTGGACGATCAAACGCCGTGCCGCTGGCGGCAACAATCCCAGCCGTCTCCTCTTTACCAGCGACAGCGACCCCGCCGTCCCCGCCGCCACCAATGTCGGCCCCGCCTTCGCCACCTTCCTCCCACGCGATGCGTGGCTGGAGACCTATTTCCTTCCTGTCGCACCGCCATGAAGATTCCAAGCCGTTTACCATTGTTGACGGTGGTTGACCGTTGTTTGCGGTGGTTTGCCCAACCACCGTCAACGCCGCGCAGCGGCCTCAACCACCGTCAACCATCATCAACCGCTCGAAGAGCGGGTTACACCCTCATCGAAGTGCTCGCCGCCGGGGCAATCGTCTCTGTGGCAGCCACCGCCATGGTCAGCCTCTCCTCCACACTCATGCTGCAGGAGGAACTAGCCACGCGAGTCGCCATCACTCGCAACTTCCAGGAAAACATGACGCGTCTCTGGCAGCTCGGTCTCTCCCCCGTGCAAATCAACACCCTGATGCCCGCCCAGGCGCAGAACGCGCTGCTCCAGCAGGCGGTGCATGGCACGCCAGCCCTCGTGGAGACAGGCCTGACCACCATCAACGGCGTCGTCATGGAAACCGCCCGCTGCACTGCCGCCGTGAACATCTCCCAGGACCCACGCAACGAGGTCGAAGGTGCCGGTTTCACCCTCACCGCCTACCGCCCGCGCCTCGTCACCGATCTCCGCCCGCCACCGCCGTAACTCCGAGATTTCAGATCCCAAAAATCTCCCATCCTTCTGCTATCATGCTCAAAAAAGTCAAAATCACCAACGTCCACTCCGGCAAGTCCAGCGAGGCGCTCGTCGAGACCGACACCGATGAAAAAGCCCTCATCGGAGCCGGCGTGGCGCACAATGAGAGCACCAGCGTGCAGACCATCACCGGCATTGACGAAAAGCTGCACCGCCTCACCAGCCCCAAGCCCAACACCGACGACAGCGCCGCCTTTTTCTCTGGCCTCGCCCGCTGCTTGGAGCGCAACATCTCTCTCACCAAAGGCCTCCTGCTCCAGACCAACCGCGTCAAATCCGCCACCTATAAAGGCATGATCGCGGAGGTCATCAGCGCCATCGCCACCGGAGACAAGTTCAGCGACGCCATCTCCAAATTCCCCCGGCTCTTCCCCGATGACATGCTCTCCCTCATCATCGCAGGTGAGGAAGCAGGCCAGCTCGCCAAGGTCTGCAAGCGTATCGCCGTCTCGCAGAAAAAATCTTCCAAGGTCATCAAGAAGCTCAAGGGTGGCCTCATTTACCCCGCAGTCGTGATCGTGCTGGGTGTCGTCGTTGTCATTGCCATGAGCTTTACCCTCGTGCCAGCCATGGCCAAGCTCTTCAGCGCCTTCAAATCGGAACTGCCCATGGGCACGAAAGTCCTCATCGCCCTCTCCGATCTCTTCCTTCACAAGCCCTACATGGCCGCAGCGCCCTTCGTCGGCCTTTACTTCTTCTTCTCCAACTGGGGAAAGATCAGCTCCATCCGCGCCATGCAGGATCTGTTCCTGAAGCTCCCCGCCATCGGCGTCATCGTGCGCAAATCCGCCGCAGCCACCGGCTTCCGTACGCTCTCCATGCTCACCGAGTCCAACGTCCGCCTCTCCAGCGCCCTGGACATCACCGCCCAGGCCTCCTGGCACTACCACTACAAAGAGCTCTTCATCCGACTGCGCGAGCACATCGCCGTCGGCCGGACTCTGCACGAGGCCTTCCTCATGGAGGCCCACTGGCTCGGCCCGGATGCCCGCAACCTCTGCGGCCTCATTGAACTCGCCTCCGAAACCGGCTCCGGCACCGAAATGCTCGCCGAAATCGCCGACGACTACGAGGAGGAGCTCGACAACCTCGCCGCCACTCTCGACAAGATGATCGAACCCCTCACCATGATGATTCTCGGCGTCATGGTCGGCTTCCTCATCTACGCCATCTACGGTCCTATGTTCAGCCTCGGTGACGTCATCTTGGGAAAGAAGTAAACGCAGCCCCCACACCGTCTCACGTCTGCCATCCACATCTCCCCTTTTACTTCTCTCTCACACTGAATACTCCCGGTGCCGTCACGTCACACGGGAGCATGAAAAAGCCCCTCCACCGCCTCATTCTCGCCGCTCTCTGCCTCTGCATGGGAACCAGTTGCACCACCGCCTACGATGCGCATGGACGCCCGCGTCAGGTGGTTGATCCAGGCGCGGCACTCCTGGGTGCCGCCGTCGTCGGCTTGATCGCCTACGGCATCGCCAGCAGCGATGACGACGACTGTGATGACCGCCGCCGCCATCATCATACTGGCTGCCGCAGTGGCCGTCGCGGTTATTATTGATGCTGGAAGAGAGTCAGGCTCAGGGAAGGTCATGGCATCTTTCTTGCATCATTCCCGCAATCCGAAGGCGCATCATCCCCGTGGGGACACTTGCTTAACGGTTCGGCGTGGCTATGGAAGCCCACGAAGAGCCGTTTCAGCTCCGCGATGACCTTCGTGCGCACGTTCTCATGAAAAAACTGTTAACTCCTGTTCTTTGCCTTCTGCTCTTGTCCCCAGTGGCAGGTCTCGTCATCCCTGATCCGCTGCCGCCAGCACCAGAGCCGATCGACGACATCCTGAGGGTGCAGATCTTCCTCGACACGCAGCTCTTCGGCCCCGGCAAGCTCGACGGTCGTCCTGGTGAATTTACCACCAAGGCCCTCAAGCGCTACCAGCGCTCCCAAGGCCTGCCCGAGACCGAACTGGCAGATCACAGCCTGGATCTCGCAAGCGTGCCAGAGGTTTACACCACCTACACCATTCGTGAGGAAGACCTCAAATTCATCGGCTCCGTGCCCCGCCAG
>JBIKYB010000371.1:0-4732 GCA_044355475.1 Prosthecobacter sp.
GGCCCGGCAGATCGACAGTCAGCAGAAAGCGGCATAGTTGCCGAAACCAAAAGGCAAGCTCAGACCGATGGCACTCTGCGCACCGCTAACGGACTTTGGTCCATGAGGTGAATCAAACATGACCGCAGATGAGGAAGCGGTCATCACTTCTCCAACAGCTTCCTCACCGTCTCCGCGATCTTCTTGGCTCCGTCGGGCTCGAAGCCGGTTTTGACATAGGCGACTTTACCGTCTGGGCCGATGATGACGGTGTGGGGGATGCCTTCGACGCCGAACGACTGGCCGACGCGCTGGTTGGTGTCGAGCGCGACTTCGAGTTTCCAGCCACGCGTGTCGAGGAAGCTTTTCACGGTGTCTTTGGCCTCGGCTTGGTTGACGCCGATGAAGCGGACCTTCTTGGAGTCGAAGGCGGCCATTTCGTCGATCATGCCGGGCAGAGATTTGACGCAGGGGCCGCACCAGGTGGCCCAGAAGTCGAGGACGATGACCTTGCCCTTCTCCTGCGCGAGATCAAAGTCGCCGCCGCCGAGCAGGGGCAGTTTGAAGGGCTTGGCGTCTTGTTTGAGCAGCGGGGAGCTTTCGCCGCCGCTCTCGGGCAGCACGGGTTCGGGAGCGAACTTGAGTTTCCAGTCTCGCAGGGCCAGCATGGCGGTGCTTTCTGGCGGGACGGTGCTGCGAATGCCATGAATCTGCTTCAAAGGCACGCGGCAGGCACCAAGCAGCGCGTTTTGGCCGATGACCATGTCCGCGTCGAAGCGCTCGACATTTAAACCGAGACGACCGCCGTTGTTCAGCAGCAGCCAGTGGGTGATGACGGGCGGGTCGCTTTCACGGGCCGCAAAGGCGGCGCTGACATCATCCGCCGGCTTGATAAGCCACACGGCGGCTGTCACGCGATCACGGGGCACCTGGAGGGTCTCCAGACCAGAGCGGATGGAGAAGTGTTTCGCCGTGGCGGCCTCGATCACGCCGCGCAAAAGGTCGCCGTTCGCGGCGATGAGTGCATGGCGCGGTGGGTCTTCTTTGCGGAAGCGCGGCACGGTGAGCGCATGCTGTTTGGAGCGCGGATCGACAGTCGGGGCCGCCACACGACCGGGCGCGATACGGGCGCTGAATGCTTGGATCTTCACCTCGCGCTCGCCATTGCCCCACAGGCTGAAAGGTTCGATGAGAATGCCGCTGCCGGAGCGCATTTTCGGCGTGAGCTCGATCTTGCGCGCGGAGACGCCGTTGAGGAAGACCTCGATGTCATTTTCTCCCACGTTGACGCGCACGGTTGCAGGGCCGCTGCTGTTGAGCCGGAACTGGCGGTCCATCTGGTCGCCAGTGGTTTCGAGGCCGAAGCACACCTCGCTCCCCATGTGGCCGAAGAGCAGGTTGGTGCTGGGCGCGGCGGCGTTCACACCATCGGTGAAAAGGCGCACGCGCAGGGCATTGAAGCCGCTGCTGAGCAGTTTGAAGTTGATCTCGTTCACTTGCATGAAGGACGGATGCCCCCAGGTGCCGCCAGCCTGAAAGTCGAGTCCGGCCTTGCCCTGGCGTTTCACGGTGCCCTCGTTGCCGCGCACACGCTGCCAGCCTTTGTCTTCGAAGCCATCAAGGTTGAGATTTTCACCGCCGAACTGAATGGCCTGTAATATGCCCGTCGGCATTTGTTTCAAGGCGACCACCTCGGAGTCGAGATCGACCTGCTTCGCGTCAATGGCACGCAGGGAGCCGGGCAGGACATCGCCAGTGCTCAGGTAGAACAAGGACTCACTGCGCAGAACCTCCGGGCTGGTGGGCGGGGTTCGGATGATCTCTAGCTCGCCCGTGCTGATCATGGGGACCGAGTGCAGACCGCCGATCGGCTTCCAGCGTGGCTGTGCCTCGCCACCGGCATCGAGCGTGCCGTGCAGCACTTTTTTGTTGAGGGTCAGTTTGCCGTAGGTTGCTAGATTGATCACGGGCGCGTCTGGAGCGTCGCCCTTGAACTCCAGATGATGCATGCGCGTGATCTTGAAGGCCACAGGAGCCTCGGACCAGGCGGTCTTTAACGTGGCGGTGTCGTTGCGGACATGCTGTAGCTCGCCCTGGAGCCACTCGCCATCGGTGAACCACAGCTCCACGTTCGGTGCAGCGATCTGAACGAAGGGCGAGGGCGTGCCGCCCGTTTCTACGCTCAGCACTTTCTCCCATGGCAGTGTGATTTCCTTGCCATCGTGATCCTTCACGGTCAAAGCACTCGCGATGGCACGCACGGGGCTGGCCTGGAGTGAGCGACCCTCTGCCAGCTCGATGCGTGGATGCCCGGTGGTGATGTCAGCGGGCAGGGTGCCGCTCCAGGCGCGGATGCGCAGTGTTTCGAGCGTGAGATCGGGGCCTTTGTTCAGTAGGGTGAAGCCGACGGGAGAAGTTGGTTCGCCAGAGACGCGGCGGACCTGTGCCCGTGCCTCCTCGGCGGCATCCACCTGTTTTTGCGCCGCGTTTTGCACCACACCGAGCAATGCGCCAAACAAACCGCCGCCTTTGCCTGCCGGTTTTTTCTCTGCGGCCTTCGGTTCTTCTGCTTTCGGTTCGTCCACGGGCGGTTGGCTGGTTTCCGCGAGTTTTTTCCCGTCCGCGCCGTAGATCGCGCACTGGCCGGACTTGCGGTTCCAGAACAGCGTCATCGTCACGCGGCGGTCATCGTCTGAAAGCGTCTGCACGCTTTGAAACACGCGGCCTTGGAGCACCACCTCGTCCACCCAGGTCTCCACGCTCAGGCGCTCATTGTCCTTCGTCTTGAGCTCGACTTTAAACTCCGGCCGCACGGTGGAACTGAGTGTGAACTGCATTTCCAACAGCTCCGGCAGCGCGATGGGCAGGCTGGCGCTGCGATTCCAACCGACCTGCTTCAGCGCCGCGTCAGGGACCGCACGCCAGAGCTTCACCTTGTTGTCTTGGCCGGTTTGGCTGCCTTCAATCCAACCGCTCGTGCTCGTCGGCGCGGCAAAAAGCAACCCGTCCGCCTTCAAGCGCTGCATGCCGAGCACCGCTTCACGCGCGACGCGCAACGTGCCGAAACGCGCTGATTTCACCTCCAGCGTCTTCGCGTCCAGACCGGTGATGCTTCCATAAAGGCGGCTGCCATCGGCGAGGCGGATGCTGAAAGGCTCCTCGGTTTTTTCGGCGTCTTTGTGCCGGATGACCTGCTTCAGCACATCCAGCCGCACCCGCATCGGCTCGGTGAACATCAACACGTTCCGCCAAGCCAGCCGGTCCGGCTCCGCAGCGAGGAAATCTCCGCCGATGGCTTCCCCGTTGCGCCAGTGCAGCTCGGCGGAGTGGACGAGGGAGTAGGAGAGCGCGAAGGCAATGAGAGTGCGCTTAGCGTTCATAGATCGGCAGGAAGCGGTAATTCAGCCCCAGCGCCAGCAGCGCCATGCCGGTTTCGTAAGGGCCGTTGTTGAAGCTGCCGTCGGGAGCCTGCGTCTCGCTGAGCACACGGACGGTGGCGGTGTTCCACTTCTGCCAGGAGGCGTAGTCGCCCTGGAACAAGGCCTGCGCCATGTAGTAGCGGAAGTACTCCTTGTAGTTCCCCTCGCTGTGCTCCAGGCGGTCGGTGATGTGCTTGAGCGTGGCCTTGAACTCTTCGGTCTCCTTGTTTTTCGACACAGCAGCCACCAGCGTGGCGATGGCGCTGCGGTTCATCGACTCTCCGAAACCGCCGAAGCCGCCGCTGTAAGTCACGCTGCCGTCCTTGCCCGTGCTGCGGCGCATGTACTCCAGCGCGGTGTTGATGACCTCGTCAGAGACCTCCATGCCAGCGTTTCGTGCAGCGAGCAGCCCCATCAACATCGCGCCCGTGACCGAAGTGTCCGCGTCCGTCGAGTTTGGCATGTACCGCCAGCCGCCCCAGCGGTTGTTCTTCTGCGAGGTGCCGGCGCAGCGTATGGCGAGATCCAGCGCCTGAGCGATGCCGCGCACCGGCTTTTCACCCTCCCACAGCAGCAACTCATCCACCGCGCCGTAGGCCTCGGACAAGGCCAGCATGGCAAAGCCGTGATGGTACATGCTGTTTGGCAGATAACCCGTGGCTGCGTCCTGGCTGCGAATCATCGCCCGCAACGCCCGGCGGATGTTTGGCGCGTAACGCCCAAAGTTCGGCTCCTCACCACCAGCCAAAAACGCCATGAGGCAGATGCCATCGACCCCCGAGCCGCTATGACCACTCTGCCAGTTGCCCTGCTCGCTTTGTTTCGACGCCAGCCAGGCCAGACCGCGCTCATACACCGTCTCCACCTCCTGCGGCACCGCACCGCCAAAGCGCAAGGCAGGGTCTTGGGCCTGCGCCGAGGTAGCGAAGATGGAAAGCATGCCGCAGAGGCGCAGGAATGACGAAATCCGAATGATGAATGACGAATGAATGCCCAAACCCCGAAGCTCCAAGCCTCGTGGATCGAACCACTTGTCCTTTGTCATTGGTGTTTCGTCATTCATTCGTCATTCTGATTTCGTCATTCGTCATTTCCCCCGCCCTTAGCTCTACCCCCTTCTTCACTGGTCAATCATGATCCCTCCATTAAAAAAGATCTGATTCCCATTCCCGCCCTGCTTGAGCCGGTTCTTGTGATTGTTCTCGATGCCTTCCCAGTATTGCATCGCGTCCGGCAGGTCGCGGTCTTTGCACAGCTTCCACTGCTGCGGGGTCAGGATGCCCTGCATCTCTTTTTCCGGCACCCCGGCTACCGGCACCATCGCGTAGTAGTAT
>JBIKYB010000385.1:0-4572 GCA_044355475.1 Prosthecobacter sp.
GCGTTGTGAGCGCATTCGAGGACACGTTTGAGGTGGTCGATGGCTCCCTGGCGATTGGCAGCGACGGGGCTGATGGCGTTATGAGCTTCATCCGGCAGCACGGTGACGGCAGTGCATTCGAGGCCGTTGTCCTTGAGCACTTGGCCGATGCCTTTGAAATGTGCAGGATTGCTGACATCAAAAATCGGAACCTCAACGCCATCATAGCCGGTGGCCTTGAGTTTTTCGATGACTGAGTAGTTCGCCTCGGTGACGTGGCCGGTGTAGAGAAGGAGGTTGAAGCCGATTTTCATGGGGTGGGACGACAAGCTAGGGAATGGCAGACGAATTGGCAAGGTTTGTGTCGGGAGATTTGCCAGGGGTGGCAAAACGCGATCCACAGAGTACTATTTCCAGGATATAACAGAATCGCAATACTGGTCGGGTGACGGCAAATTAAGCATTGAAAAGGATGTGTCCGATTTCATTAGTGCGATGTCATCGCATCCTCCGGTTGGAAAACCGCACCACCTCCACCTCATGACCGCCCTCCGCACCCTCGTGCTTTCCACCATCTGCCTCGTGCTCGCTTCCTGCGAAAACACGAAATCCACTAGCAGCGACCCGTATGCCTCGAACTACGGTAACGACGGCCACTACAACCCATATCCAGGCCAGAGCGGCTACGCCTCGGCTTCGGCACCGACCTACCAAAAGCCACCGATGCCAGTGGAACCCGAGCCGCCAGCCGATCCATACGCCTTCAGCGCCACAAAAAAGACGACACCGAGCAGCCCGCCTGCCTCCTCCCCGAAAAAGACTACAGCATCGAGCAGTTCGACGAAGAAAAAGTCAACTCCCTCGAAATCCACGACAAAGAAATCTTCTTCAGGTTCCCGCTACGCCGTGTCAAAGGGTGACACCCTCTACGGCATCGCTTTGAAGAAGAAAACAACCGTCGCTAAGCTCAAGGCTGCCAACGGACTCAAGAATGACCTGATCCGCCCCGGTCAAAGCCTGAAGATCCCCTGATTTCAATACACAGGCACTTTTTTTGCTCCAATTCGACTCTGGATCGAATTTCCATCGCTAGAGACCGTCCATCCTCCGCCTCTCCTTTGCATGCCCTCCTCAGCCGCGACTGACCCTGGCGAAGTCTCCGACATCGACTTGGTCAAACGCAGCCAGGCGGGAGACACGCGGGCCTTTGACACCCTGGTGACAAAGTATCGCGGGAGGATCTACGCCATGACTTACCATTTGATCCAGAACGAGACAGAAGCCTGGGACCTCGCGCAAGAGGCCTTCATCAAGGCGTGGCGTGCCCTCCCGAACTTTAAGCAGGACGCGGCCTTCTACACTTGGCTCTACCGCATTGCCCACAATGTGACCTACGACTGGCTACGGAAGAAGAAGATTCAGGGAGATGGCGAGTTCGACGACGAGCGTACAGAGCATCGTGTCGCCGCCGGAGCCGAGGCAACGCCCAAAGGTGATGCCGCCCCGGACACCGCCATGCGCAATGCCGAACTCGGACAGCGGATCCAGGACGCCATCGCCCGACTTTCACCTGAACATCGGCAGGTCATCGTCCTGCGTGAAGTCGAAGGACTCGCCTATGAAGAAATCTCCGCGCTTGTGCCCTGCTCGCTGGGCACGGTGATGTCGCGTTTGTTTTACG
This sequence comes from Prosthecobacter sp., assembly GCA_044355475.1. Lineage (GTDB taxonomy): Bacteria > Verrucomicrobiota > Verrucomicrobiia > Verrucomicrobiales > Verrucomicrobiaceae > Prosthecobacter. The sequence continues at coordinate 1,661 of JBIKYB010000385.1, forward strand.
CCCGTAAGAAACTGCAGGAACAACTCAAAGACGTTTATGAAACCACCCTCTGAAGACCACGACCTCATCCGCTGGTTAGATGGCGAGATGACTGACACCGAAATCGCCGCTTTCGAATCCCGGCTCAAAGATGATCCTTTGCTGTCGAAAGAGGCTGACGATCTGCGTGCCTTGAGCGCGGGCATCCGCGAGCATCTGCCCGCCGAGATGAAGGTTCCACATGCAGATTTCTTCAATTCGCAGATTCAGGTGCGCATCGCCCAGATGGATCTGGATGAAAGCCGCCGAAAGGAGTCTGGAAACCAATCTTTGACAGTGACACTCCTCACTTGGCTGCGCCATCCTTGGTTCGCGACTGCTGGTGCCGTTGCGCTTGCCATACTTGGCTTCGTCTTGATGCGCCCTGAAACGCTGAGCAGTGGCCACAGCCTGATTCTCAGTTCCTACACGCCCGGACTTGGTGTCGAGGCGAGCACCTACCACGACATCGAAGCTGATGCGACCGTCCTCATGCTTGATGGCCTGGAAGACGTGCCCGCAGACCATAAAATCTCCGGCCTCAGTGTCCACAGTAGCGACAACCAGTCGAAAGTTGCCACGACCACACTTTTTGACGCCACAGGCTCTCCACTGCTCGTCATTTCACGTGACGCGGTCGGACATCCGCTATTTCTGACGAACACGCCTCGCGGATGAAATCTCTTCTGCCAGCCTTGTTGCTTTTGTTGCCCTGCCTGAGCCTGTTCGCACAGGAAAAGGCTGCGCCGCAGCCGCTTCCTGCCGTCAAACCGGCTACCGAGGGTAAGGTCTGGGGAGCGCTCATTTTCGCCACCGACGATGCCTCGCAATTGATCGGTTCAAAGGAGAAAGCTCCAGCGAATCTCGGGCCGTTTAATGCCCGCCTAGCCAAAGTGTTTGCCTTCAAACACTTTGAAATTTTAGGCCAACACCAGCAGGACATTTTTCGTGAATACGAATCGTGGGTAGTACCTTCGCGAGACATGTTCCTGAAAATCGATTCCAATGGACCTGCCGATAACGGCGGAATCAAACTTCATCTTCAAGTCTGGAGAGAACAGCAGGTGTTAGTCAAAAGCGACGCAATTTTACGATCTGGAAGCCCGCTTTTCATAGGCGGCCCCAAATGGAAAAATGGCAGGCTTATTTTTGTGCTTTCACTGGAGCGTTAGCCCCCACGGTTGAGCATCATTAGACTTGTTCCCGGATAGTTACGGGGGTGTTGATGAAGTTGGCTGACGTAGTGTGAGCATGCTGCAACTTGAGCGCATCACCAAGGGCTCCCGACCCCTCAAAGCCCTAATCGGCATGGGGCGTGGTCAGTTCGATGACTTGCTCCTCATCTTCACCCGGGTGTTTGAGCGGCATGCCCTGCGCCAGCCACGTCAGCGTGCTATTCCAGAAGTGCGTGCTGCCGCAGCGGCGCATCCGCAGTGTGGCGGAGTTCCGCCAGCGCTTTCCCGAGGTTAAAGACGTTATGATTGATGGCGTGGGGCGTCCCATTCAGCGGCCGCAAAGCTCCAAGCAGCAAAACCGGCACTACTCCGGCAAAAAGAAGAGCCACCAGCGCAAGAAGGTTGTGATGACCGATGCCCGGCGGCGGGTGCTGGTGCTCATGCCCAGCATGCCTGGGCGCAGACACGAGAACTTGGTGGATAGCAGTCAGGCAAGCATTCCCGGGGAAGTGGGCGTCATCGTGGATACCGGGTTCCAAGGAGTCAAAGTCCCCCCCAACCTATTCATCCCTCATAAGACGACCAAGAAGCGCCCGGTTAACCCCGAAGACCGGACCAGCAACCGCTACATCAGCTCGCAACGCATGGTGGTGGCGCACTTCATCGGCGGCATGAAGCGCTACGGAGCGATGCACCTGTGCTGCGCAACAAGCTCGGTTGATTTGATGACCGATTGGCCGTGGTCAGCGCGGGCTTGTGGAATCACCACATGGCCTCGCGGGCCCGCAACCCATCTTGAAGGCAGGTGTTAGCGCCACCTTCTGCCTGCTTCTTATCCGAGAACATGTCTATTGCTTCCCAAGGGCTTTTCTCGCGGATGTCAATGCACCCAGAGTCCAGATGACGGGGTAAAGCTGCTCGTGATACCAAAGGCGGGCGAAGTAGAGGCCGATGGGGGCGGTGGGGAAGCGGGTGCCGTCGGCGGTGGTGTTGAGAAGCCAGTGTGTGGCTTTTTGGATGCGGGCATCCGCGCTCCTGTGGGTGAGTGCCTGCAAGGCGACGGCGGTTTCTTCGATGCTGGAGGGCGCGTTTTTGTCGCCACCGAAGGAGCCGTCGGGTTTTTGAGCGGAGTGGAGGTAAGTGAGGCCGGTTAGGATCAGGTCGTGGGCTTGAGCGGCCAGTTGGGCGTTTCCGGTGAGGTGGTTGATGACCTGCGCGGTGCCATAGACGGGGTTGTTCTCGTCGGGCGTGTGCTCATTGCCGAACCAAAGGGGAATCCAGGCGTGTTCGGGTGTTTGCGAGGTTTTGAGGTAGCGCAGGGCTCGTTGAGTGGCCTGGGCGATGCGGGTTTGCAGCGCGGTTGGTAGCTCGTCATGCCACGTCCACCAGGCGAGAAGGGCGTGGGCGGTGATTTCGGGCGTGCTGCGGTCGAAGGGCAAAGTACCCCACCCACGGCAGAAGGTGGGGATGCCGCCGTCGCGGTTTTGGAGGTCGATCAACCAGCCGATGCCGTGTTCGATAGCTGAATCACAGAGGTGGCTGATTGTTTTGAGGGCGATGAGGGCGCTGCTGGTGTCATCGGCATCGGGGACGCCGCCGGGGAGGTCGGTCCAGGCCCAGCCGCCGGGTGGCGCGTTGGTGAAGGGGTGGGTTTCGCGGTATTGCTGGGCGAGGAGCCAGTCCTTGGGAGTGGCGACGAATCGTCGCCCTTCCGTTTCG
>JBIKYB010000586.1:0-11004 GCA_044355475.1 Prosthecobacter sp.
TCGCCACTCCATGAACGCATGGCAAGCGTGGTGCCCCAAGTGGCAAGATTCGTGTCGATGGGCCAGGAGCCGTCCTCGCGCATGGAGTTGCAGAGGAATTCGACGGCGAGGGGCAGGCAGGGGTGATCAAGCTGGCCTGCACCCGCGAGGGCCATGGTGACGAAGCTGGTGAGCGGCGTGGCCTCCAGGTAGCCGCCGCTGGTGGGCTGCAAGGTTTGCAGCATGGGGCGGATGCGCGGCCAGGCGAGGGCGCGAATCCAGCGCAGCGGGTTCCACCAGGCGGGCGGGGCGTTTTTGAAGCGAGTGTAGCCGATGGCGATGAGCGCCGGAAGGGCATAGCTGACGACGGGGAGGCCAATGGCACCAAACCAAGTGCGAGGCAGGGCGGCGAGCTCGAAAGGCAGAGCGATGACGTGCTTCCAAGGTTTTTCTCCCAAGGTGCCGCACAAGGCACAGAGCATGAGGATGGGGACGGAGAAGGTCTTGTCCTTGCCGTAACGGGAGACCACGGCTTGGGCGATGGTCTTGGGTGCAAGGGAGCCGACCTGGGCGGTGATCAACGTGTCAGCGGATGAGATGGCGGAGGGCGGATTTTTAATCCGCAGCGGATCGTCGAAAGGTCGATTCTCCTTGGGGGGAGGCGTGAGTGTGTCGTGTTGAAGGGAGTGCTGCGGACTGCAAGTCCGCGCTCCATGCAGCGCGCTCCAGCACAGGAGGGTCGTGGAGAGGTTGGACTTGCTGAGGGTGGTATCGCCCCAGCCGCCGTCGGCGTTTTGATGGTCGCAGAGCCACTGCGCACCTTTTTGAATGAAGGCAACGTGCTTTTCACGATCCACGAGGGAGAGCGCAACGATGGCGGTCGCCGTGGAAAGAGCGCTGCTGCTGAGATGCCCCTCCCAGTGACCTTTGGCATGCCGCAGGCTTTCAAGATGGGCCTGGGTGGCGGCGATGGCGCGATCGAGGGCGTCCATCATGGCAGGAATGATCAGGCTTCGAGCTTCAGCTCAGCACGGGCTGCGATGGCCTTGGTGAGCGAGGGCCAGCCGCCTTCACGCTGCTGCTGGAACATGTGCAGATACAAGGCGACCTGCTTGGCGGGAAATTTGGCGATGAGAGCTGAAACGGAGGCCTCGGCTTTTTCGTCGGTGATTTCCTCTGGCAACTCGGTGACCTCGCCTTTGCCATCGTGCGCGATCTGGGCGGCATCAAGGAAGGTGATGAGCATGTCTGCCTGGCCTTTGAGCAGCCAGATCTGGAAGATCTGAGCGGTGACTTCTTCGTTGGTCTTGGTGTTGAGCTGCTCGAGGAGCCACTCGGCCTGTTTGGGGCGGGATTTTTCGAGGATGAAGACCGGACGCAGGCGGCGCTGCTGGGCGAGCGAGTCGATGACGGCCTTGTAGGCGGCACGGTGCTCAGTCTGCAGGTAGGTCATGATCTGCGCACGAAGCTCGGGACCGATGGCTTGAAGAAGTTGGTTGGGACGCATCTGGAGGGGTTGGGGAAAGCGGGAAGCTCTGCTAACACCACGGCACTGGAGTCGCAACCGTTTTGCCTGGATTAGGATACAAGCGGGACGCTGGTGCTACAGCAGGCGAATGGTCAGCGGGAAGCGATACACCTGCCCCTCGGCGGCGCGGACGATGCCGATGATGGTCAAAATGATCGTGGCAATGACGACCACCGGCAGCAGCACGAACCCGATGAGCATGAAACACAGCAGAAAGGCCGCGAAACCGTAGATGAGGTAGCTGAATTGGAAGTTCAGCAGCTCTCGGCCCTGGGAGTCGAGGTAGGGGCTTTGATTCTTCTTCATGAGCCACACGACGAGTGGGCCGATGATCGGAAAGCCGATGAGGCAGAGCACATGCATGACGATGCCGAGAGTCTTCTCGTCCTGACTGACCGTGGGCGTGATTGATGTGGGTGTTTCCATGGGGTGCGGTTTCTATGGAAGGAAGCAGCATGAGGGCCAAATACAAACGCGGAACCAGTTTCCTGGTTCCGCGTCGAGTGCGAACAAGTTGGAAAACTCGTTTTACGTTTAGACTTCTGGGAGCTTGAACTCCTCCACATATTCCTCGGTGGCGAGCTTGTTGGCCTCCTCGGCGAACTCACCGACAAACTTCTCAGTGGCGGGATCGAATTCGAGCCAAGGGCCTGCGTTGATCTTGTCCACGTTGAGGTCGATTTTGTTGTCCACGAGGTTCTGCACGAAGTGCTCGAAGGTTTCGAGGCCTGCCTTGTCGTTCTTGATGCGCTCCCTGACCTCATCGACGCTCGCGACCTTGCCGAGGCGGTAGGAGATGTTGGCGAGATGGGCGAGCGAGGCGGCGTGGAAGCCGTGAGAGACGTGGAGGTTGGAATTGATAAGCTTCCCTTCGCGCACGGAATTGATGAAGTTGAGCATGTGATCCGCGCCGTCATTGAAGTTGTCGAACTTCATGATGGCGTTGCCCTCGTTGTCGTAAGCCTTGGCCTCGATGACGTAGCCACCCTCGCAATGGATGACGTTACCGACACGTGCGGCGGCGGTCTTGCCATTCACCCGGTAAACCGGCTCCAGGCGCCAGTCCATGTCCTTCAAAGGAAGGCCGCGATTGTCGAAGATGAACGGCGCGGGCTGATAGTCGTAGAAGGCCATCTGGTTGTTGGCGGTCTGACCATCGTCCTCGTAGCCCCAGCGTCCGCCGAAGCTCATGACGCGCTTGGGCAGCAATTCAGGATTGCCCAGCGCCCAGCGGCCAACGTCTGTCTGATGAGGGCCTTGGTTGCCGATGTCGCCATTGCCGAAGGCCCACTGCCAATGCCAGTCATAATGGAACTGCGTGCGGTTCACTGGACCGATGCCGCGAGGACCTGCCCACAGCTTGTAGTCCACATCCACATCCTGGGGTGCTCCCATGGGATCCTTTTTGACGTTGCGCAGGTCATGGAACGTGCCTTTGACCACCCCATCCTTGGCTTCGACCGGCGCGGCCACTTTGCCGATGGAGATGCGGGATTTGTAATTGAGTCCGCGAGAAAGCGTGACCTTGCCGATGTGGCCTTCCTTGACCCAGTCCATGGCCTGCTGCCAACCGGGGCTGGAGCGGCGCTGCATGCCGTGCTGAACGACGAGGCCCTTCTTCGCGACTTTCTCGGCGGCATTCAGGAGTTGGCGGCCTTCCCAGATGTTGTGGCAAACGGGTTTTTCCACATAGACGTGCTTGCCTGCGGCCATGGCAGTCATGGCGATGAGCGTGTGCGTGTGATTCGGCGTGGCGATGGTGACGGCGTCCACCTCGGGGTCGAGCATGAGCTTCCGGTAATCCGTGTAAGCTGTGACGGTGTTGTTTTTCTTCGCCTGGCTGGCGACGCCCTTCGCCAGCACATTGGAGTCCACGTCACAGAGAGCGACGATGCGGACGCCAGGGATTTCCTCCAAGCTCTTGATGTGGCCACCGCCACGACCGTTGAAGCCGATGACCGCGACACGAACGTCACCATTGGCACCGATGGGCGCGGAGAAAGCTCTGGATGCGACGAGTCCGGCAGCGCCGGCGACGGTGCCGCGAATGAAGGTGCGGCGGGAGGTTGGGTTCTGGTTCGTTTGCATGGGATTAGGGTGGTTCAAAAGACCGCCAGACGCACAACAACGGGCACGATCCTGGCGGATTTCAAAGCCTAACCAGAACGTCGGGTAAAAGGCAAACTTTCCTTGAGAGTGCGCTGCACGAGGCCAAAAACACCACCTCGTCTCACCGGCGGCGACGTCGCAGCATGAGGCCGAGCAGGCCGAGCAAGAGGAACAAGGCGCGAGAAGGCTCTGGAACGACGACGAGGATGCCATGGCTGGCGAACAAGCTCACGTCCCAGGCCCAGCCACCAGAGCCCAAAGTCGGCAGATCAAGATCTCCGGCGATGATGTTGCCAAGTGCGAGGTAAGAGGAGCTACCGCCTGTATCGAAGCCACCACCGATGATGCTTGCCGATTTCCAGTCGATCAGGTTGAACACTTGGCCGTAAGCGGGAGCCGCGAGGCTGAGGCCTGAAACACGCACGGAACCATCGCCAAACGTGCCTGATGCACGGTCGCCAATGCTCAGGCTGGAACCGCTGCCGGAGAGATTCAGGAAATCCATGTCAGAGGTGCTCGTGGGAGCCACATTCCAGGAGGCGGAGAACTCAGTGGCGTTGGCGTTGGCATAATCAGCGGCGGTTGTGTAGGCACCTGAGGCAAGAACCGCCGCAAGGCCGGTGCTAACATAGGTGGCATTGGTGATGCCTAACTGGATCTGAGAACCATCCGCCACGGTTAGCGCCGGGCCACCGGCAGTGAGTTCCAGCGTGCCGTTGGCACCTGCGCCGTAGTTGGAGACAAGAGTCGTCGTGCTGTTGACCGAGCCGACTGCCAGAATACCGACCCCACAGCCAGCCTCGCCAATGATGACCGAGCCGCCAATACTACCCGTTCCAGAGAGAACGGCCGCGTTGGTTAGTGAACCGCCGGTTTCGCTGACTGTCACAGCACCCGCCGCGAGGCTGCCGTTCCGCAAATGCAACTCCCCGTTGTTGACGGTGGTGGCTCCCGTGTAGGTGTTGTTGGCGCTGAGGACGAGGGCGCGGTCACCTTCCTTGATGATGCCACCGTTGGTGATGACGGTTTCGATGGTGGCATCAAGGTTGCCGATGCTGGCGCCTGTGGCGGTGCTCTGGACCGTGATCGTGCGGGTGGCTCCGCCGAGATTCAGGGTGCCTGTGTTCGGCGCTGCCGTGCCGATGTCGCCGGTGCCGGTGATGACAATGTTGCGTGCGTTGGAACTGGCATCGTTCAGGTTGCGGTTGTTGTTCAGTGTGATGTCACCGGTGACGGTGAGAACTCCGCTGGCACCGGTGGTAACCAGAACACCCTGAACCGTGGACGCGGTCATGGTCAGGCTTGCAATAGTGTCCGAGAAACCATTCAAATTAAACACACCCATGGCTGTTGTGCTGGTCGATGTGACGGTCACAGCCGTGGTGTTGGCAATCTGGTTGCTGGCAAGCAGGGTGACCGTGGCGTTGCTGCCCGCACCGCCAATCGTGAGAGCGCTGCCGCTGATGGCATTGATGGCCGCAGTCTTGTTAAGCTCCAGCGTTCCTTGATTCACCGCGACAACCCCGGTCTGGGTATTGGCGGTGCCACCGGCCAGTTGCAGGGTGCCGTTCCCGGTCTTGGTCAGAGTTCCCGCGCCAGTGGTGATGAGATTGGTGGCGGTCACGGTGGCAGCATCCACTTGGATCGTCCCGCCGCCTTCGCGGACGAGGAGATCACGGCTTCCCAAGTCGTCCGTGTAGTCAGCAGCGAGACGCAGCGTGCCGCCAGCCAGATTGAGATCTCCCTGGGTTCCAGCGCCGGTGCCTCCGATGTTGTCATTGTCGTGAATGAGGAGAGTGCCCTCATTGACGGTGGTGCCGCCAGTGTAAGTGTTCACGGCGGTGAATTCGAGCGTGCCGCGCCCTGATTTGGTCACAGCAGCGGTCGTGGTGTTGAGCGCCGAGTCAACACGGGCGGTGAGGGTCGGAGTGGTGGCTGCCGAGGAGGGATTCACCACGAAGAAGACATATTCGTTGGAGGAGCCAACTTGGACACCATCGTCAAAGCCACCCAGAATGACGCTGTGCGCGGTGCTGGCGGTGGCGGCGGTGTTTTGAGTGAAGAGGAACGCGCCACTGGTGTTGACCAGCGCATTGCCAGCTCCAGCACCGGTCACATTGATGGTGGAGGCGGCGGTGCTGTTGTTGTGGATGACCAGGGAGTTGATGGTCTGGCCGGCGAGGCTGGTGAGGTCGGCCGTGAGGCTCTCACGGATGTTGTCAGCGTTGGAATCCTTGGCCGCGAAAGTGCTGTACTCGTTGGTGAAACTCAGCGGCACAAAACCCACGTTGTCCACATAGGTGAGCAGGGTGTTGCCCATGTTAGTGTCAGTGGCGGCCCCGCCGGTCATGTTCTCACCCATGGCCCACGGCACAATGGAGCGTGTGTCCGTGCCAGCCGCGCCAGCGCCACCAACGAGGTTGGCCGTCATGAAGGCCGTGTCATTGGCGTCAGCGATCTTGAAACCGGTGCGTTGATTGGCGGTGGCACCAAGATTGCGGCCACGCACGTTGATGGTCGCGCCAGCGGTCCGCGTCCAGCCGCTAGAGGTAAGGCGCAGCACAGCCGAGGTGCCGGTCGTGTTGGCGTCGAGCGTGGCATAGCTAGCCCCGCTGGCAAAGGTAAGGGCACCGATGGTTTCATCTTCGGTGGCGTCGTTGTCAGAGCGAATCCACAGACCACGCGGACGGGTGACTTCACCCGAGGGCGTGCCGTCGGCTGAATGCAGGGTGAAGGCGGCGCTGTCGGAAATGCGGTCGTTGGGCGCGGCGTCATCATTGTTGTCGATGAGCAAAGTGCCGCTTTTGTTGATGGTGAAAGAGAGCGCCCCGCCCAGACGACCTGCGGCCCCACTGAGTTGCAATAGCCCGGAATTGACAACCACCCCACCGGTGAATCCCGTGGTGGTGCTGCCGGTGATGTTGAAATTGAAGAGCGGGCCATTGAATGTGATGACGCTGCCAGCGCCGCCGGTGAACACGCCGGCATAAGTGGTATTGGTCGTCTGATTGAAGGTGATGCGCCCTGTGCCAAGGGCGATGGTGCCCGTGCTGTTGGTGACAAGGTTGCCGACAACTTCATTGCTGTTGTTGAGGTTGAGTGTCGTGCCTTGGCGCATGTACACCGCCGTGGTGTCGCCAATGGCATTACCACCACCGAGTTGAACAGTGCCTTCGTTGATCGTGAGCTGGCTGCCAGTGTTCCGGAAGGTGTTGGCTCCGGTGAGAATGAGCGTGCCAAGGCCGGCCTTGGTGATACCCCCGCTGTTGATGATCTTGGAAGCAATGGTCAGGCTGCCAAGGGTGTTGTTCTGATGCACCACAAGCTCACCCAGAATGCCGGAGGAAGAACCGATGAGACTACCGCCTGTGATGGTGGAGGCAAAGGCCCCGACACCGGAATCCACCATGATGCCGCCACTGCTGATGACGAGATTGCCGGTCGATGTCAGGCTTACAGTTGATGCAACTGAGGCATCGAAGGTGAGGCTGGCGATATGGGCACAGTCCACGACACCCGTGAAGGCGCTGCTGCTGATGATATTCTGGCCCGCCGCCCACTGGGTGACATCGTTTTGCACCGTCAGGGCAGCCTGGACAATGTCGCCGGAGCCATTGATGGCGGCAAAGCGCTCCACTCCCGCCGCAACCGACAGGGTGGCCCAGCCCAGGGTACCTGCGGCGCTGGTAGAGGTGGCTTTGGAGTCGTTTGTCAGATACTCGAAAGTAACCACGCCCGCGCCGCCTGCGGTGTTGCGGGTGATGGCACCGAGATTCAGAGTCGCGGTCTGTGAGGTGCCATTGCTGACCGCCACCGTCGTGTTGCCCCCTGCAATCGTGGTGCTGGTCACACCTTGGACGGTTGCCGTGGTATTGCTGCCGTTCAAAGCCAGTGTCGAATTTGAGACGTTGCCCAACAGGCCCAGAGTGAGCACTCCACCAATCTTGCTGTTGTTGTTGGTGGTGTAGTCCAGAATGAGCGTTCCCTCCTGAATGTTCGTGCCGCCGGTTGAGGCTGCTGCGCGCTCACCGGAGAAGGTAACGGTTCCAATGGCGTCCTTGGTGATGGCCCCATTGCCTGCAAGAATGATGCCGGACTCGATGGAGCCGTTGCGGAGGAACTTGGTGGCGGCGCTCGTGAAGGTGCCCGTGCCGGTGATGTTGCCGATGTTGCCGCTGGCGGCACCCAGGACGAAGCCGTTTGTGCTGGCCATGTTGGCTGCCAGATTCAGCACACCTGCGGCCGCCGCGCTGGCGGAGCCAGAGTCGCCGATGAGAATCTGGTCGGTGCCGGTGTTGATGCCGTTGGTGGTGTTGACATTGACGATGGCACCGCCGCGGATGAAGATGTCGTCACCGGTATGCACCTGGGAGGCGGAATTGATGTTGACGATGGTGCTGCCCTGGGTGCCGGTGCCGGTGATGACGACGTCGTCCGCCGCGTCGAGAGACTCGATGGCATTGGCATTGACGGTGCCGCTGTTGATGGCGATGTCGTCCTCGACCTCGATCTTGGCACTGATGGTCCAGGTGCCCGTGCTGGCGAAGATGACGTCATTGGTGGCACCGGTGCCACCGCTCCAGGCAAGGCTGATGTTGCCGCTGATAGTGCCGCTGCCCGCGCCGTTAAAGGTGAGATTGTTGTCAGTAATTGCAGAGATGGTGCCGGAGATGGTCAGTTCGTTGGCGGAGTTGGCGGAGTTCCCAACGGTGATGATGCGGTTGGCAGCGCCAGTGTTGATGTTGGTGGAGATGGTGGCGTTGCCGGGATTGTTGGTGGCGTCGTAGATGATGTCTCCACCAAGGGTGATGACGCCCTTGGTGCCGTTGGTGTCCAGCACCTGGGCGATGCCACTGGCACCACCGCCAAGGGTGATGGCACCAATGGTAGTGAAACTTTTGCCGTTAAAATCAAAAACTGCCGTGGCTCCGGCATTGGCAATGACCGACAGGGAGCCGGTCGGCGTGAACGTGGCCGAGGTGCCGAGCCGCAACGTGCCTTCACGTACAATGGTGCTGCCAGCATAGGTGACCGCGCCGTTGATGATCTGGATACCGGCGCCGGTTTTGACCAAATTGAACTGGTTCTCATTGGCTCCCCCGCCTCCGAGAGCACCGCTGAAGGTGGTGGTGCCGCTGGCGGGACCAATAGCGAGCGTGGACAAAGTGGCGTTGCCGCCGACGACCTTGCTGCCTGCAAGGGTGCCGTTGCTCAAACCGCCGATGGTGGCCAGGCTGGCGGCAGAACTGCCACCGACGAAGAGCGTGGCGGCCTTGCTGGCGGTGCCGAGCACGACATCAAGACCGGAATTCAAGCTGCCGGTGTCTTCAAACACGAGATTGCCAGCATTGATGGCCAGTGTGCCGGTCATGGTGGCGGCGGAACCGGAGAACAGCAACGTGCCGGAGTTTATGGTGGTGTCATTCACTGTCAGCGTGCGGGCCGTGCCAGTGAGGCCGCCGGAGAGGGTCAAGACACGGGCGGTGTCCTCAATGTTCCAGGACTGGTTCTGCGGCAGAGCCACGATGGCGCTGATTCCAACGTTGGCGGCCCCCGTCTGGATGGTGAGGCCTGCTGCATCGACGGTGTTGCCAAGGGTCAGGGTGTTGGTGCCGTTGGAGCTTCCGATGGTGGTGACACCATTGCCGGTGTGGAAGATGAGTTCCTGGATGGTCATGTTGGCACCCAGGGTGGTGGTCAGATTCGCGGCCGCGTCCGAGCTGAAGTGAACGATCGAGGCGCTGTCCGGCGGCACCAGGGCATCCACGGCGGTAGCGCTAGCCTGGATGTCGTCCCAGTTGGAGGGGAAACCGGTGCCGGAGGTCAGTGTGGCAGACCAGACGCCTTGGGCGAGTCCCGTGAGATCACCACGCCACCAGACATCCGCCAGAGCAGGCTGTGCGGTCGGAGTGAGAACCCATTGTTGGACCCCGCCACCATTGACCAGCGTGTCAAAGCTTAGAGCATAGGTGAAGCTGCCGCCGTTGAACACGACCGGACTGGTGTTGAAGGTGCCACCGAAGCCGGTGAGGGAGTTCGCGTCCGCACCGTCGATGAGGACGTACTTCTGGCCGTCTGTCGGAGCGCTGTTAACGTAGATGGCCGTCGTGAGCGTACCGGTGACGGCCATGGTCTGGCCGGTGGCCAGAACCAATCGCGTGTTCCCAGTTCCATCGATGCCGAAGCCCAGCGTGGCACCTGCGGAAGTGCCCACCGTGATTTTGGCGCCTGCGCTGGCACCGAAACCGTAGCTGGTAATGGTGTTAGGCGTCGTTCCACGCAGGGAAAACTCGGTGCCGTCCGCCAGAGTGAGGCTGGTGGTGGCGGTGGAGAAAGCTCCCACCGTGTCCATGAAGAGCTTGCCGCCATTCACGGTGGTGGTGCCATTGTACATGCTGGTGCCGGTGCCGGTGATGGAAAGATCGCCCGCGCCGCTTTTTACGAGGTTGAGGTTGGCCTCATTGGACCCGGAGCCGCCGATGTTGCCCGCGAAGGTGCTGGTGGCGGCCAGGTTCAAGGTCAGGGTGCCTGCTGCGGCGTTGCCAGAGACGATCTGGCTGGCGGTGCCGGTGCCGGCGCTGGAAAGGGCGGTGAAGGTCTGGTTCAAAGCTCCGGAGCTGTCACCCAACTGAAGGATGCCGGAGGTGGTGCCGCCGCCCATGACGAGGCTCTGCCCGGTGCCTAACGTGCTGCCGCCCGCCACCGCGCGCGCGATGAGACGACCGTTCACGACCGTGGTGGAGCCGTTGTATTGATTCGCACCGCCGAGCGTCATGATGCCAGAGCCTGTTTTGACGAAATTGAGGATGGATCCGGCCGCGTTGGCGATCACACCGCCGAAGCTGGTCGTGGATCCGTCGCCACCGACGGTGAAAGTGTTGGTGCCGCTGGTGGCACCGTGGAAGACCACACCGCCTTGGGTGGCGCTGTTTCCAGCGAGAGATCCCACCATTACAGCAGTGCCGCCAAGCGAAATGTCGAGCAAGCCTCCTTCGAGCACCGTGAGAGCGGTGCCGGTGGGCAATGCGTTGGCCACCCCGTAGCGCAGAATGCCGTCCGTGATGGTGGTGGTCCCGCCGAAGGTGTTGTTGGAGTTGCCGAGAACCAGAACGCCATCACCGATCTTGTTGATGTTTGCCGTGGCACCGCTGAGCACACCGCTCAATGTCAGGACTTTCTGCGTCAGCTCCACGGAGATGTCGTGGTTGCCCGCCGTGAGCGTGCCAGTACCGCTCAGCGTCAGGTTGAAAGCATCACGCAGGGTGAAGCCGCCGCTAACCGTGTAGGCATTGGCGATGATACGGTTGTCCGCCGTGGAAGTCAGGAAGGTGTTGTTGCCAATGGTCAGCGAACCGGTGGAGAGGGCGTTGTTGCTGCCGAGAGACAGG
>JBIKYB010000176.1:0-10285 GCA_044355475.1 Prosthecobacter sp.
TTTCCTTCAGCATTAGGGTAGCGTTTTCATCCTTGGCCTTGAAAAACTCCTTTGCACCCTTGACCCCACCGTGGGCCAGCGCCTTCAAGCGATCACCCGCACGGGGGTCCTCCAACTTGCCTAGACGATCCTGATACCCACGCTGTTTGGCTTCAAGAGCAGCGATCTCCTGCTGGAGCTGGTTGACCTGCTGCGTGACGACCACGCCGGAACGCGGGGCTTTCTGCGCGGTCTCAGCTGGGCGCACGCAGAATTCCTCCGGCTTCAGGGCGATGCCAAGCTCGTATTTTTTCGTCTGCGCGGCCACCGCTCCGAGATAGGAGGTCTTGGCGCAGGTGTCGAGCTGTCCGAGGTGCTCACGAGAGGCGTCGGTGAGATCAACGCCAGGAACAATATCTCCTTGGTCATTCTTCTTTGTTGTGGCCGCCTTGAACGCCTTGTCCTGCGCGTCGATCGCCTCCAGATAGGTCTGCTTGTTAAACTCGGCCACCACCTTGATTTGGGAGTCAGGCTTGACGAGTTCCTGCTGCAGGCCGCTCAGACGGTCGCAGATGGAGTCAATGGCCTTGGGACCGAGCGGCGAGACACCCTCCGGGCATTTCATTCCCTCCAAAGTCGCTCGCAACTGGGCAGGATCCAGCGCCAGGATTTTCTGCGCGGTTTCCACATGCATCTGACGAGGCATGCCCGTGACGGCCTTGCCGGTGAACTCACCTTCATTGGCAAACATGTCCTCGCGCGAGATTTCTGGGAAGGCCAGATCGTTGTCGATGCCCGTGACTTTCTTGGTCTGCGGATCGACAAAGATATTGCCACAATGCCGGTCGATCTGTCCGGTGAGATAGTCCACCGCCTCCAGGTCAGCCAGTCCGCGCTGGATCTGCGGGTCTGTGATGTCCACCTCCAGCAGGGCGTCTTTTTTGATGCCGTCCGTGTCACGAAACTTACCGGTGATGCCCGCGCCATCCACCTGGATGCTCACGCCAACGGCCTTGCCTTCCGCATCAACTCCAAACTTTTCCTCGGACACGCTGTTGGTGCCGAGCAACTGGTCCACCTGATACGAGGCTACGCTACGGGCCAGCAGGCCGCGATCTGGCTCGATGAAAACGGTGTTCTCATCCACCACCTCCCCCTCTGGCAATCGGTCACCTACGACCATGGCGCCCTTAGGAAACAAATTGGACGAGGTGTTGGCGATGTTTGTCATGCCTTTGAAGGACTCCTTGAGCAATTCCACTTTCTCGGTGATTCCAGCGCGCAGATTGTCCAGGGAGCCGATGACCTGCGCCGGATCGTTGGCGAAGTCATCCACTGCCGCGCGCTGTTCTTCTGGCAGCGCTTTTTTCAAGGCGGTGACGGCTGCGGCCAGCTTGGTCTGCACCAGCTCAGGAGAGCCGCTGCCATCATTCCTGGCCAGCGCCTCGACCGCGTTGTTCAGCCCATTGCGGGCAAGCTTCAGCGGCTCGTCTGTGCCCAGCGTCCGGATGACGCTCTTGTTGAGTTTGTTGAATTTGTCATTGTCGAACTTGTACTTCGCATAGCCCACGGTCTCGCCGGTCTCGCCCAGTGCGCCATTTTTATTGGCGGTGAGCATGAAGGTCTCATTGGCCTGAACTCCGGCGATAGCGTTGGGATTGGCCTCCATGTCGAATTGAGAAGCCTGAAGGGGTGCTTGCTGTTTGGGGGCGGGCATGGGTGATGAATGGGTCCACTCCAAATAGCCGTCGTGTTTCAAACTGTGACGCATGCCGACAAAAGGCGTCACAAATGGCCGCCGCCGGGAAGGTCCACTGGCAGTGCCGTCTCCCCGCATGTTCTCCTTCATCAAATTCCTCACAGCCGTCGGCATCGCCACCTTTGGCATCTGGTATGTATTTCAGTACAACAGCATCAACGAGGTCACGGGAGGTGTGGCCTTCGTGAGTGTGTGCAGGGAGTGTTTTCTACTGCTGAAATGGCAGCCAACGTTTGGTTCCGAGCAACAGCTCCAATTGACAGGAGGCCACTGCGAGCGCGACCTCTCGTGAAGAAGGTATTGCCGGCCAGAAGTCATTCGATGGCATTTGGATTTGCAGCCATGACAAAAAGCGGCTGCTTCGAGCATGCGTGAGGACTCAGGAAAGAGCACAATATGCCGAAGACTCAGGTGTTAACTGCCGCCTTGGTTCTGACTTTGACACGAGTCCCGGTTGGTATCGCAGGTGCTGACGTGGCAGGGCGGGAAAGCTTCGAAACAGATGCTCCACCAAGTTCGCCATCCAATCACAGGTTCACCTTGACCCCAGGCTGCGCCACGCTGGGAGCGGTGCGTTTCCAAGTGTTGCGGAGGGCATTGCTGCCAGGGCCTTCGGTGTCTTTCTTGGGTGCCCCTGTTTTGAGGCGCTCATCGCGCTCCTGACGCTCCTCCTGGTTTTGCTGGGTTCCCGAATTGACTCGGTTTTTCTTCGGGTCCTGCGACAGGGCGCTTTTGGTAGGCTCACGATTGAGCATGTCCCGGGTACGCACCTTGTTTTGTGCAATCGCCTTGTCTTCGATGCCCATGCGCTGCTGCTCCAGGGCTTGCCGCGGAAACAGGTTTTGCAGGCGCAACTGGGCCTCCTGCTGCCGGAGCATCTGGATGTCCTGGCCTAATTTGACAGCGGCGGGGTCATTCGCGAGCGCACGGTCAGCGGCCGGACTGAGGAGCTGGTCGATCTCCTGACCAGCGAGCGCTTTGCCCTGCTCCGCCTTTTGGATTTCGTTCTGGTAGTGCTCGCGGGCCTGCCGCAGGCCGCCATGCTGGGCCACGGCTTTGATGCGATCACCCACACCAGGAGATCCGAGGTTCTTTAGCTGATCTTCACAATGACCGAGCCGCGCGGTGGCGGCCTCCTGCTTGGCTTGCGCACGATCCAGCTCCTCGCGTGTGCGAAGCTGATCGTCGTTGGCGATGAGATCCGGGTTTTCAGCGAGTTCTTCGATTTTGGCCTTTTTCAGGTCGGCGAGTTGCTGTTCGAGGGCCGCCACGTCCGACTGCAATTTTGTTTCGGCCGCGTCGAGCGCGGCGATCTGCGCCTCGATAGGCCTGAGGTCTTTCGCCAGCTTGTCTTGCGCGGACTCGACGGATGCGCCCTGGACACGAGTGGGCTTGATGGTGGCGGCCTGCGCCTTCGTCTGATCATGAAAGTCCTGCAGAAGCTTATTCTGCTCAGCTTTGAGCTTTTCAATTTCCTCGCTCTGGATCTTCCCAATAGCATCTTCCATGAGCACCACGTCAGTCGCTTTGTCCAGGGCTGCATTGACCTCTCGCTCCGCAGAGGAGCGCTGCTGCTCCGCCGTGCGTTGCTCTTTTTGGTAGTATTCCCGCGCCTGCTCCACACCACCGTGCTGCGTCCTGGCCTTCATCTGGTCAATCGGTCCGGGGGGCCCCAGGTTTTTCAACTGAGCCTTGCAGTGCTCCACACGCTCTACTGCGGTTTGAAGCTTGTCCTGCGCCTGCAGAAAGTCCTGGCGAGTTTTAGGATCGGCGATTTTCGCCGGATCGGCCTGCAAGTCGGAGCGAATATCCGCAGCCAGCGCTGCCTGCGCATTTACCAGCGGCGTGATTGATTCTTGCAACACATTCACCTTGTCGATCATCGGCTTCATCACCGCAGCGACACGCTCCTTCTCCGGCATGTTGATGCCTCGATCGTTGGCAGCTTTGACTCTTTGGAAACTGCCATCTTCCTTGAAACGATCCGGCCCATCGTAGGTGTAAGCGCTAGCGTAGCCCTCGCCGATCAGGGTTTTCAAAGTTGAATCGTTGATGCCTTCGAGCGGAACTATACCGATCACTTTTTTTGCCGCATTAGCGGCAGCTATTGCGAGTTCGTATTCTTGGCGAGGATTACCAACATTCAGCTTGGTTCCCTCATTGAATTGCACCTTGCCTGAGGAGTTTTCAGCTTTGTTGACCATCCCTGCGGCAGTCGCTTTTTCCGCCGCGTTGATGGCTTCCAGCCGGTTCTTGCGGTCATCAAGCCTCATACTGGCCTTGAGAGTCTCCAATCGTGTTTCCCAATTGTCGAGGTCTTCGTAGAGTTCATCTAGATCGGCCCGTTGCGCGTCGAGTTGTGGGTCGTTGACCGGTGTCCCAGCCTGCTCCAACTCTTTGAGCTTGGTTTCAGCCGCCTCGATTCGTTGATTCAGAGGCCGGATCTCCCTGGTTTCTATGAGCCGTGCCTCAATGGCCGCTTTGTCGGCTTTGTGATGTTTGGCAATATTGGGTTCAATACCAGCCTGAATACTACCCGCAATTGCTTCGTATTCCGGCACCTCGTTGGCAGGAAAATCCGTCTCTTGGGTGCGTGCTTTAATGGCAGCATCAATGTCAGCCTCACTCATTCTGACGTAGCTGCGATCAACCTCTACCGAATCCACGGCTAGGCGCTTGGCGAGGTCATTTTCGTCCACGGGAATATCCTGAGCCGCAGCCGTCACTAGCTCATCCATGACCTGGAGATTGTTCTGCTTCTCCATCTCCACCTGATCGAGCGCTGCCAACTGATCGCCCACCACACGAAGTTGCTTTTGCAAGGATTGATCGACAGGCTTGAGATTATCTTGAACTCGATCCAAGGGACCCAGGGCGTCCACTTGCTGAATCAATGCAGTCTGCTGTGCCTGAAGTTCTCCGCGGCTTTCGAGCATGCGGTCGATCTCCTCGTTACGGTTAGCCAGGACGCTGATGCGGTCGAGCTGGCTGTAGTCAACGGCCAGATTTTGCCCCAGCGTATTCACCTGGGCGCTGGCGGTGTCCAGCCGAGCGTGGGCCTCCATGATTTTCTTCCGCAGCGCCAGGGTGTTGTCATTGATAGGGATTTTGCCACCCTGATAGTTTGGACCGTTGCTTATGAAGGCCTGCACCTCCTGACTAGCCTCGTTGTCAGAAGCATTTCGCAGCTCAGCGGGGAGGAAAGTCTTGAGTTGCTGAGTGAGTCCCTGGCCCTCCCCGGTCACATACTGTGGCTGGTCGGTGACGAATTCGCTAACGGCATCAATGTCCTGATGCAGCTTTACCATGATGCGGTTCAAAGCGTCTTCGCGGCTGGCCTGAATTTGCGCCAAGGTTTCTGAAGGCAGGACAGGACGGAGGGCGGGCTGATTATGGGGGCGGGTGCTGACGATTGCCGCAGGGGTTTCCTGTGCCTCCCGAGCAGCGGTCAGGTTGGCGATCCGAGTCGTGGCATTCTCCTTCAAGTCCTTGCGCATGTCCACGGTCACAGCGGCATCCAGCGCTGTGTCTAGCTGCCGCTCCAGACCAGCGAGTTTCTGGAGTGCGTCGATTTCCTTCTCTGAATAAAATTCTTTGCGTCCTGCGGCACCACCACTTGCCAGACTGCGGAGCATGGCGCCGGGCTTTTCCGCCTCCAGCCGGGCGGTCTCGCGTTCATAGTGGCCGAGTTTCTCTTTGGTATCGGCGATTTGCTTCTGCAATCCAATGACAAGATTTTGCTGGACCGGGTCGGCAATGGCAGCGGGATTGGTCTTGAGCATGAATTTCGCCAACTCCACTTGCGTAGCGTACTCGGCATGTTCCGCGTTACGCAGGGCCTTGCCTACGTCCTTGGCGCCGATGATGCCATGATCAGGGGAGTTGACCGCGACCTTTTGGGCGGTGGCAAGCTGCTCACACTTCACTGTGCCGACGTAGGAGCTGCAGGAAACGCTCCATTTACCATTGTAGTCCTGCGCCGCCAAGGCCTCTTGAAATGTGGCGGCGTCAAACTTGTCCACGACTTTGAACCCGGTGGCGACTGAGCCAGGGTCCTTGATGGCCTGCTGAAGCTGCTCCAGACGGACCACCGCGTAGCCGATCTGGTATTCATCAAGCTGGCCCTGCCCGTTCGGGTCCTGGATGCCTTCCAGTGTCTCGCGCAAAGCCTCCGGCGTGATGGCCATGATGCGGCTGGCTGTCTCCTCGTGCATCATGTGCGGCAGGTGCGCGGGAGCTTTGTCCCCTAGCTGCTTGTTGCGGTCAAACATCTTCTCCCGCTCCAAATCAGGGAAGCTCAGGTCATTGTCGATGCCGGTCACCTTGCCTGACTGCGGATCGATGAAAATATTGCCCGCATGACGGTCGATCTGGCCGGTGAGATAATCCATGGCCTCCAGATCATGCAGGCCGCGCTGGATGCGCGGGTCGGAGTAGTCCACATCCAAAAAGCAGGTCCGTGTTTTGTCCTCCCCAGGAAACTTCACCTCGCTGCGCACTCCAGCGCCGTCTGCCTGCACGCTCAGGCCGATGACCTTGCCATTCTCATCCATGCCGAATTTTTCCTCGGCGACCACTTGCAACCCCACGAGACGGTCCACCGCCGTGGAAGCGACAGACCGGCTGATGAGACCACGGTCATCCGGCTGGCCGACTCTGAATTTGCTTTCGTCCTCAAACAAGTCTGAGGAGGCTTCCACCACCTTGCGCAGACTGCTTTGTGCTTTCTTCATCTGCTCCTTCAGGTCTTCGATCACCGGAGCCAGATCTGTGCTGGCAGCGCCGCTGGCGAGCGCTTCGGCGGCGGCTTTTTCATGCACCGCCAGCTCTTGTTCGAGTGTGGAGACTTTGTCATAGGCGGTGCTGAGCTGATGCTTGCCGAAAGCCAGCGTTTCCCCCTTGGTTCCCACGGTGTGACCATCTTTTGCTTTCACTTTGAAGGTCTCGTTCGCCTGGGCGATGCTCATCTGATCGTTCACGCTGGTGGTGAACGTCGAGTGCGAGGGAATGGCGGGAGTGTCGTGTTCGGTGAGGAGCATAATCAGCGGCGGCGTTAAGGTTTGCCGATTTAGGTAGCCGGGCGGGGCCGGCTTGTGACGGCAAATGCGTTGTCACAAAGCGCGGATGAATGGCTAAATCACCGGACAGCATGTTCTCCTTCCTCAAATTTCTCTTCGCCGTCGGACTCGCCACCTTTGGCATCTGGTATGTGTTTCAATACAACAGCATCAACGAGGTCACTGGAGGTGTGGCCATTGTGTGTGTGCTGGGGGCTTTTGTGCTGCTGAAGTGGCAGCCGGATTTCTCCAAGAAGGACTACATCGTGCAGTACAAGAACCTCAAATGGCTGCCGGGGGAGTTCACCCGCCACTGGCTGATCACGGGAGACACCGGCGTGGGCAAGACGACTTCCGGTTTCAACCCGCTGCTGCATCAAATCAGCGTCTCGCGCCCGAACTGGGGCGGCCTGATCCTCGGCGCGAAGGGGGACGAACATTTCTTTGCCATGGAGCATGCCGCCGGGCATGGCAGGCCGGAGGCCATCTGCGTGTTGGCAGTGCGCCCGGACCGGCTGGATCGCAAATGGCAGCCCAAGGAGCGCTACAACCTCGTTTCTGATCCACGACTGCCTTACACGACTCATGCGAAAAACCTCGTCGATACGGGTGCCTCGCTCACCGAAGGGGAGCAATCATCCTTCTTCAAGCCCGCCGCCCAACAGGCGCTCACCAGCGCTTTTGAGCTGCTGGAGACGCTCGGTCGGCCGGTGAATGTGTTGCGCGCCTACGAGATCCTCACGGACAGTTCGGCGATGGAGTCCATCTTTGAGGAACTGCTGGATGCCGACAGCACACCGGAGCGCATCAAGCTGGCGAAGTACTTCGACCAGACCTTCCTCAGCGCCAAGGCTGCGGAGCAGAAAGAAGGTCTCGTCGGCACACTGAAGGTCATGCTCGGTTTCTTCACACACCCAGACATCGCCGAAGTCTTCTGCTCGGATTTGCCCAACACCATCGACATTGCCGATGTGGACAAGGGCCGCATTTTCTGTACCGCGCTGCCGCAGACCTTTCAGACCGAGCGCCGCTACATCAACACCTACATCAAGCTGCTGTTTTACACGCACGCGATGATGCGCTTCGACAAGCCGAAGTCCGAGCGCAAGGGCGAGAACCTTCTCATCGCCCTCATGGACGAGTTTCAAGCGCTCGCCACCGCCAGCGAGGACGGCATTTCCGACCACAACGTCATCGACCGTCTCCGCGCCGCGAACTGCTGCCTCATCCTCGGCATGCAGAGTGACGCCTCATTGTTCCCCGTGCTCGGCAAAGAAACCGCGCAGGTGCTCACCCTGAACTGCCGCTCCCGCATCGCCTTCCGCCAGCCAGATCCCGAGGGGGCTCAGGCTGTTGCCGAGTTCATCGCCAAGGTAGAGAAGAAGAAGAAATCCAAATCATCCGGCTTCATGGGAGCCAACAGCAGCACCACCGTGAACACAGAGTGGGACTACGAGGTGCAGCCCGGCGAGCTCATGAAGATGCCGGACGCCACCGCCTGGATCGTCCATCCGTCGAAGAACAAGATCAAAATGCGCATCCCCGCCATGGACGGAGCCGGGAAGATCCTGGATTGGTGGAAGTAACTCCGCCGTAATCTAGTTGGCAGCCTTGAACATGCCAGCATCGTTAAAAAAGCAGATTTCTGCTCTCTTCCCAACCCCATCCCTTCATGCCCTCTCTTACCCCGCTTCTCGCTAATTTTGGTGCCAACGAACTGCAACTCCTCTCTAGCTACGGCGACTCACGCTCCTACCAGGCAGATGACATCGTCATCCGTCAGGGAGAAGACAACGACATCCTCTTCCTCGTGCTCAAAGGCAAACTGGAGGTCATCCAGGACGACATGAACTCAAAGCCCGTGGCCGTGCTGGAGGCTGGTGACTCCATCGGTGAAGTCAGCGTCTTCGACCCCGGCCCCGCCAGCGCCACCGTGCGCGCCGGCACGGAGGCAGAAGTCTGGCTCATTACCCGCGACAGCATGGACCGCCTGCATGCTGCCAACCCGAAAGTGGCCTATCGCCTCCTCAGCCGCATCGCCACCTGCCTCTCCAAACGCCTGCGCGAGATGAATGACAAGCTGTTCGATTATGTGAACCGCTGAGTGCCCTCACTCAACTCTTGGGCCGGTCGGCTCTACCTTTGCTGTTGAGGTCTTTAACAGCCTTCTGCCGGTTTCTTGAGGCCTCGCTAGGGGCCAATGCTGTATTTGGCTTGCTGTTCTCGATCTGCGGTGTCGATGCACTCGTCGACGTCGCGGTCAAGCTCGTCCCGATCCTTATTCGCCCATGATTGCGTTCAAACACTCTGAGCCGACGACTCATGATGCCGCTTTGCCATGCGCGACTCAAAATTTAGCCTTTCTGCTTTCCTCAACCGAGTGATTCTGCTGAAATCCGGCCTCAGCCATGCCTGAGATCAAGCTCGCCTTCTGGAACGTCGGCAATTTGTTCGACACGACCGCGTCGCCGCTCGCGACCGACCTGGAATTCACGCCGGAGCAGGGCTGGACCCCGGAAGCCTACGACGCAAAGGTCAAGGCGCTCGCGGGTGTGATCAAACTCCTCCACGGCGGCACCGGACCGGATCTGCTCGGCCTGTGCGAGATCGAAAACGAGGACGTTTTGAAGACGCTGCTGAAGGAAATCGGGCGTGAGGATTATCAGATCGCCCATCTCGACAGCCCGGATCTGCGAGGGATCGACACGACACTGGTTTATTCTGACAAAATCTTCCGCAAGCCTGCGAAGTCCGACATGCGCGGCCACACCGTGCATCTGCGCTACGCCACGCGTGACATCTTTGAAGTGCGCCTTCGTTTGAAAGGCAGCGGTACAACGCCGGAACTCAGTGTGCTCGTGAATCACTGGCCCTCGCGTAAAAACGGCCAGTATGAAACCGAGCCGCTGCGCATCAACGCCGCTGAACACGCTGGACGTCTCGTGGACAGCTACTTGAAATACTCCCGCGCCGAATTCCTAGCCGCGAACCCGCCCTTCACACTGGACCAGCTCAAGCAACGCTGGAACCGCAATGTGCTGCTCATGGGCGACTTCAACGACGAGCCCTACAGCCGCAGCATGCTCGACTACTTGCAGGCCTCG
Organism: Prosthecobacter sp.; assembly: GCA_044355475.1. GTDB lineage: Bacteria > Verrucomicrobiota > Verrucomicrobiia > Verrucomicrobiales > Verrucomicrobiaceae > Prosthecobacter. Next base: position 9,900 of record JBIKYB010000176.1, read on the forward strand.
AAAGATCTGGACCACGTTGAGGAGGAGATGAAAGGAGCTGCCGGGGGCAAACCTCCGGCGGCGAAAGCCTACTTGGCTCGCAGCGCCTATTTGTTCAATCCCATGTGGCGTCTGCTCGCCAAGCCGGATGTGGGAACTCACTTCTACTCTGCCGCAACGAACTCGATGAACCTCCTCGACCAGTTTGTGCTCTCACGGGGCCTCGTTTATGGCCTGCAAGGGCTGAAATTCGACTGCGACAGCGTCGGCATCTTCCATCAGCCGCCCGCCGCCGGTCCTTCCGGTCGGCCGCTGAACTTTGACCGCGAGACGCTCAAAGGCGTCAGCGATCATTTTCCCATCACGGCGAAGATCGAGGTGCTGTAGCGGCAGGCGTGAGCCTGCCG
>JBIKYB010000349.1:0-5288 GCA_044355475.1 Prosthecobacter sp.
CTCTCCCCCCCGCGCGTCTTTGCGGGGGGTGGGCGGGGGCCGGGCGCCCCCCCCCCGCTACACGGAACTCTGACGAGTTCCGCTACATCTGAGTGATCACTGCGCCAGGAACTGATCCAACGCGGCTTTGGTGATGCGGTACTGCGTGCCAATCTTTTTGCCTTTGAGATCACCGGTCTCGATGCTGGAGATGACATCGGCCTCGGTCACGCCGAGGGTTTGAGCAACCTGGGCAGGGGTCAAAACATCGGCTAAAGGAGCCGCAGTGGGAAGCGGGGGCGGCGTGGCAGCGGCTGGCTGGTTCGGATTGAAGACGCCCTGCGCCATCATGTTTTGCGCCATGCCAAAGCCCATGGCGATCTCCGCAGCGGCTCCGGCGGGTCCTCCGCCGCCTTTAGCCATGCCTTCGGCCATCTGGAACTTCACGTAGTCGTTCAGATTGCCGATGGCGCTCATGCTGCTGCGCTTGTCGATGGCGGCCTCGACTTCTGGCGGCACGCTGGCGTTTTCGAGGACAAAGCTGGCGATCTCGATGCCGTACTTGCCCTGGGTGATCGGATTGATGATCGGCAGCAGGGCGTCGCCCAGCTCGGAGTAGCGGGTGGCGAGGTCGAGCACGGGCACCTTGGCGGTGGCGAGCGCATCCGTGAACACGCTGATGATGCGGCTGCGCATCGTGTCGGCGAACTCATCGAGACGGAAGTGATGATCAGAACCGGCGACTTCTTTGAGGAAGAGCTTCGGATCGCTGATTTTGAAATCGAAGGTGCCGAAGGCGCGGACGCGCACGATGCCGAAATCCTGGTCGCGCAGCATGATGGGGTTGCTGGTGCCCCATTTGTTGCCAGTGAAGAGGCGGGTGGTGACGTAATACACGTCCGCCTTGAAGGGGGACTCGAAGCCGTACTTCCAGCCTTTGAGCGTGGAGAGGATCGGGATGTTGTCCGTGCTCAGCGTGTGCTTGCCGGGACCGAAGGTGTCTCCGAACTCGCCGAGATAAACAAACTGAGCCACCTGCGACTCGCGTACGATGAGCTGGGCACCCCGCTTGATTTCCTTGTCCTCATCTGGAAAGCGCCAGGAGAGCGTGTCGCGTGAATCGTCCGTCCACTGGATGATTTCCAGAAACTGTCCCTTGAGGTAATCCATGAGGCCCATAGTCGTGAGTGCGTTGAGTGTTAAAAACGTGTGAGATTTCGTCCGAGAAAGGCGGCGATCTTAGAAGGCGGCTTCCGTTTTGGCGAGTCCAATTCTCCAAACCTATTTATAAGGCTTCACTCAGCCGCATCGCAGCATTGCCGTTTGATTCCTCCCTGCGCTGGCTAACTTCTCGGCCTTTCTTATGTCCCTCGCCGACCAACTTCAATCCGCCGCATCTTCCGGCGATCTCCTCGCCGCCAGCCATGACAACATCCGCGCCCTGCTCGCCGCCAGCGACAATCCGCTCTACCGCGCCAGCATTGAGGAACTCGCTAGCGCAAGCCAGTGGGCGGAGTTGAACGACCGCTTCTTCCAGGCGCTGAAATTTGGCACCGGTGGACTGCGAGGCCGGACGATTGGCAAAGTCGTCACGAAAGCCGAGCGCGGCGGCGCTGCTGAGGACCAGCGCCCGGATCATCCCTGCGTGGGAACGAACGCGATGAACTTTTACAACGTGAGCCGCGCCACCCGAGGCCTCGTGACCTACATCAAGAATTATCGCGAGAACGCCAAGCTCAGCGGCAAGCCGAGCATCGTGTTCTCGCATGACACGCGGCATTTCTCGGCCGAGTTCGCGAAGTTCTGCGCAAAAATAGCGACGGATCACGGCGCGAACGTTTATCTTTTCGACGGCTGCCGTGCCACACCCGAGATGTCCTTTGCAGTGCGCCAATTCCGCGCGGACGCGGGCGTGATGCTCACCGCCTCTCACAACCCGGCGCATGACAACGGCTACAAGGTGAATTTCAACGACGGCGCGGGCATCGTGGAGCCGCACGCCACCGGCATCATCAAGGAAGTCAACGCCATCAAGGGCGAGGAATACGTGGCCCTCCCAGAGGCGCAGCGCGGCAAGCTGACCATGCTCGGCAACGACATGGATCAGAAGTACCTCGCCCGTGTCGAGACCATGATGCTGCAGCCTGAACTGCTGCAAAAAGAGGAGGCGAAGAAGCTCAAAATCGTCTTCACCGCGCTGCATGGCGCTGGCGGCGTGCTGGTGCCCGTGCTGCTGAAAAAACTCGGCTTCAACTTCCTCACTGTCCCTGAGCAGGATGTGCAGGATGGCCGCTTCCCCACCGTGAAGTCACCGAACCCGGAAAACGCGCCCGCCTTGAAGATGGCGGTCGATCTCGCGAACAAGGAAGGCGCGGACATCGTCATCGGCACCGATCCAGACTGCGACCGCATGGGTGTGGGTGTGCGTGATGCCAAGGGAGAGATGGTTTTGCTCACTGGCAATCAAGTCGGCTCGTTGATGGGCTGGTATCGCCTCAAGACGATGTTTGACCTCGGCATTCTCAACGAAGCGAACAAGAAAAACGCCGTCTTCCTCAAAACCTATGTCACCAGCCCGCTGCAGGACGCCATCGCCGCGAAATTCGGCATCGGCTGCGTGAACACGCTCACCGGTTTCAAATGGATCAGCGCCAAGCTTTCCAAATACGAGGCAGCGCTGCCGTCGGACATTTTGACCCGCTACCGCGATCTCAACGCCGCCGACAGCCGCGCCGCACGCCTCAAGCACAGCAAGTTCCTCGTCTTCGGTGGTGAGGAAAGCTACGGCTACATGGGCGATGACTTCAGCCGTGACAAAGACGGCAACGGTGCCGTGGTCATGTTCGCCGAACTCGCCGCCTACGCCGCCAGCCGTGGCCTCACGGTCGTCGGGCTGCTGGATGAAGTGTATGCAGAGATCGGTTATTTCCTCGAAGTGAACCAGAGCAAGGTCTTTGAAGGTGCCAGCGGTGCCGCGCAGATCGCCAAGCTGGCCGACAGCTACGGCTCCAACCCGCCGAAGGAGGTCGATGGCTCCGCCGTAACCAACGTGCGCGATTTCCGCAAGGATGAGATCAAGGACGAGGAAGGAGACATCGTCTCGAAGGAAAAGATGCTCTTTGTCGATCTCGCCGACGGTCGCAGCTTCGCCGTGCGCCCCTCCGGCACCGAGCCGAAGATCAAATACTACATGTTTGGGCGCAGCGTTCCCGCCGCAGGCCAGAAACTCAGTGCAGATGAACTCGCCGCCGCGAAGACGAAGGTCAGCGCGGGATTGGACAGCATGTGGGCCTGGCTGGAGAAGGACATCGACGCGCGACTGGCCTGATCCAGCGCGGCAAAGTCAGAACTTCATCACAACATTGACCATGCGGCTGAACAAACTTCAGCCGCATTCGTCTATCTGCCCGCAACGATCTCTGGGCCTGGAAGGCGGAAAATGCCGCTTGAAGAAGCCAGAAATTTAAGAACTATTAAGCATTATGAAAAATCGAACCACTCGCGCGGGGTTGTGCATCAGCCCTCGGTTGAGTTTTTGCGCCGTGCTTGCCATCGCCTCGACCTCCATGGCTCAAAACCAGCAGCGCTATTATCCGCAGCAGCCGAATGGTTACGCGCAGCCGCAATACAACCAGCCGTCGCCGAATTATCAGCAGCCACCACCCGGATATGGTGCCCCCGCTTACGGCTACCCGCAGCAGCCGCAGAAGCAGTATGAAAACCCCATCGAGTTCCTGCCGAAGTTCGGCAAACGCATGAGCGAGGTCGTGCGCCGCATCTTCTATGGGCAGAATCCGACGGGATGGGACAATCCGCCGCCTGCCTACGGTCCAAACGGTGGCTACAGCCTCGAATCCACCCCGCGCCAGCAGGCTGCGCCAAACTACCCACAGCCAGGATCTGGCTATCAGCAGCCGCAGCAGCCTGGCTACCAATATCCGCAGCCACAGGGCCAGTCACAGCCGCGCTACAGCTACCCACCGCAGCAACCCACGACTCCGGCCACGCGCTCGCAGCAGCCCGCGCCACAGCTTAAAACCCCACCTCCAAGTTCGCGCACCTACTCACCGCCAAAGGTAAGCCAGACACCGCCAAAGACTACTTCAAAACCTGCCACCAAGCCCCAGACACTTCCCCCAGCGCCCAAGCCGCAAGAACCCGCGCCGCCACCTGTCACCACGCGACGCTCCGAATCCATGCCGCGTGAGCAGTCACCCGGCACCACGGTCTCCAGCGGCAGTTCCAGCTCCTTCTTGAAAGGTCGCAAAACCGCCAAGCCCGGGCGTGTCATCAGCCCCTACCCACCTTACAAGGAACTCGACATCACCGGTCTGGAAAGCGGTTCCCTGGCGCTCGATCCGACCACACAAAAAGTCTTCGAGGTGCCTTGAGCCTGGGACTCATTCGACTCATCCCCACGTCAAAGCCCCGGCAGCCGCCGGGGCTTTGCATTTCATGCCAGCAGCATCTCTTTTTCGATATTTGAAAATAAATCATCCGCTGGCCTGATGTTTGCTTGATTAAGAAGTTGGGCTGCGCTTCGCTGCTTCACAACCATTCATGGCCGACCAGGGACTCCACCAGATTCAGACGCAGAAGCTCGCCATCGGGCCGCAGATGCAGCAGAGCTTGCAGATTTTGCAGGCCCCGACTTTGGAACTGCGCCAGATCATTCAGCAGGAGGTGGAGATCAACCCCGTCCTGGAACTGGAGCCGCCCGAAAATTCGATCGAAGACGCCATTCCCAACGATCCTGACGATCGCAGCGTGGATGACACCGAAATCGACTCCCTGACTCGCATGGACGATGAATGGCGCGAGTACTGGCAGCAAAGCCGCCAGCAGACTGCCACGCGCCGCAGTGACGACCAAGAGCGCTGGCAGTTCCTCATGGACTCCATCGTGGCACCCACGACGCTCCAGGAGCATCTACTCTCCCAACTCCACACTTCAGATGCGAAGGCCACGCTGGCCCCCCACATCGAGTTTCTCATCGGCAATCTCGACGACCGTGGCTTCCTCAACACCAAGATCGATGACCTCAGCCTTCAGCACGCGATTCCCATCGACCAGTTGATCGCGGCTAAACGGATGCTTCAGAGCTTTGATCCTGTTGGTGTTGGCTCCGAGGATTTGCGCGAGTGCCTGCTCGTCCAGCTTGAGCGTCTGGGCAAGAAACAGAGCCTCGCTTGGCGGCTGGTCGATCAATACATCGACGATCTCGCCAACAAGCGCTACCCCATCCTCGCGCGCAAACTCGGCGTGCCGCTGGAGCAGATTTCCCGCGCTGCGGACTTCATCAGCACGCT
>JBIKYB010000372.1:0-4717 GCA_044355475.1 Prosthecobacter sp.
GACTACGGCGGAGCCGCCCAGAGCTCCGACACTCGGATCAATGAGGTGCATGGAGCCGCCCTTACCACGACAGCAACCCGCGTCCTTGCCGTACAGTTCGGCGATCATCTTGCGCATGTTGCCGCCCTTAGCGAGATAGGTGGCATGGCTGCGGTACGTGCCAAAAATCGTATCATCCTTGCCCAGCGCCTCGCATACCCCAGCGGCTACCGCCTCTTGACCGATGGATAGATGCACAGGACTGCGTATTTTATCCAGCGGATAGACCGCGCTCACCTCCTCCTCCACTCTTCTAATGCGGTAAATGGATGTGTAGAGCTTTTCTTCGAGGGTCATGCGGCGCGGATGGTAGAGAGTGGTGGCTGATGGCGCAAGGGCGAAATGGCCTGCTGTCAGGGCCTTTTTGCGCGGCCAAGATTTGATGGACGCGTTGTGTTCTCAGGCTTAAGCGTGCAAAAGCAAATGACCAGCGCTAGCCGTTTCATCCATGACACTTATACCAGCCTGCAACGACGGCTAAAGGTGGCTCTGCCACTCTGTCAGGAATGCCCCCCCTCGGTCAAAATTAATGAACTCCAGCCTGCGGGCTGCTGCAAGCGGGACACCTCTCTGGAGGCGGCTTTCCATGGCTATTTACGGCAGGACGTTGACTATGATTGGCCTGAGTGGTGCTGCTACGACATCGCTGATGCCATCCTCACCGGGGATCAAGGCTTTGTATTCCTGCAAGACGGACGCTTTTTCGCGCCTTCGCTATTTCCGAATCACGAGCGCGTTGGCCTCTACAAGATTCGCCGCCCAATACGCGCTCTGGCTCGCAAGTTTAAAGGGGCTGTTTTCCATCTGACGGGCCCCAATCATGAGAACCGCGGCCATTTCATGCTAGACCACCTGCCGCGCCTGCTGGCAGCACGCGGACTCCTGAGTGAGATCGGGGATTATCAGATCCTACTCACCGGCCATCATATCCGCTGGCAGCGCGAGCATCTGCGCATGCTCGGCTTTCCCGATGACCGCCTGATTGCCTGCGACGCCGGAACGCTGCAGGTGGAACGGCTGCTGCATGTGCGCTTCGCCTCCCACCAGTCCTCCATCGCGCCGCCGGCAAAACTGCACGAGCTGCGCGACTGCGCCGGACGTTATGCCGAGGCGGAGGACCAGCCTGCGGGGCCGCCAGTTTTTTTGACGCGACGGGACGCCCCGAATCGCCGCCTCCTGAACGAGGAGCGCATTTTTGCGGCCGCAAAGTCGCTGATACCGAACCTTATCGAGGTTAAGCTCACCGGCATGCCGCTCAAAGAGCAGATCCGGCTGTTTCGTCGTACCCCTCTGATTCTCTCTCCGCTGGGACAGGCTTCATGCAACATCGTCTTCAGCAAAGGCTGCACGATTCTGAATCTGAAACATGGCCCCGTCCCGCCAGATGCCAACGGCAGCATTGGAACCCTGATAGCCGCCGCTTCAGGAAACCGTGGCCTCACCATCTACTCAGGAACTGAAATGGGCCAAAACTTTGACTGGAGCTATGATGAGAGCCTTTTCTCCGGGCATTTGGCCCGTTTTCTCGAAATCGAAAAACAGGTGGGACGCCTTTACCGATGAATTCCTCTATGCCCGCCCCTACTTGCTCCGTGATCGTCAGCTCGTGCGACGCCTACAGCGATCTTTGGCCGTTCTTTTTCCACTTTTTCGAGAAGCAATGGCCTCAGGCACCGCGCCCGCTTTATCTGGTCTCCAATTTCCAGCGCTTTGATCATCCCGAAGTCAACACCCTAGCCGTCGGGCCTGACCGCTCCTGGGGGGAAACCATTCATGCCGCGCTGGAGAAGATTCCAAGTGAGTTTGTGGCCTTCCTCTTGGACGATTTCTTTCTCGATCAGGCTGTTCCCGCTGGCTGGATGGAAGGCCTCGTGTCGCAGCTTGATCAGGCTGGCGGCGACTTTGTGAGCCTCTATCATGTGGCTGTGGGCGGGGCTGCACTTTCCGCAGGCAGTTGGTTGTCGCCTATCCGGGGTCGAATGGAATGCCCTGGGTTTCACGCGGGTATTTTCCGGCGCTCGTATCTCATGAAGCTGGCTTCCGCTGCTGAGAACATCTGGCGCACCGAGGCTCTCATGCGTGATGATGCCCTGGACCCGAGTTTCAAGCAGTTCAGCCTAACGGATTCTTCCCCCTTCCACCTCACCTACGTCGAAAGCGTGCGAGGGCGTTTTTGGAAGCCCAATGGTCTTGCCTACCTGAATCAGCATGGCTTGAAGCCAGACCTCTGGCGCAGACCTTGCCCGCCGCAGGGCACGGACGTGTTGTCCAAGGTCATTCGCAGTTTTCACAAACGCCGGATGCAATGGAATTCTGGTGCTGGAAAGAATAACTCCCTGGTAAGTCCTTTGCGTCATGGATGAGAGTGTTCATGCTTGGCAGATCCTAGACAGCGAGGTGGTTTACAGTGCGCGCCCCTTTCTTGAGATCGAGCGGCAACGTGTGCTGCTTCCAGATGGTCGCCAAATTGAGGATTTCCATCAGGCATGGGTGACGGATTACGCCATCATTTATGCCGAAACGGAAGGTGGAGATGTGGTGATGGTGCGTCTTTACAAGCACGGTGCCCGAGCCGTTGGCCTGATGTTTCCCGGCGGTGGTATTCATGCAGGCGAGCAGCCGCTCGAAGCCGCCCAGCGAGAGCTGTTGGAAGAAACGGGATATGTCTCTGATGAGTGGGCGCTGCTGAAAAAACTCGTTGTCCATGCGAACTATGGCTGCGGCCAGGCCTATTACTTTCATGCCAAAAGGGCCAGACGAGTGGCGGCACCCTCGCATGACGACCTGGAGGTCATCAGCGTGGAACTTCATCCCCGTCAGAGCTTGGCGGGTCTCTTGGCCAAAAACGAGATCGTTTTCATGGATTGCGTCGCGATGCTTGCCTTAGTGCCTGCTTGAAAAATGACACTTTCGGACATGGTGTGGTGGACGGTCGTCTCCGCCGGGTCAGAACCGCCAACAAGATCGACGAGCTGATCAATGCATTGAGAAGGTAGGGGCGGGGCGCTTCGCGCCGTTGGGGATGGTTTCCAAACAATCGTTAATCCAAGTTTCGCACATTTCGGGGCACCTCTGGATAGGGGGTACATTTTTGCGAGCGGTTCCGAGGACCAAAAAATCCGCGTTTTGCCTGCCTTTTTCCGCGTGATACCAACCTGAATATTTAACCCGGATTCCGAAGTTAAGCGGCGTTTTTGAGTTTTGTATTGGCGGTAGGCGGGTGTGTTGAGGGCAACTTCGGCGAAGTTCGTTTTCGCCACTCCAAGACCTTGTCGATCAAGGGCTTGTGCTTCTCGGCTCCACCCCAGCTTTGCGCGATGTAGAGCACTGGTTGGCGTGCCCGATTGCCCAGGATGGCTCCGCCGAGGAACATGGAGCTGCGCAGCGTCGCCGGGCGTTGGTAGTGCCTCTCGCTGCGTGTGCCGACGGCTTGCTGGTAGAGGCTCAGGAGATTAAACGCGAAGAGCACGCTCAAAAACGCGGCCTCCGTGGCGAAGAACTGCTTCATGCAAAACCCATCGGCAGCCAGGTCGTTTTTGAGTTCTTCGATGCGTTGCTCCACACAGGCGCGCTGATTGTAGTCGCGCCAGAGCGTCACGGGCTCCTCATCGCGGTTGGTGACAAAGATGCGGTAGGTGTAGCCGGGCACCTCGATGAGCCGACGGCCCACCGCGCTCTTGTCCGCGCGCTCCAGCTCGCGGATGAACACGAAGCGTCGCGGCTTGCTCCAGCCGTGCAGTTGGAGCTGGATGCTCGCTGTGCTGTAGTGCGCATCCAGCGGCGTCCAGTCCTTGATCGAAGCCGCTGCCGCCTTGAGCGAGCGCGTCATGCGTGCCACGATGATGTAAGGCAGCGAGCGCTCCTCCAAAAAGCCGAGCAAGGCTTGGTCAAAGAAGCCGCTGTCGGCCCGCACCGTGCGCAACTTCCAATCCGCAGGCATCAAAGCGAGCGCCTCCTGCAAAAACGGCACCACGCCACGCGCCGAGCCCGCCTTGCCGCTGCGCAACCAACCATGCAACACCAGCGGGGCCTCCGCCAGCACGGCGAGCAGTGGGTGATGCGTATGCCGCCCCGGACGCGATGGGTTGTAGCCACGCTCCGCCCCTTCCTGATGACCGCTGCGCTGGAACACCGTGCTATCCATGTCCAGGCTCCAACCTTCCGTCGGCACCGTCCAACCTTGCACCAGAAGCCAGCGCCAGAGCGGACGCCAAAAGGCCTCGATCATCGGCTGGGTGAAGCGTTTGAGGAGGTTGCGCACCGTGTCGGTGCCCGGGAAGCGGTCGAAGCCCAGCATCGCATGCAGGGCCCGGTCCGCTCGCAACCAGTCGGTGTGAGCCAGCCGCCGCGCCCCGACGATGATGGAGATCATGAAGGCCAGCAACGTCTGCTCAGGCAGGATGGCGTTGGGGCTCGTGTAGCTGAAGGGCATGAGCCGCCCGAGCACCTCGCCGAGCTTCAAAGCATTGAAGAACTCAATGAGGCTCACCAGCCCGCCGAAGGGCGTGACGGGCTTGGCGGTGGAGGCAAGAAGGAGTTGGCGGGATCTGAAAACGGGGTGCAATGTCCCCTGCATCGTTTGGTGCATGGTCGTCGGGCGCTTGTTTGTTCGCACTCCCAAGTAACCACGCCTTCAGCGCCAAACGATGCCTTCTTTAACTTCGGTATCCGGGTTGAG
>JBIKYB010000373.1:0-4689 GCA_044355475.1 Prosthecobacter sp.
CGAAAGTCTGAAACAACGAGGGAGCCGGGGATGCCGCAGGAGTCGGAGCAAACAATGACGGCACCGCCTGCTGCGGAGCCGCTGGCTCGGCTGGCGGCGGGGTGAAAAGCGAAGGCGCGGCGGTTGGGGCGCTGGCTGGCTGGCTAGGGTTGAATGGATTGAGCGACGCTCCAAATTTGGGTGTGAAAGGCTGGCTTGGCGGCTGATTCAGGCCAGGATCAGCGGGAGCGGCGGCAGCAAAAAGCGGTGCCGGACTTTGCTGAGGAGCCGCAGGCTGAGAAGCGAACATGGACTGTGGTGCAGCCTCAACTTGACTAGGCTGCCCGTGTGCAGCGCCTGGCTGGACGAAAAAGGAATTCGCGGAAGGTGCTGGCTGCGGCGATGCGGCAGCGACTCCACCACCCAAAGCCTGCGCTGAACCTGTGGCGGCGGTGAGCGCGTGAAAGACCTCGTTCTGCGGCAGACGAATCTGCGCCTCGCGTTTGGCGGAGGAGAGTGTGTTGCGGAATCCGACATCAGACAGCCCTTCCACAAGCGCCCCGAGCTCTACCATGACCTGCCCCGATGACAGTTGGGCGCTCAAAGTGCTGGCAGACAGGCTGGTGGTGATCCAAGCCGGCACCATTGCGGGATTGAAGCCCAGTTCCTCCAGGCTGTAGCCGCTCAGCGCTGCGGCAAAACCGAGTTTTGCCATGCCAGAAGGCGATGAAGGCATCTGTGGGGCCGAATTCTGCTGGGGAGCTGCGGGCGCGGCATCTTTAAAAGCTGCGGCAAAGGGCGCACCAAACGGACTCGGAGCAGGAGCCGCAGCTGGCTCCTGCGGCTTGGGTGTGAACAGGCCGGTGATCGAAGTTGGCTGCTGCTCGGCAGGCGCGGGTGCTGCCTGAGGTGGCGGCGCGACAGCAGCGCCAAATGAAAGGAATGGCGCTGGTTGAGCAGGCAGGAATGCAGCCTGAGGCGGTGCGCCAAAGGGCGAACCGCCAGCTCCGAACGAAAAGGGGCTGGCAGGAGGCTGCGCTGGTGCCACGGAAGTGGGCGCTGCCTGACTCATCGCAAAAGGACTGGCAACCGATGGCTGAGGCGCTCCTGCAAGGCTCGCAAACGGACTCGCCATGGGAGCGGCTTCCGCTGCCATGGGCCGTGGTGCCTCCGCCGGTGGCTCGCTCTGCGCCGCCGCGAACGGGCTCATGGGGAAGCGTGCAGGGCCACCTGGGGGAGGCGCTGCTGCTTGGAAAGGTGATCCTGGAGTCGCCTCAGCAGCAGGCGTCATCGAAAATGGCGAAGGCTTTGCTGGCGGAGTCGCCGCGAATGGAGACGGAGGTTGCGCTTGAGAGAATGGAGATGGCTGATTTCCCTGCCCTTCCCTGGCTTGGGCGATCAATCCCGGCAGTTTGGCCGCTGGCAGCGGCACCATGCGTGGATCCTGTGGAGAAATCGGGGTCTGAAACAGCGCTGGACACACACGATACAGCTCAAACACCGGCAACGCCGCTTGGCCGCTGCGCAGCGCGTTTTCAAGCAGCGCAGGCGGCAACGCCAGCGGTTGCTCGGCTGGCAAAGCCCCGGCACGAACCACTTCAGGGGGCAAATGTCCAATCACGTCCCCAACTGTCAGCGGTGTGTTGGTGGGAGCGGCCCCATTGATGCTGAACGGAGACATTCCCTGGCTGGAATTGATCGGAGGAGCCACAGCCGGCTCATTGCCCATGGTCTTGAACAAGGGACTGCCGCCGATCTGAAACGGCGAATTGGAGGGCGACGCAGGTAAAGTGGCTTGCATGGAATGACCGGGTAGTTTGGCGCCTGCCAAACCTGAATGAGCGGTCATTGAAGCCGATGCAGCGGGATGGCCGTTCGCTTCAGAAGCGGCATCACGCTGAAACAGATTTCGAAACGAGAAACTCATCGTTAGTGCTGGCAGGACGAGCCGGAACTATAGCAATTCATTCTAAAAAATCTAGATTTGCTCATATATTCTCAATCAGATCAAATTATTAATTCGTTGATCTTAAATATCAACGCCGGTTAGTTCAAGGTTTTTCCTGCTCTATTTAATGCAGCAAACACCCAGCCAATGGTTCTAAGCCTTCCCTCAATTTTGCCTGATGCAGAGGCCCCTCAATGCGGGTTTGCGCAAGATTTTCACACTCGCTGAATTTTCCCTTGCGCAATCACGCTTTGAACGCACTATCAATGCCCGCTCAAACGACCCCTTCGTCTAGCGGTTAGGACACATCCCTTTCACGGATGCGACACGAGTTCGATTCTCGTAGGGGTCGCCATTCTTCTTCATCGGCCAAGCCGACAGCAAAAAAGAAGCTCCGCTGGACACCGGCAAACTCGCCCGCTAAAACGAGCAGCATGGTTCCCATGGAAGGAAAATTGTTCATTACTGGTCATAACGGCCTCGTCGGTCGCGCTTTGCTGCGTCACTACGCCACGCAGCCCCAATGGCAGGTCATCACCCGTACCAAGGCCGAGCTCGATCTACGTGATCCGCTTGCCACCGACGCGTTCTTTGCCGCTGAGCGCCCCGACTATGTCATTCTCGCCGCCGCCAAGGTCGGCGGCATCAAGGCCAGCTACACCCAGCCTGTCGATTTCCTGCTCGACAACCTGCAAATCCAAAACGCCGTCCTCTCCGCCGCGCATCGCTTCGACGTGAAGAAGCTGCTCTTCCTCGGCAGCACCTGCATTTATCCAAAAGCAGCCGAAATGCCCATTCGCGAGGACAGCCTGCTCACCGGACCGATGGAAAGCACCAACGAGCCGTATGGCGTCGCCAAGATCGCCGGCATCAAACTTTGCCAGGGTTACCGCCATCAGCATGGCCGCGATTTCATCTGCGGCATGCCTGCGAATCTCTACGGCTCCTTCGACAACTTCGATCCCGAGCACTCACACGTTCTGCCCTCGCTCATCCGCCGCTTTCATGAGGCTAAACTGCACAACACACCGAGCGTCACCCTCTGGGGCAGCGGCACGCCCACGCGTGAGTTCCTGTTCGTCGATGACCTCGCCGCCGCCTGCGCATTCCTGCTAGAAAACTACAGTGGCAGCGATATCGTCAACATCGGCACCGGTCAGGAGATCAGCATTCGTGAGGCAGCGGAAATCATCCGTGGCATCACCGGCTACACTGGTGAGATCCGCTGGGACACCTCGCAACCTGACGGCAATCCGCGCCGCTTGCTCGATGTCAGCCGCCTGGACAAGCTCGGCTGGCAGGCCAAAACCGATTTCCGCACTGGTGTGGCGCAAACCTATCAATGGTTCCTCGACAACCGCGCCACCGCCCGCACCTGATCGCCGTGCGATGAACTCCGGCTGGACACGTCCGCGCATCAATGCCAATTGACCGGATGGCAATTCAAGCCTTCCGACCTGTCCTCATCACCCGCAACACCTGCCGCATCTGCGGTTCACGCAGCCTCACGCCCGTCGTCAGCCTCGGCGACCAGTTTATCGGCGGCGTCCTCGCCAGCGAGGACGGAAGCGCACTCATCAAGCGCAAAGTACCGCTCGACCTCGTGCGCTGCGACCCCTCCGTCGATGAAAATGCCTGCGGCCTCGTCCAGATGCGCCACTCAGTGCCGCCGAAGGTACTCTACCACCGCTACTACTACGAGTCGGGCATCAACCAGTCGATGATCGACAACCTCGCCGGCATCACCCAGCTCGTTGAGGAAACCGTCAAGCTCAAGGCCAAGGACATCGTGCTCGACATCGGCTGCAACGACGGCACGCTTCTCTCCAGCTACCAAACACAGGGTCTCCGCCACATCGGCATCGATCCTTCCGACGTCGCGCTCAAAGCACGCGCCAAAGGCTTTGAGGTCGTGAACGACTTCTTCACCGCCCGCGCCTTCAAGAGCGTCCACGCCACCGAAAAAGCCCGCGTCGTCACCAGCATCTCCATGTTCTACGATCTGGAGAATCCGCACGCTTTCGTGCAGGACATCGCCGACGTGCTCGCCACCGACGGCATCTGGATTCTCGAGCAGTCTTACCTGCCCGCGATGCTCGACATCAACAGCTTCGACACCATCTGCCACGAGCATTTGGAATACTACTCACTCGCCGTGCTGGAGCGCCTCTTTGGCGATCACGGCCTCGAAGTCATCGACGTGCATCTCAACGACGTGAACGGCGGCAGCTTCCGCCTCGTCGTCGCCAATGCCGGCCAGGTCAAACCATCCGCAGAAGCCGCGGCACGCGTTCAAGATCTGCGCATCCGCGAGTTCGAGATGGCGATCGACTCCGACGCGCCCTATGCCGTCTTCCGCGAAAACATTGAGCGCATCCGCACCGATCTCACCGCCTTCCTCCAGAAGGCCAAGGCTGAGGGCAAAGTCGTCCACGGCTACGGTGCCTCCACCAAGGGCAGCACCACCTTGCAGTTCTGCAACGTCACGCCCGATCTCGTGCCCTTCATCGCTGACCGTAATCCCATCAAATGGGGCAGCTACACCATCGGCACGCACATCAAGATCATCTCCGAAGACGAATCTCGCGCCGCGAAGCCCGACTACTACCTCGTTCTCCCCTGGCACTTCATGCCCGAGTTCTTGAAGCGCGAGGAGGACTTCCTCGCCCGTGGCGGCAAGTTCGTCGTCCCGATGCCGCAGGTTCACCTCGTCGGCTAACTATGGAGTGGCGGGGGGGGGGGGCCGGACAACCCCAAGTTGG
>JBIKYB010000107.1:0-15495 GCA_044355475.1 Prosthecobacter sp.
CGGACTTGGCAAAACCTACCTCGTGCGCACGCTCTCGCAGGTCGTCGGCCTAGAGCCGGGCCGCGTGCAATGCACGCCCGATTTGATGCCAGCGGACATTCTCGGCACTCACATCGTCGGCGAGGACGAAAAAGGCCACCGCACGCTGCGCTATGAAAGAGGCCCGGTGTTCAAGAACCTGCTCCTTGTGGATGAAATCAACCGCGCCACACCCAAGACCCAGGCCGCTCTGCTCGAAGTCATGCAGGAGCGCTGCGTCACCACCGGCGGCGAGCGCCATCTGCTGCCGGAGCCGTTCTTCGTGCTCGCCACGCAGAACCCGATGGAAATGGAGGGCACCTATCCACTGCCCGAGGCACAGCTCGACCGCTTCATGTTCAAGATCAAGGTCCCCTTCCCCGACCTCGATTCCCTCGTCGAAATCTCCCGCCGCACCACTGGCTTCACCGAGCCGAAACTCGCCAACATGACCAACGGCCCGCAGTTGATGGAGATTCAGCACAAACTCTCGCAAATGCCCGTCGCTGACCCCGTGGCGCACTACGCCTCCCGTCTGATCCTCAGCAGCCATCCCGAGCAGCCCGACGCGATCCCCGAGGTGAAGCGCTACGTCAGCTACGGTGCCAGCCCGCGTGGTTTGCAGGCGCTCATTCGCGGTGCCCGCGTCTGGGCCGCCATCCACGGAGCCACCGCCGTCTCCACCGACGACATTCGTGCCATCGCCCACGTTTCACTCCGTCACCGCATCATCCTGAACTTTGAAGGCGAGGCCGGGCAGATCAAAGTGGACGACATCATCACCAAGCTGCTCGACCAGGTGAAAACGCCAGCGCAGCAGGCGGCGTAAGCATCTTTTTATGCCCGAGGCCGATTTCAAACCCCGTGTTTACGTCGAGACCACCATTCCGAGCTTCTACCACAACTACCGCCCGGAACCCACAATGGTGGCCCGGCAGGAGTGGACGCGGGAATGGTGGGATTTACAGGCTTGGCGTTATGTGCTTCGCACCAGCGCCTTTGTGCTTGAGGAGCTGTCAGAGGGTGAGTATCCCGATCAGGATCAATGCCTGCGATTACTCGATGAAGTGCCTCAGCTTGAACTCACCGATGAGGTGGGAGAGCTGGCGAAGGTGTATATGCAGCGCTTTGTGATGCCCAAGGGACCATCACTGGACGCCTTTCATCTGGCTGCCGCCTCCATCCATCGCTGTGACATTTTGCTGACTTGGAACTGCGTTCATCTGGCAAATGCCCGCAAATCGGCCCATATTGAAACTGTGAATCGGGAATTCGGCCTCCCGGCGCCGAGACTCATCACCCCGCTCGAACTCCTGGCAGACCATGAAAACACCTGACCCCATCATTGACCGTATTCGTGCGGCACGGCGCAAGATTTCCGAGGCCTGCGACAATGACCCGAAGAAAATCATTGAGCGGGGCCGACTCATGCACGCTGAGTTTGAGGCCAGACGCATCAAAGTCAGAAAAGCGGCAGTCGGCAGTTGACCCCATCTGGCATGCCCGAAACCCTCGAACGCGAAGACCTTTTCGACGCCTCCTTTCTGGACCGGCTGCGTGTACTGGCGCTGCGTTTGAGAAAACGGCGGCAGTTGATGCGGCGCGGGTCGCAATCGACCCCAGCGACCGGTTTTACGCGTGAATTCAAAGACTACCGCCACTACACGCCGCGTGAAGACTACCGCGCCATCGACTGGCGCTTGTATGCGCGGCTGGACAAGTTGTTCGTCCGTCTTTACGAGGAAACGCAGGAGCTGAACCTGCACATCCTGCTCGACACCAGCACCTCGATGGCCCAGCCGTTTCCCGAGAAGCGGCGGCAGGCGCTCAGATTTGCCGTCGCACTGGCCTATCTGGCGCTCAGCGCCCAGCAGCGGGTCAGCATTTACTCAATGAGTGACAGCGTGCATCAGGAGCTGCCGCCGCTGCGCGGTCAGGGCAACATCGAGAAGGTCATCCAGGCGGTTTCCAAGCTGAAATTCGACGGCCAGACCCACATGAAGCGCTGTTTTGAAGAATACCGGCCCAGCAAACAGCGCTACGGCATCATCTTCGTCATCAGCGACTTCTTCGGCCACGAAATCGGCAGCGCCACTGAGGCCGTTTCACGCGTTTCCGCCTGGCCCGGTGAAAATCACTTCCTCCAGATCATCCATCCCGAAGAGCGCCAGCCCGAGCTGGAGGGCGAACTCGAACTCGCCGAGGTCGAAACCGGCGAGCGCCGCCGCTTCTGGCTCACCAAGAAAGATGTGCAGCGCTACGTCGAGACCTTCGACGCCTTCTCCGAAAACCTCGCCCGCGAGTGCGCCAGCCACCGCGTCGATTTCCTCCAAATCAGCAGCAACGAGGCCTTCGAGGAACGCTTCCTCGACCTCCTCGTGCGCGGCTCCGCCCTCGCCGGTGGTGCCTAGACCACAACATTCGTCTCCCCCATGCTCGAAATCCCCGATCACCCCTTCCAAGCCTACATTTTCGACTGCGACGGCACGCTCGTCGATTCCATGCCGCTGCACTACATCGCTTGGGTGGAGTCACTCCAACAGCACGACGCGCCGTTTGAATTCACCGAAGAGGTGTTTTACGCGCACGCGGGCGTCAAGGAGCAGGATGTGGTCAAGATCCTGAATGCCCAATACGGCACGAACATCGACCCGGTGAGTGTGGACGAGCTCAAAATGGAAATCTTCAGCAAGCGCATCCCGGAAGTGCAGCCGGTGCGCCCGGTGGCCGAGTTTGCCAAGTCCCTCGCAGGCCGTTTCCCCATGGCCGTGGCCTCCGGCAGCGAGGAGCCGACCGTGCGCGGCTGCCTGGAAGCCACCGGACTGATTCATCTCTTTGAAACCATCATCACGCCGAAACTCGTGAAGCACGGCAAACCCGCGCCAGACATGTTCCTACTGGCTGCGGAGCGCATGGGCATCCGCCCAAGCGAATGCCTCGTCCTCGAAGACGGTAACAGCGGCCTGGAAGCCGCCAAAGCAGCGGGAATGCAGGCGGTTTTTATTCCGAGGACTCTGAGGTAAGTAGTCGAGAGCTTTAGCTCGCTCTGGATAAAGCACCGCAGCTCCCAAGCCCCATAATTAGCTGAAGCTCTCGACCACTTTGTCCCGCGCTTCAGAGCGAATCTCTCCAGCGTCTCATCGGTATTGAGACCCGGTTCAGCCGCGATGCCAAGAGCAAAGCCATCACGCAACCCCGCCTTCTCAGGATTCAGCGTGATGTAACGATGAAAGTAATTCAACGCAGCGTCACTTTTCACAACGAGGGCCCCCCTGTAATCCACGGCGCCCCGCTCGTCTCTTCGAGCCATCTCACCTGCTGGCACGAGCTTTGGACGATGACTTCACTTCCCTCGCCTGCATCACTCACCTCACCGACCGTCACGCCAGGATCTCGCTCACCACACGGGCCTGCGGGTTTTCCACGAGGATCTGATCGACGCCGTTGCGCTTGTAGCTGAGTTTTTTGGGATCGAGGCCGAAGAGATGGAGCAGCGTGGCGTGGTAGTCGTAGTGGTTGACCACGTCTTTGACAGCGTGATGGCCAAATTCGTCGGTCTCGCCGTGCATGTGACCAGCTTTGAAGCCGCCACCGGCCACCCACATGCTGAAGCCGTAGGTGTTGTGATCGCGGCCGACGGACTTGCGGTCCTTGGCACCGGCGCGGTTTTGAATCACGGGCAGACGGCCCATTTCACCGCCCCAGTGAACGATGGTGGTATCGAGCAGGCCTCGCTGCTTCAAATCCGTGACGAGGGCGGCTGCGCCTTGATCGACGTAAAGGCAGGCGGCGGGCAGCGAGGTGAGGATGCTGGAGTGGTGGTCCCAGGTTTGATTCCCGGTGAACAACGAAACGCAGCGCACGCCACGCTCGATGAGACGTCTGGCGATGAGGCAACGCGTCCCGAACTCGGCGGCGGCGGGATTGTCGATGCCGTAGAGCTTTTTGGTGGCGGCGCTTTCTTGAGAAATGTCGAGCGCTTCCTTCGCGGCGGTCTGCATTCGGGCGGCGAGTTCAAAGGACTGGATGCGGGCCTCCAGATCGGCCTCGCCGGGGCGGGCTTCGAGGTGCTCGCGGTTAAGTCGCTGGACAAAGTTGAGGTAACGAGCCTGCGCATCGCCTTTGAGGCTTAGCGGAGCGTCAAGATTCGGAATGCGCGGCTCCTTGGGCCTAATGACGGTGCCCTGGAAGAGCGAGGGCAGCCAGCCGTTGCTCCAATTGTCCACACCGAGCACGGGAACGCCGCGTGGATCGGTGAGGGCAACGTAGGCGGGCAGATCCTGGTTTTCGGAGCCGAGGCCGTAGGTCAGCCAGCTTCCAAGCGTGGGACGACCGCCGGTGACCTGGCCGTTAAGCAGGGCGTAGATGGACTGGCCGTGATTGTTCACGCCGGTGTGCATCGAACGAATGAGTGTGACGTCATCCACGATGCGGGAGAAGTGCGGCAGCAACTCGCTCACATCCATGCCGCACAGACCGTGCTTTTTGAACTTCCACTGCGGCCCCATGACCTCGCGGCTGGCACCGGCAGCATCGTCGTATTTGACCTCGCCGGGGAATTCCTTGCCATCAAGCTTCATCAGCTCGGGTTTCGGGTCAAACAGGTCCATGTGGCTCGGTCCGCCCTGCATGAACATGGAGATCATCGCCTTCGCCTGACCGAAGCCATGCGGCATCTTCGGCTTGAGGTCGAAATGCTGCGCCGTAGCGCGTTCCGAAGTCGCCAGCAGACCTTGCTCTTGCAACAGCGTGGCTAAGGCAATGCCGCCGATGCCATAGGCGGAGCGGTGAAGGATGGAGCGGCGGGTTTCGAGCATGGCTCATCTACGCGTGCAATGGGGCAGCTCTAACCGATGAAACAAAGCCGACAGGCAGAAATTGCCCACGCACCGCCACTAGTTACGCCCTAGCCACGCTCCGCGGCGAGAAGAGTACAAAGGTGACAGTTTCGCGCAGCAGGCACCATGTTTATCTGTCAACTTTTTGCAGTCTGTCCTAAACTGACTGCTATCAGCTATCGACTCATGCCCCTTTCTGCGTGGATGCTTCAATTGTGTCGCTTAATGAATTCATATTCTCTGTAAGTGCTACTTCCGATTTTTCGAGTTTGGCCGGTGGGATACACCAGGCAATTAACCGGATCATTGTCAGCGATTTTGGCGATGTCTGGGTGGCCAGTGATCAGAATGAAACCGCTATATATTGTCTGGCGGTTTTCTGGGTTGGGATTGGCATAAATTCCAGCCGGCCTGAAGCACTCCACTAGAATATCACTCTTTTCTCCCACCTGATGGGCGTGTGAATAGACTAGCAACGCATTTTTTAGCTTTTCGGCATTCGCTTTCGCTGCCTGTTCTTTCGCTGCGACCTTTTGAGCGGCAGCGTTCGAACTGGCATCGGACATGGCCTGCGCCTTCCCCTGCTCCTTCCGAAATGCCTCGGCTTTATCAGCATCAAAGGGATAGAGTCTTCGCGTTTCCTCCGTGAGTTTCTCAAATGGGATTTTCGTGGCACCTGCACTATGCATGATTCGCAGACCATCAGGCTCCACGCGTGTGACTTTCACACTTTCGTAGGTAGTTCCATCCGTAAGCACAAGCTTGACTTTGGCGTCCTCGGCCAGTGTTGTAAGAGTGATAAGGGCAATCAGGATGCAGGGTTTCATGGCGTTGTTGTAATTTTATGCATTGTGAAACGGTGTTGGAAGAATAAAAAAGTAATATTTGCTTGTCTCAAATGGGGAAAAGTGTCGAGAGACGATAGTTGGCCACGAAGGGTGAGTTAGGGGGCGGCGGACAGCGTTGCGCAAGGAGTGAATGCTGCCATCCTCGGCGGGTCATGCCAAGCAGCATTACGCAGCGTCGGCCCCTGTGGCATCCGCCCTGGCAGCCGCTCACAAACTCCACTGACATGCTGAACCCCAGCAATTGCGAAACACCACCTCGGCAGCCTGAAATACCTGCCGACCTGCCAAAGAGCAGGAACGAGTCATCCAGCCTCCGACTCTGCTGCTGCACGCAGCGATGTGGCCTAGGCACGGGGTCTGACAGTCTCAACCAGGCGTTGCGTTAACTGATGGTGGTGGATTCGCCGAACTCCCTGCGAGGCCGAGGCCCCATGGTGGCGAGCGTGCACTCGGCATGGATAACGCTACCCTTCCAGGAGTTGACCAGGAAAAGGGGCCGGATAGCGTCGGGAGTCGATAGTTGACATACGGTTCGCTGCCGTGGGCACGATGCCCCCCTGCTGGCGGTTTTCACTTCGCCAAACTGCGCACCACCCCCTTCGCAAGACGGGTGACCAGCTCCTCACCTTCGCTCACTTCCGCCGCGTCGGTGAGCACTCGACCTGCGGCGTTCGTGGTGTAGGAGAAGCCGCGGGCGAGGACGGATTCGGGGCCAATGTGCTTCAATAACTCGCCACGGGCTTCCAGGCGGTCGTTGAGGCGGTCGAGGCGGTGCAGGACGCTCTGTCGCAGACGTTGGGAGAGGCTTTCAGAGCGATGCACGGCCTCGGCGAGCTGCACGCGGGGATGATGGGCGGCAAGGATGTGCTGCTTTTGCGTGAGATCGTCGGTCAGAGTCTGCAAGCGGTCGCGCAGGGCGTCCCGCAAGCGGGATTCGGCCTCGTCGGTGCTTTGCTCGGCTTGCTGGAGCAGGCGTTCCGGCGCATGAAGAAGCGGGCCTTTGGCGGTGAGGTCGATGACGTGCTGATGATGATCGAGCAGCGTGCTGACACGCGCTTTGAGCGTGCGGGCGATGCTTTCAAAGTGGCGTTGCAACTCACTGGCATCGGGCGCGAGCAGTTCGGCGGCGGCGCTGGGCGTGGGCGCGCGCAGATCGGCCACGAAGTCGGCAATGGTGAAGTCGATTTCATGCCCGACGGCGGAGATGATCGGAATCGGGCAGGCGGCGATGGCGCGGGCGAGGCTTTCCTCATTGAAGCACCAAAGATCCTCCAGACTGCCGCCACCGCGACCGACAACGATGGTGTCTGGCTCGGGCACACCATACTCCTCGGCATTGCCGAGCACTTTGAGGGCGCGGACGATTTCTAGCTCGGCCCCCTGCCCTTGCACGCGCACAGGAAACACGAGCACCCGCACCCAAGGAGCACGACGCGTGAGGATGTTCAGCATGTCTTGGATCGCCGCGCCGGTGGGCGAGGTGACGAGGGCCACGACACGCGGGAAACGCGGGATGGGGCGCTTGTTCTCCTCATCAAAGAGCCCCTCGGCATGCAGTTGGCGCTTCAACGCCTCGAAACGCTCCTGGAGCGAGCCTTTGCCCTTCGCCTGAACCTGTTTGACGACCATCTGATACTGGCCGCGTGGCTCATAGACGCTGATCTCGCCATGCACCTGCATCAGCGCTCCATCGTGAATGCGAGCTGTGCTGCGGGCGGCGGCACCGCGAAACATCACGCAGGAAAGCTGCGCTCCGGCGTCCTTCAGGGTGAAGTATTGATGGCCGGAGGATTGCAGGCGGTGGTTGCTGATCTCACCCTCGACCCACACGCTGCCGATGTGGCCCTCCAGCACATCGCGGATCTCGCGGGTGAGCTGGGTGACGGACAGAATCTCGGCGTCTTCGGGCATGGGAGCCGGATTTGACACAGATGCGGGCAAAGTCCAGCCGCGTCACCAAACCCAGCCCAGAAGCCAGCCGAAGATGCCCGCCGCCACCGACCACCAACAGCGCAAGACCTCGGCCAAACCGAGTCCCGGCGCGGGCGAGGCGGCAAGGAACAGGGCGATGAGCAGGAAGGCGTTGATGAGGAAAATGAGCATCATCGAGAAGAACTCGCCGTTGCGTTTGAGATCGCCCTGCTCGGCGATGACCGTTTTGACCGTGTAAGTGGCGTGGAAGCACCAAGTGAGGCCGATCAGCGCGTAAAGAAAGCGAAGCGGCTTCAGGTTCACGGTCCATTTCCAGATGGAAACGGCGTGCGCCTCCTGCATGTCCAGCGCCAGGCCGATGCAGCCGAAGACCGCCATGATGATCAGCGTGTAAAAGGGCACCAAATACGGGGCGAGCGTGATCCAGGTGTTCGACTTGTCCGTTTCGACGTAGCCGCCCGCCGCACTGACCTTCCAGTCGAAAATTTGCCCGCCAAACATGCGGGCGGTGACGTAGTGGCTGAGTTCATGGCCTAAAACATAGGCCGTCACCGGTCGCAGCCCGGTCAGATAGGCCAAGGCCCAAAGCAGGCCCCCAAACGAGAAAAAGACGAACTCCTCGGAGCGCAGGAAGTCCATCCGCGTCACTGCACGCCAGAGCATGACGATGAGCGTGATGGCTGTGACCAAGCAGGCCGGTGCCAGGAGCGCCCCGCCGATCCAGCGCTTCAAAAGCAGCAGAAAACAGTCCTTCTGCACGTCCTGCCGGTTCTTGATGCCGGCGGGGCGGTTGCGGGTCTCGTGGAGATGTCGGCGAACGTTCGCGGTGGACATGGGAATGACGGTTTATTTAACATTTGTTAAACATCTTCACAATTTAAATGTTAATATGTGCATAACCTTGTGAATCAAGGGGACAACTTGCCCAGGCGAAAATCACCGACTGTGGCAGGTTTTACTGCCCCGCGTTTCCTCTCCTGAGCGGGCGTTGCAGCCGGAAACTGAGGGCGGCCAGCAGGAAGGTGCTGGCGATGAGCAGTGTGCTGAGCGCGTTGATGACCGGCAGGCTGCGGCTGGTGCGCATCATGCTGGCGACTCGGAGCGGCAGCGTGGTGGTGCCGGGACCGGAGACGAAGAAGGTGATGACGTAGTCGTCGATCGAGAGCGTGAAAGCCAGCAGTCCACCCGCGAGCACACCGGGCAGCAGCAGCGGCAGCAGCACCTTTTTGACCGCCTGCACCCGCGTAGCACCGAGATCGCGGGCGGCGTCGATCAGGGTGAAATCGAAGTCTTGCAGCCGCCCCAACACGACCATGGTGACAAAACTCAGGCAAAACGTGACGTGGG
Source organism: Prosthecobacter sp. (assembly GCA_044355475.1). Classification (GTDB taxonomy): domain Bacteria; phylum Verrucomicrobiota; class Verrucomicrobiia; order Verrucomicrobiales; family Verrucomicrobiaceae; genus Prosthecobacter. Next base: position 8,984 of record JBIKYB010000107.1, read on the forward strand.
CAATCCAGATCGTCAGCAGCCCGGTTTCGATGCCGGTAAGGACGAACAAAGCCAGCAACGACATGCCCATGAGAATGTCCGGCATGACCAGCGGCAGCGTGATGAGCATGGAATGCGCACTTTGCAGTCCGGAGCGGAAGCGATGCAGCGCATAGGCTGCCAGCGTGCCGAGCAGCATGGAGGCCAGCGAGGCGGAAACAGCGATTTTGAGCGTGATAGCGAGAGATTCCCACACCTCATCCGCCGCCCAGAGCTTTTCATACCAGCCCCAGGTGAAACCATCCCACTCACCGCCAAAACGGGAGGCATTGAAGGAATTGACGATCAGCACGACCAGCGGCGCGAAGAGGAACGCGATCACGCCGAGCGTCAGTAGCGCTGGAAACCATGATTTTCTCATGACTCGGCCTCCTTCCGGCCAAAACGCTGCCACGCGGCCACCAACAACATCGGCACCAGCACCGCGAGCATCAAAGCGGCGGCCAAGGCGCTCGCCTGCGGCAGATTGCGGTCGGCAAAGACGCGCTGGGCGATCTTGCTGCCAATCATCTCATCCGATGCACCGCCCACCATCTGCGGAATGACGTACTGGCCGAGCGAGCAGACAAACACCATCACCGCCGCCGAAATGAGGCCACGGCGCACACCCGGAACGAAAACTTTGGAAAACGAGCGCCACGGCCCCGCGCCGAGATCACGCGCCGCATCGAGCAGGCTGAAATCAAACTTCTCCGCCGCGGCGTAAAGGGGCAGAATCGCGAACGGGAGCTGCGTGTAGATCATCACCAGCAGCACCGCGCCCACGTTGTTCAGCAGCAGCGCGTCCTCCGAAACGAGGTGAAGGCTCACGAGCAACTTCGTGAGCGGGCCTTCGGGATGCAGCAGGGACTTCCAGGCAAAAATGCGGATGAGGAAGTTCGACAAGAACGGAATGACCACGAGCAGGAGTAGAAACTGCCTCAAACGCGGCCCGACACGGGCCATGTGGAAGGTCATCGGCAGCGCGAGCGCCAGGCAGATGAAAGTGGTGGCCGCACTGAGCGCCACGGTGCGCCAGACGATGGGCAGCCAGACGGGATCGCTCAGTGCCCCAATGTTTTCCATCGTCCACCCTGGCCCGACGCCCCCATGCAGATCCGCCGGACGAAACGCGGTGACGACGATCAGAATGGCCGGAATGACGAAAAACAGGCCTAGCCAGGCCAGCGAAGGCAGCGTGAGCAGCCACTGCTTTGAAAACGAACGCCGCGAAATCATGCGCTCCCGCCCTCCAGCATCACCACACGTCCTTCATCTGGGTGAAAACTCATCCATACCTCGGTGCCACGCGCAGGCTCGATCACACCGCCGCTGAAGCGGCTGCTCTGAAGTTGCACCATGACGCGATGCTCGCCCGCGCGGACACGATAACGCGTGTGCGGGCCAAAGTAGGCGATGTCCTCGACGATACCGGGAAAAGCGTTCACACGCTCCCCGCTGGACGGACGCTTGAGCGTGAGGCTGATTTTTTCCGGGCGCACCATGAGGCGCAGGGGCTGATTGGATGAAACAGAACCGTTGCTGATCACAAGCGGGCTGCCCAGCCCCTCGATCATGACGCGGACGTAGCCCTCGTGCTGGAATTCCACGGCGGTGCCGGTGAAGAAGTTCGCATCTCCGATGAAGGTGGCGACGAAGCTGCTTCGTGGGGACTCGTACAGCACCTCTGGCGCGTCGATTTGCTCCACTTTGCCCTCGTTCATGACCGCGATGCGGTCGCTCAGGCTCATGGCCTCGCCCTGATCATGGGTGACGTAGATGAAAGTGGTGCCGACCTGCTCGTGAATGGAGTTCAGCTCCAAAAGCATGTGCTGGCGCAGCTTCAAATCGAGCGCGGCCAGCGGTTCATCGAGCAGCAAGACCTGGGGACGATTCACCAGAGCGCGGGCAATCGCAACGCGCTGCCTTTGCCCCCCACTGAGCTGAGAAGGTCGTTTGCGAGCATGCTCGGAGAGCCGTACCATCTCCAGCATGCGATCCACTCCGTTGCGGATCTCCTCACGCGAGCGGCGGCTCATGCGCAGGCCGAAGGCGATGTTCTCCCAAACGCTCAGATGCGGAAAGAGCGCGTAGTTTTGAAAAACGGTGTTCACCGGACGCTGCTCCGGCGGCAGCGTGGTCAAATCCTGCCCGCCGAGGAGAATCCGACCACTGTCAGGCCGCTCAAAACCAGCCAGCATGCGCAGCAGCGTGGTTTTGCCACAGCCGCTGGGACCGAGCAGCGAAAAGGCCTCTCCCTGGGAAACCGACAACGACACATCATCCACAGCACGGAGGGAGCCGAAGGATTTGGAGAGGTGTTCGATGACAAGAAAGTCGCTCATGCAGGTCAGAACAGGAAATCTAGCCTGCAAACAAGGAGTGTGGCAAGGAGCTTGCGCGATCCGCTCTCAAGCGCGAGTTTTACAGGATGCCCGCACGTTTTGAGATTTTGCGCCCTCTGGATGAGGATTCCGCCAGCACGCTGTTCCTGATCCGCGACGAAAAACGTGGGCAGGAAGCCTGCCTTCGACGCTTCAAAACAAAAAATGCTCAGGAGATCGAGGGACTGACCGAGCTTTTCAATCAGCTTGCAGGCATCGACAGCATCCACCTGGAGAAGCCTGTGGACTTTGGGACGGACAAGGAGGGCTTTTACGTCGTGACCGCCGCGCCAGCAGCGGGCGAGAGCCTGGAGACTGTGCTGGAGCGCGGACCGCTGACCGCCGGGGAATTTGAGGTCGTGGCCTTGCAGCTTCTCGACGCGCTGGACGCGCTGCATGAGCAGGCCGTCGTGCATGGCAGCATCCGGGCAGACTTTGTGCGCATCACCGGGAAGTCCGCCGCTGACTGGCGCGTGACCTTGCTCGGCTTCGGCCAGGGATTCGCCACCAAGGATGACAGCAAGGAAGCGCAGGTCCGCGCCTACCGCTGTACCGCGCCGGAACAGTGGGTGGACGGCACCACGCGCCGCCGCACGGACGTGTATGCGCTGGGCTGTGTGCTTTATGAGGCGCTAGCCGCCCGCCCTCCCTTTGACGGTCGTGCCCTCAAAGAGATCCGCCACAAGCACATCGGCCACGATCTGGCACCGTTGCAAAAGCTGGCCGGTCATGTGCCCTCTTGGATGTGTGCGTGGGTCATGCATCTCATGGCTGCCGATGCTGAGCGGCGCCCGCGCAAGGCGGCGGCAGCTCGTGAGCTGTTTGAGCGGCGCGAGGCTCCTACCCTGCCCGAGCTACCGCCCCGAGATGAGAGCCCCACGGAGGCCGTTTCCAGCACGCCGCCGATCACGCTCAGCGCCCCTCCAGTCTCGGCACCAGTAGTGCTGCCAGCCGTGCAGCCTGGCGCTCGAAATGCCACTTCGAGCACCATCCCCATTACCCCCGGTCCTCATGTTGCAGCAGCCACCGCACGACGCCGCACGCCACCACCGGTTCAACGCAAGACCTACACGCCTCCGCGCAAGCCACCTTCTGCCAGCAAGCCGGACAACAAGAAATACATGATCATCGCTGCCTCGGCAGTAGCGCTGATGCTCGCGGTCTTCATCCTGCCCCGCTGCGGTAAACAGCCCGAGCCGGTGAAGGGCAAACCGGTTCAAAAGCAAAAATAGCGAGCTGAGGGGAGATCAAGACTCCTCGCGTCTTTTGCGCATGATCTGGCGAATGCCTTTGCGCAGCGTCAGCACGTTAAAATTCACCAGCAGCCCGGAGCGCAGCTTGCTGAGCTTGAACACGGACTCGAATTGCTGCTCCTCCAGTTTCGTGACCGCCTCCTGCGCCCGGACTTGCAGCAGCAGGGCACCGTTCACGACAAAATCGAGCCGGGTGGCGGTTTTCACCCGCTTGCCGCGATAATCGAATTCCAGCGGCACCTGACGCGCGAGATCAAACTCTAGTTCCCGCAGCTCAAGCGCCAGGCATTCCTCATAGGCGTCACGCGTCAGCCCAGGGCCGAGAGCGCGATGCACGTTCATGCACGCGCCTATGACCAGATGTGGCAGATCGGCATCATTCACGGCGCGGCGGCAGGCTGGAGGGTTTCCTCGCCCAGGATGCCGTAGATTTCCTGCGTGGTACTCTGCTGGTGCGTGGTCAGCCAGCGGTCCAAGGCGGCGGCGAGACGTGCCCTCACTTCAGGATACTGCTTTTTGATGTCCTTCTCGCAGTGCGGATCGTCGCGCAGGTCAAAAAGGCGCTCGATGGAATGCCGCATGCCCGGTGTGCGCACATATTTGAAGCGCTCCGTGCGCACGCAGTGCTCTTTCGTTTTCAAAACCGCGTCCTGGAACTTGTCCTTGAGTACAAAGTGGAAGTCGAAGTCGGGATCGATGAACGTCGTCTCATCCATCGGCGGAATGAACAGCGGCTCCTCGCCGGGGATCTTCCGGCGGAAGAATAAGTAGCTCGTCTCGCCGAAGTAGGCCAGATCCAGGCTCTTCTTCTCACCACGGATCAGCGGAGCCAGGCTCGCACCCTCGAAACGTGACTCGGGCGGCGCTTTGACCAGATCCAGCAGCGTCGGCGCGAAGTCGATCGTGCGAGTGATCTGCGTGTGCTTCTGCGGCTGCTCCAGACCGGGGATGTGCAAGATGGCCGGCACATGATTCGCCTGATCGCCGCCGTTGAAGGTCGTGCCGTGGCCGAAGGTGCAGTTCGGCTCGAACAGGTCGTCACCGTGGTCGCCTGTGATGAGGATGATCGTGTCGTCCATCAGGCCCAGCAGCTCCAGTTCCTTCACCACGCGGCCCACGGAGTCGTCAAACATGCGCGTGCATCCGTCGTAGAGCGCGGTGATCTGCGCCACCTCCTGCGGCGGCAGCTTGCTCCACTTGTCGTTGATGTCCGTGTTGCCGATGAACTCGTCCACATTCAGCGCCAGCTCGTGCTTGTGCGGGCCGTCATACTTCGGGTCCGTCCACAGTTTCGCGTAATGCGTTGGCGTCTTGTAGGGCAGATGCGTGCAGGAATAATAGCCCAGCATCAGGAAGGGCTGACCGTCTTGCGCGCGTTGCTTGAGCCGGTCGATCACCTGGTCCGTCACCACCTCCGGCGTCATGTAATTCGCGAAGGACTTCAGCTTCGGGAACAAGCTGTGGCCGACACGATTGTCGAAGAACAGCGGCAGGATCTGATGATGGAGAAAGACCACCTCGCTCAGGTAAACACGAAAGTTGTCAAAGTCGGAGACGATGATGTCCTTGAAGCCCATCGGCAGCTCATTGAATCCGCACGCGCACCAGTCACCAATCACCGCCGTGTCATAGCCCAGCTTCTGCAAGGCTCCACCCAACGAAGGAGCCTCACGGTTCGCTTGGTCCACCATCGCCCGGTTTGGGAACATGTGCCGCACCCCATGCGAGTGCGGATACTGTGAGGAAAACATCGACGTCAGCGACTCCAGCGTGGAGGCGATCGGCGTCAGACAGCGTTGGAAATTCACCCCTTGCGCCGCAATGCGGTCGATGTTCGGCGAGGTCAGGCGGTGGTAGCCGTTGCAGGACAAATGATCCGCCCGCAGCGAGTCGGAACCGAGAATCAAGATGTTCTTGGGCCGCTTCTTGCCACCCGCCAGCAGCGCGTCATCCTCTGGCAGGCGATTGATGCCATAACCGCTCACCGCCAGCAGCACCAGCCCGCCCAGCACCGTCGCAAAGCTGAACAGCATCGGCCGCGCCGCCCGTGCGAAGAATTTTCTCAGTTCAAACAGGTAAAAGCCCGCCGCCGCAGTCATCGCCGTGATCGGAAACACCTGCGTGATCAGCCCATGCACCGCTGTCTGTGCTCCATTGCCGCAGAACTGCCCAATCGCGTCATACCAGCCCAGCAGGTAGCTGTAATCACCGAAATACGGCTTCTCCAGCATCAACTTGAAGATGAAGAATCCGTACAGCAGGCCCGCAAACAGCAGCGTGCGCCATACGATGCCCCAGCGCCCAAAGGAGCGCGCCTTGCCCCACAGACGCACCAACGGATAAATCAGCGCCACATAGCCCACGGCCACGAGAAGATAGCCCTTCAGCACCACCAGATTGCTCCAAACCAGGTACCACCAGTGATGCTCCAGCGCGATCTCTGAGAAGCGGTTGTTAAAGCCATACGAGTTCCCCGCAAAGCTAAGCAGCGCGGCCAGATACCAAGCAGCCAGTGTCCCAAACACCGTCAGCGCGACGAGTTTGAGAATCTGACGGCGTTTAAACGGCGGATGGGGAGTCATGACAGACGGTTGGCGCACAGGGCGCTCTTATAGCCCGGTTACACCCGCCTCTCAAGCCCTCACTCCTCCGGCAGTTCGCCCGTCTTGGCCGACTTCACGATCTTCGCCTGCGACTTTGCACTCAAAGAACTCGTCTTAACGTATTCGCCATCGAAGTAAGCACGGGCACCGTGATAGTTGCCGGTGTTGGCACCCACGACCTCCAGCTTATGCCCATGGAGGATGAAGCTCAGGTTGGCTTCAGCATCACCGGCGTCTTCTCTCCCCTTGTCGCT
>JBIKYB010000374.1:0-4675 GCA_044355475.1 Prosthecobacter sp.
CATCCTTTGTTCCCTGGTGCTGCTGGGAGCATTGGTGTTCTCCATTTCCGGTGATCCCTGGCGCAAACCGCACCTGCGTTTCTCCGTGGATTTTGAGGATGTGACCGGCCTGCACCGCAACTCGAACGTGCTCTACTCTGGAGACAAAATCGGCATCGTGGAACGCATCGAGCACCTCGCGCCCGCCGACCGCCTCGTTTCACACCGTCCGGTCCGCGTTCACATCGCCATCTTTGAAAAAACGCCGGTTCCCGCGCATGTGAATGTCGTGATCAGCGCCGAATCCATGCTCGGTGAGAAGCACATCGGCCTCGTGCGTGAGAATGATGACGGTGGACTGCTGGCTGATGGTGTGAAGCTCACCTCCGACAGCCTTGGCAGCATTTTGGAGATGATGCTTCCCGGCGGCGATGTCATCATCGCCAACATCAAGTCGATCACCGCCGACATCAAAAAGATCACCGATCCACTCGGCAAGGGCGATGCTTCCAAGAAAATCACCGACTCTCTCGCCAACATCGAATCCTTCACGCAGGAGCTGAAAACCGTCTTTGCCGGTGACGGTAAAACACCCGGCTTCGGCCAGAAGCTCAACGCCGTGGCAGACAAGCTCGAAGAAACCGCCACCGGTATCCAGGAACTCGTCAAAGGCCCCAAAGGCGCGGCCGACAAAGGTCTCGCGAACCGTGCGGATGCGATCCTCGCGAACCTCGAAACCTTTTCCAAGGAACTGAATCAAACCATCACCGGCACCAATGCAAAGCCTGGACTGCGGACACGGATCGAGGAGATCACGGACGATCTGCACAGACTCCTCGCAGGCGGCGAAAGCGCCTCCGGCCCTGGGCTGGAGAAGAATCTCGACACCACTATGCGCAAGGTCAACACGCTGGTCGAGGAGATGAACGCCCTAGTCATTTGGGGCGAGTACATCACCGGCACGCTCGCCGAAAAGCCCAGCCGCCTGATCTATGGCAGCAAGGAGAACGAAGTTCCCACCAAGGAGCAGATCATCGAGCACATACGCCGCACCCAGGCCCCCTACCCTGTGCGGATCAAAGAGCATGAAACTGGCGCGAAGCCTAATCCAAAATTAGGAGCCAGCCCCATACCCTCTGAAAGTGCCAGCCCGGAGGAAAAGAAAAAAAGCATCCTCGAATTTCTCAAGCGCCGTGAGTAGCCCTCAGCCCATCGCTTCACGTCAGAACGTGCTGATTGATGTGGCGCGGCGTTTGAGTAGCACACGAAATCTTTTCGAGCTTGTCGATCACATCCTCAAACAGTCCCGCGAGGTCATGGACTGCGAGGTGTGCTCCATCCTGCTGCCGGACGGGCCGCTTGAGGATCTGCTCATCCGCTCCACACTCGATCCCGTCAACGTGATGGAAGTCCGCGTGCCAAAAGGGAAGGGGATCGCAGGCGATGTGTATGCGACGAAGAAAGTCGTCAACATCGAGGACGCGCTCAGCGACCCCCGTCATTTCCGCCCGTCCGCGGACAAATCCGACCTTGTCACACGGGCGATGCTCACCATCCCGCTGCTGGATGGTGAGCACTGTCTGGGTGTGATGCAGGCCATCAATCCGAATCATGGCGCCGCCTTCAACGCGCAGGACGTGGAGATATTCGAGACGTTCGGCAGCCTCATTGCCGTGACCTTGCTGCGGCTCGAATCGCAGAAAAAAGCCATCCAGGAGGCGGAAAACCGCCAGCAGCTCTCCCTGGCAACGGAAATCCAGAACTCATTCCTTCCAGCGCCTCAGGTTCGACTCGATCACATTGCCGTGGAGAGCTTTTATGAACCTGCAAGCGAAGTGGGCGGTGATTTCTACTTCTGGCACCAGATTGACGATGGCAAAATCCTCCTCGGCGTCGGCGATGTCTGCGGCAAAGGCCTACCCGCCGCGCTCGACATGGCCCGTGGCACCACACTGATCGCTTCTACCGCGCATTTGTGCGCCTCGATGAATCTCGCCGAATGGATGACGACGTTGAACAAACGTCTGTGCGGAGTGATGAAGGCGGGGCGCTTCATCGCCATCAATGCCATGCTTATCTGCCCGAAAACGCGTCAGGTGCAGCTTTGCTGTGCCGGCCTTCCAGCAGCCCGGGTGTTTGATGGCAGGGCGTGGAAGGAAGTTCCTGCACCAGGCAACGCGCCTCTCGGCATTGCCTGCGCCGTGCGCTACGATGAATGCGTCCTGCCCTTGAGCACTGGCCGCCACTGGATGCTTTTCACCGACGGCATCCTTGAAGTACAAAACAGTTCCGGAGAATACTTCGAGGACCAGGGTTTTTCGGCCGCATTGCAACAGGCCGCTGGCCGCGATGACTTCCTGGGCCACTTAGTCGAAAAGTGGCGCACCTTCTCCTATGGAGCGAGTTATCAGGACGACGCCACCGTGCTGACGATCACCGATCACTCCCCACCGCCACCCTCAGAACTCGCGCTGGCCTGCCATCCTGACACGCTGCGTCTCGTGCGCGAGTTCATTGAAGTCTGGGCCGCTTACCACGGCATCCGCGATGAGTTCACGGGTCTCATCGTGCTCGGTTGTGATGAGGTGATGAGCAACATCTGCAAATACGCCTACTGCTCCACCAGCAGCGAGCGCCCCGCCTGCTGCCGCATCGAGTCGGATGCAGAGTCGGTCCGTGTCCTCATCGAGCATCACGGCGAAGGCATCACCAACGAAGACTTCGCCAAACTGGTTGTTACGCCATCCATCGGCCAGCGCATCGGCGGCCTAGGTCTGCACGTCATCAGCGAAATCTTTGACCGCGTCGATTTCCGCCGGGAGGGGGGCAAATCAGTGATTGAAATGGTGAAATCGACCTCGGTGGCATCGCCGGGTTGATGTATTGGCGGATCGCGCCAAGGATGAGTGCCACATGGCCAAGATTCGCATCAAAAACACGGGGAAGATCATTGCTTGGCTCATGCGCGTCATCGGCATGACCCTGCGCTGGGACATCCGTGACAACGCGGATGTGTTCAATACCTCGCGCGCAGGTACCATCTGGGCGTTCTGGCACAACAGCATGTTTCTCATCCCCTGGCTGCACCGCGAGTGGTTCGGGCACATTCCCGGCACCGTTTTGACCAGCCCCAGCGGTGACGGTCAAATCATCGCTGACATCTGCGCGAGCTTTGGCATCGAGGCCGCGCGCGGCTCCAGCTCACGGCCGGAGAAGGGCATGAGCGCGTTGATCGCCCTCGCGGAAAAAGCACGCCAGGGCTACGACATCGGCATCACCCCAGATGGTCCGCGCGGCCCCCAGCATCGCGTGCAGCCTGGTGTGGTGAAGCTGGCGCAGCTCACCGGCGTGCCGCTCATCCCGGTGAACATCAGCTACAGCCGCTCCATCAAGTTCAAGACCTGGGACCAGTTCATGATCCCGCTGCCGTTTGCGACGGTCACCATGACGTTTCACCCCGCGCAGGTCATTCCGCGCCGCATGACGGAGGAGGCGTTTGAGGAAAAACGCGCCGCGTTGGAAGAGACGTTACGCTCTGGAACCGATCTTGAAAAATTTCGCGACGCCCGCTAGCCTCGCGGTATGGAAACGCTCTCCGTCCGTTGCAACCACTGCGGTGCCCCGCTTCAGCTGGACGAGAACACAGTGCCGAAGTAATGCTCCTCGCCTTCCACAAGCCCTTCGACGTACTCTCCCAGTTCACGCAGGAGCATCCCTCGCACCGCACGCTCGCCGAGTTCGGCTTCCCGCCGCATGTTTATGCCATCGGTCGCCTGGATCGCGACTCGGAAGGCCTACTGCTGCTCAGCGACGAAGCGCATTGGAATGACCGTCTCCTCAATCCCCGCCACGCCCACCCGCGCACCTATCACGCGCAAGTGGACGGCATGATCAGCGACAAAGCTCTGCGCCAACTCCGCACCGGCGTCGATTTGAAGGAGTTCCGCACACTGCCCTGCCAAGCGATACGTCTCGACGCCGAGCCCACCCACCCGCCACGTGATCCGCCCATTCGCTTCCGCAAAAACATCCCCACAAGCTGGCTCGAACTCACCCTAACCGAGGGCAAAAATCGCCAGGTCCGCCGCATGACGGCCGCCGTTGGCTTTCCCACGCTCAGACTCGTACGCGTGAGTGTCGGCGGACTGAAACTGGCGGATTTGGGGATCAAGGAAGGTGAATGGCGTCAACTGACCGACGAGGAGCAGCGGAAGGTCATCCAGCCGTCAAGATAGAGTCAAGGCAGTCAAGACGACCACCTTGACCACTCCTTGACCTCTTGACCGCCCCCACATTTCCGTCCTTGCACCCCCGGCCCCGCGTGCCACTTTCCGCGCCCTTTCCCCAACCCCAGCATGGCCCTCATTGTCCAGAAATACGGCGGCACCTCCGTCGGCAATCCCGAGCGAATCCGCAATTGCGCACGCCGCATTCTGGAAACGCAACGCGCGGGCAATCAGGTCGTCGCCGTCGTTTCTGCCATGTCAGGCGTCACGGACAATCTCATCAAACTGGCCAAGGAAGTCTCTCCCGAGCGTGATCCCATCGAGCGTGAGATGGACGTGCTCCTCGCCACCGGCGAGCAGACCACCATCGCCCTCACCGCGATGGCCATCAACGCCCTCGGTGGCAAAGCGGTGTCCCTCACCGGTGCTCAGGCCGGTATTTCCACCGACGGCGTGCATACCAAGGCCCG
>JBIKYB010000108.1:0-15454 GCA_044355475.1 Prosthecobacter sp.
CCAACGCCACGAAACGCGGCGTGCAGGTGCGGGTGATGGTCGATGACGCAGGCACACGCTATTCCTGGCCGCCTGTGATCAATGCGTTGCAGGCCGCCGGTGTGAATGCCCGCCGTTTCATGCCCAACCGCATGATCCTGCGCCTCATCACCATGAACCTGCGCAATCACCGCAAAATCATGGTCGTCGATGGCTCCACCGCCTTCACCGGCGGCATGAACATCCGCGAAGGCAACATGCTGGCCCGCAAGCCCGCCCATCCCGTGCATGATCTGCATTTCGAGGTCATAGGGCCGGTGGTGGCGCAAATTCAGCGGGCACCGGCGAAACGCTGGAAGGCCCGGCCTGGTTCCCTGCCCTGACCGCCACTGGCAGCAGCAGCGCCATCGGCATCGTTGACGGCCCGGATGAGGACATGGAGGTCATGCCCGCCGCCTTCTTCGCCGCACTGAATGCCGCACGCGAGGAGGTGAGAATCATCACCCCCTATTTCCTGCCAACCCCAATCCTCATGGCCGCACTGCGCTTGTGCGCGATTCGCGGCGTGAAAGTCACCATTTTGACCCCAGCGCAGAACAACATCCCCTTTGTCGCTTGGGCGGCGCAGACGCTCTATCCCGAGCTGCTAGCGGTCGGCTGCCGCATCTTCGAGTTCCCACCGCCGTTTGATCACTCCAAGTTTTTCCTCATCGACGGGCAGTGGTCCTTCCTTGGCTCCACCAACTGGGATCCACGCAGCCTGCGGCTGAATTTCGAGTTCAACCTCGCCTGCCATGACGCGGACCTTGCGCGTCGCCTCGGAGCGGAGATGGACGCCAAGCTAGCCGTCAGCCGCGAGATTACCCGTGAGCTGCTGGAATCCGCCCCCGTGTTCCAGCGGATGCGCAACGGTTTTGCCAGGCTGTTCATTCCTGTCTTGTAAATGGATGCAGCTTTCGGCTAAAACAAACGTTTCTCACAGCGTTATTGACCCCGCCATGACACTCACGGACGCCAGCCGCACACCCGCACGATTATTTACCGGGAATATTTCCGAGGCACCTAGCGTCACAAGAAACCTGCACATGCGGCCTCTGTCTGAACACTGATTTTCACGAACCCTTTGCCCCGGAAGACGGGGCCGCTGCCGCGCACAGCCTCCTGCGCACAACCTAACCCAAACCATCCATATCAAATCATGAAGAAACTCATCGCTCTCGTCTTCGCGCTCGTCGCATCCTCCGTCTTCGCCGCCGAGTTCCCGGACATCAGCATCGCCGACCTCAAGCAGGCCATCGCTGACAAGAAAGTCACCGTCATCGACGTGAACGGCGCTGCCTCCTACGCCAACGGCCACGTTCCAGGAGCCGTTGACTTCGCCTCCAAGGGCGCGGATCTCGCCTCCGTCCTTCCTGCTGACAAAGGCGCACTCGTCGTCGCCTATTGCGGCGGCCCACAGTGCAGCGCCTACAAGGCCGCCGCCAAGAAGGCTGCTGAACTCGGCTACACCAACGTGAAGCACCTCTCCGCTGGCAAGTCCGGCTGGGTGGCCGCTGGTGAGGCTGTCGAGAAGTAATTCCCTTCTCTCTCATCGCCGGGTGTGTTGGAGAAATCCAGCCACCCGGCTTTTTTGTGTCCAGAAATGGCTGTACTCACGCTGGTGCCCAAGATTCCATCGCCAGACTCGCCGCGCCGAGTGCCCCTGCATCTCCTCCCAGTTCTGATGGTACCAACTTGGGCGGTTTGGCCTCCAGCGACGGAAACAAACCACGCGCCGCTTCAACAATCGACTCACAAAAACGCACACCCAGCTCCGTGAGCGGCCCGTGCAGGATGAGCAGTTCGGTGTCCGTGAGCAGTTGTACACAGCCGACCACCCGCGCGAAATCCTCGCACACAGCCTCCCACACCGGCCCATGCATCGAGTCGAGTTCCGCCAGCGCTAGGCGCAAATCCTCCGGCAGCGGAGTCTCGGATGTCGCACCCGCCAGCCGCCGCCAAGTCGCGGAGGCACTCAGCGCGTGGTGCAGCTCCTGCGTGCTGCCTTTGGCTCCTCCCAGCGGCCAAGGCCAGAGTCCCACCTCACCCGCCGCATGACGCGCCCCTTCGACTACCCGTCCTTCCTGCACCATCGCGATGCCAAATCCGCTGCGCGGCCCCAGAATCACATAATTGTTCAAGTCATGCCCCAGACCAAACCAGCGCTCCGCTAGCGCGATCACCCTCAGACTGCCTTGCAGGATCACCGGCACACCCAGCTTTTGCGTCACACGTTCCACCACAGGAATCTGCCGCCAATCAGGGATGAAGGTAAAGTGAATGCCCACACCTGCCTGCGGGTCCACCAGCCCAGGAACGCCCAGACCGACGGAAAGCAACGGACCGCGCATCGACTCCGCCAGTTTTAACACGCTCTCCAGAATGGCGTGGATCACCATCTCCGCCTTCACATCCACGGGCAGTGGTTGTGCCACCGTCGAAACCACATGACCTGAAAAATCCACACCCACTGCCTGCAAACGCTGCGCACTGAATTCTACCCCGGCAAACCAGCCCGCCTCAGAACGAGTCTTCAGCAGCCGCCGGGGACGGCCCATCGGCCCTTGATTCGTCCCCGACTCATCCAGCAGCCGCTCGGCGATCAAGCGATCCACATACTGCCCGGTGGTCGAGGGGGAGATGCCAAGCTCTTTGGCCAGAGTGGTTCTGGAGATCGCCCGCCCGCTGCGCACATGCAGCACGGCGGCTCCCAGCACATCGCGTTGAAAAATGGGGTTTTTGCGCACTCGAAACATCAGAACCATCACCTCAAGACCTCGTCCATCAAGATTCTCCACGGAGACAACGAATCTTCAACATCACCGGACGAACAGACTGATCATGACGCAAGGGGAATGCCAGTGGAGCAACAAATCAAAGGAGCACTCCATTCATGCCCACTCGACGCCCTATGCGTCAGGAATTGAGAGGCGTCTGGGTTGATTTCATCGCAAATGGACTCCAGCAAGCGCACATCCTGAGCACATTGCAAATTTACGGCAAAACAGGCGTTTAAACTCATGCAATGCGCCCCCACCTGCTTCTGCTCCTCATTTTCCCCGTCCTAGCCCCTGCCGCTGAGAAGATCGTCTTCAATCGCGACATCCGCCCCATCCTTTCGGACAAATGCTTTCACTGTCACGGACCGGATGAAAAGGAGCGCAAAAGCGGGCTGCGGCTCGATGTGCGGGACGCGGCACTCAAACCAGCCGAGTCAGGGGCCATCGCCATCGTCCCCGGCACTCCCAAGCTGAGCGAGCTCATCGCCCGCTGTTTAACTACTGACGAAGAAGACCTCATGCCGCCCTCGAAAATGGGCAAACCGCTCACGGAGCGTGAAAAAGCGCTGCTTCAACAGTGGGTGGCCGAAGGAGCCGAGTACCAGGGCCACTGGGCTTTTATTTCTCCGGTCAAACCATCCATCTCCGGCCCAAATGCCATCGACAACCTCATCACTGCTCGCCTCGCCAAGGAAGGCCTCAAACCGTCACCCGAAGCGGACCGTGCCACGCTGATTCGACGTGTCTCGCTCGATCTGACCGGCCTGCCACCGACTCCAGCGGAAGTCGATGCGTTTGAAAAAGACCCGGCGGCCAACGCTTATGAAAAGGTGGTGGATCGCCTGCTTCAGTCGCCCCATTACGGCGAGCGCATGGCCATGCAGTGGCTCGATTTCGCCCGCTACGCCGACAGTCATGGCTTTCAGACGGACAGCAGCCGCAGCATGTGGCCGTGGCGCGAGTGGGTGATCCGCTCCTTCAATGAGAACAAGCCATTCAATGAGTTCACCATCGAGCAGATCGCAGGTGACCTCTTGCCGAACGCCACGCTTGATCAAAAAGTGGCCACCGGCTTTAACCGCAACCACCGCATCAACGGCGAAGGCGGCATCATCGGCGAGGAGTGGCGCATCGAGAACGTCATCGACCGCGTCGAGACCACGGGCTTCACCTGGCTGGCGCTGAGCCTGAACTGTTGCCGCTGCCACGACCATAAATACGATCCGATCAGCCAGAAGGAGTTTTACCAGCTTTTCTCGTTCTTCAACAACACCACCGACCGCGGCACCATCACCGGCGGATCAAATCGTGCCGGGGGCAACGAACCACCGATCGTCACCGTCGCAGATCCGGCCACGGCGACCAAACTGGCGGCGATGCAGCAGGAAATCGACACGGCCAAGCAACAAGCAGCAAACGTGCGCAAAGACCTCGGCAAACTGATTGCCGCCTGGGAACCTCAGGCATTGAAGAATCTGTCTGAGACACAAAACGTCTGGTCACCGCTACAACCGACACAAGTCGTCTCCAAACTTGCCAACAGAGGTGCGAAACTCACACGCCAGAGCGACGGCTCGTATCTCGCCAGCGGTCCGAATCCACCCAAGGATACTTACCTCTTCGACGCTCCCATGCCGAAAGAAGGCGTCACAGCCTTGCTGCTCGAATGCCTGCCCGACCCTTCGCTGCCGAATCAAAGCCTCGGACGCAATTCAAACGGCAACTTCGTCCTCACCGACTTCGATGTCTTCATCCAGAAGTCCGGGGGCAAGCCTGAAAAGCAGACGCTTGCTCGCGTGGCCGCCGATTACTCGCAGAAGGGCTATGAAATTGAGAACGTGATCAAAAAAGACCGTGGCAAAGGCTGGGCCATCGACGGCAACAGCAAGAAAGACCCGCGCCGTGCCATGTTTGTGCTGCAAAAACCGCTTCAAGCCTCTGAGTGTACGATGCTGTTGATCCGCCTGCGTCATGAGGCCCTCAGCAATCACAACATCGGACGTTTCCGCCTCTCCGCAGCGTCGTCACCCTCGGAGCTGCTCAAACTCGATGGCGACACTCAACTTGCCACCGTGAAAGGCATTCTCGAAATCCCCGCCGCCCAACGCACGCCGCAGCAGAAGTCGGAGATCGAAAAATTCTTCACCGCCAACGTGGACAGCCCGATCAAACGCGCCAACGACCTCTTGGTAGCGAAGCAGAAGGCACTAGAGAATGCAGAAGCCAAGCTGCCGAACGTCATGGTAATGGAAGAGATGCCCCAACCTCGTGACGCGTTCATCCTTGGTCGTGGCGAATACGACAAACCAACCGTCAAAGTTGGTATGGGCCTGCCCGCTGTGCTGTCCCCCTTGCCCCAAGGTGCGCCGCTCAATCGTCTGGGCCTCGCCAAGTGGCTCGTCGATCCAGCCAACCCGCTGACAGCGCGAGTTTGGGTCAATCGTGCGTGGGAGAAGTTCTTTGGCTATGGCTTGTGCAAGACCACCGAGAACCTCGGCTCGCAGGCCGAATACCCGGTGCATCCCGAATTGCTCGACTGGCTGGCAGTGGAGTTCATGCGCAGCGGCTGGGACATGAAAGCGCTGCAAAAACAGCTCGTCATGAGCCAGACCTATCGCCAGCAAAGCAAGGTCACGCCTGAACTCGTCGCGAAAGACCCTGAAAACCGGCTTCTCGCTCGTGGGCCGCGCTTCCGCCTCGCGGGTGAGCTGGTGCGCGATCAAGCCCTCTCCTTGAGCGGCCTGCTCGTGCCCAAGATCGGCGGCGACAGCGTGCGGCCTTACATGCCGGAAGGTGTGTGGGACGAAACGAGCAAGTACGGCAACCTGCGCGGCTACAAGGCCGACTCGGGCGAAGGTTTGTATCGGCGCACGATGTACACCGTTTGGAAACGCACCGCCGCACCACCCACGATGCTGCTGTTTGACTCCCCTTCCCGCGAACTCTGCACGGTGAAGCGTTCCCGCACCAACACACCGCTGCAAGCGCTCGCATTGCTGAATGAAGTGACCTTTGTCGAAGCTGCGCGCTCGTTGGCGCAGCGTCTCATGAAGGAAGGTGGTGCCACGGCTGAGGCGCGCATCGCTTATGGCTATCGCCTAGTCACCGCTCGCGCACCCGATGCCGATGCCAAGCGTATTCTGCTCGCAGGATTGAATCAGCGTCTCGCGGAATTCAAAGCCTCACCCGAAGCTGCCTCCAAGCTCATCACCACCGGCGCTTCGAAGCCCGACGCATCGCTCAATCAAACCGAACTCGCCGCCTACACCCTGACGGCCAGCGTTTTGCTCAATCTGGACCGCACCATCACCCGCGACTGACATGATCTCCTCCACGCTTCAACTGCAAGATCGGCTCAACCGCCGCGCCTTCCTCAAGCACAGTGGCCTCGCGCTCGGCTCCACCGCGCTGGCCTCGCAACTCGCAGCCTCGCCCACGCATTTCGCGCCGAAGGCGAAACGCATCATCTATCTGTTCCAAAGCGGTGCGCCCTCGCAGATGGATCTGTTTGATCCGAAGCCGCAGATGGAAAAGCGGCGTGGCGAAGACCTGCCCGCCTCGATTCGCCAGGGACAAAGGCTCACCGGCATGACCTCGGGCCAGAAGACGTTTCCGGTGGCTCCGTCGATGTTCAAATTCGCGCAGCACGGCCAGAGCGGTGCGTGGATCAGTGAATTGATGCCAAACATCTCCAAGATGTCCGATGAACTCTGCTTCATCCGCTCCATGCACACGGAGGCGATCAATCATGATCCGGCGATCACCTTCTGCCAGACGGGTTCGCAGCTCGCAGGGCGTCCGAGCATCGGCTCATGGCTCAGTTACGGCCTCGGCAGTGCGAATCGTGATCTGCCAGCCTATGTGGTGCTCACCTCGTTTGGCACGGGCCGTCGTGAGGACCAGCCATTGTATGATCGTTTGTGGAGTTCCGGCTTTTTGCCCACACAGCATCAGGGCGTGAAGTTCCGCAATGTGGGAGATCCGGTGTTGTATCTCTCGGATCCCGCCGGGGTAAATCGTGGCATGCGGCGCGGCATGCTGGATGAGCTCGCTGCTTTGAATCAACACGATCATCAGCTTTTCGGCGATCCTGAGATCACCGCCCGTATGGCGCAGTATGAAATGGCCTTCCGCATGCAGGCGAGCGTGCCGGACCTGATCGACATCTCGAAGGAGCCGCAGCATGTGATTGATGACTATGGCCCCGATGTGAAGACACCCGGCACTTATGCCGCCAACTGCCTGCTGGCCCGTCGCCTTGCCGAACGTGACGTGCGCTTCATCCAGCTCTTCCACATGGGTTGGGATCATCACGGCGGCCTGCCCAATGCGATCAAGGGCCAGTGCCGCGACACGGATCAACCCACGGCGGCCTTGATCAAGGATTTGAAGCAACGCGGCCTGCTCGACGACACGCTCATCGTCTGGGGCGGCGAGTTTGGGCGCACGATCTACTCCCAGGGTGCGCTGACGGAGACGAATTACGGACGCGATCATCATCCGCGCTGTTTCACCGTCTTCATGGCCGGTGCAGGCGTGAAAAAAGGCACGACCTACGGCGAGACGGATGACTACTGCTACAACATCACGCGTGATCCCGTGCATGTGCATGATCTGAATGCCACCATCCTGCACCTGCTCGGCATCAACCACGAACGGCTCACCTTCCCATTCCAGGGCCGCGATTACCGGCTCACCGACATCCACGGCAGCCTAGTGAAGGGCATCGTCGCTTAGTCGGCGCAGCGACGCCAGCAGGTGGAGAGACTCAAGCCCCATGACCGGCTGACTTCGCTGCTCTCAGAGGTCCCAATGTACTGTCTTTTTCATCAAGTTGGTCAGGAGAAGCGGACTACTTGCCCTCCAAGAGCGGCCGCAAGACGGGACCGTCCATGTTTTCCACCTTCAACCCGAGCAAGGCGGCAAGCGTGGGTGCCACGGAGGTGTTGCTGACCGTGCCGCACCTAGCCCCTGCCTGGATGCCAGCGCCCCAGGCGACGAAGGCCGCGTGCATGTCCGGCTGTGCGGCGTCCGATCCGTGCGAGCCTTTGGTCACCTCATCCTGCGGCGTCACGACCACATCGCCTGCGGGCGAGTCCACGAAATTGAAACCACTGGCTGCGGACAGCACGAGGTCGGCCATCTGCGGGTTCTTCGCAGGATCAGGCAGCCCATGAGCGGCGAAGTCGCCCGGTGTGATCACCGCACCCACGCCTTCCAGTTGGCGGAACTGCTCGGCAAGCTTCACGACCTGCGCCGCACGGCCCTCATCCCGCAACACATAGATGAAACATGCCCCTCCCTGCGCCACGGCACGGACACTGCCGCCTGTGATGCGCGTCCCAAGCGCGGTGAGCAATCCCTCCTGCCGCAGCAGCACATTCGGCTGAATTCGCCGGCGGTAAGAGATGAAACCATGATCAGAGACCACCAGCAGCGTCCCGCGCCCGCCATGAGTGCGCTGCAGCTCCTGCCAGAGCTCGCCCACGCACGCGTCCTGATTTTTCAATGCGGCATAGGCCTGTGGTGAGCGGGGACCAAACCGGTGCTGCGCGTGATCAAGCTCTACGAAATGCATGAGCAGCAGATGCGGGCGATGAACGCCCAGCAGATGCTTTCCCATCTGCGCAAACATGCGGTCCCGCTCGGCGATGCGCTCGGTATTCCACCACTCCTCCTGCATGCCCCAGGGGATGCCTTTCGCGGTGAACTCCTCCAGCAGCGAAGGTGTGGCGAACTGCTTTACCAACGCCAGCGTGCCCACATCCGGGATGGTCCAATCCAGGGTGCGCGCACCGCGAGTCGCGGGCCAGATCAGCGCGGCCGTCTTCAATCCCGCCTGCTTCGCGACGTCATAGATCGTCGGCACCTTCACGATCTCGTCCTTGTTGAAGAGGGGATCGACCACCAGCGGTACGATCTCATTCTTCGCGCGGTCGAGCACGCTGTTGCCAAGCACGCCATGCTTTCCGGGATGCACGCCCGTGACCAGCGTGGTGTGGTTGGGCCAGGTGACCGTGGGCATCGAGGCGATCATGCCCTGCGCACGCGCACCCTCGGCGACCAGGCGGCGCAGCGTCGGGATCTCCGCCATGGGATCGTCGAGGTAGAAGTTCGCCAGGCCATCCACGCTCACCATCAAGACGATGCGATCCGGCGTTTCCGCATCCACGCGGGGGGCACCAAGCAGCATGAAGAGAGCGAGCGGAAGAATGGAAACACGGAACATCCCTGCGCTGTAGCCTGCATGCTCCGCCTTTCAAGCGATGCTGTGCAACGATGAAACCTCTCCGGCTAGACGTGGCAGAGGTGAAACACGCCTTTAGCGACGAACGTGCAGGAATAGATTCACGCCCTCCGGCTCCCACTGCATGTCGATGGAATCCGCCGCCGCGCCTGCTTCGAGCGCCAGCTCACGCAGGTGATCGCGCGTGCGGTGCTGCAACACCCAGTCTCCCAGCAGCTCCATGTAGTCGCGGCTGGGGTTGAAGTCGGAAAAATTCCCCACCACCACTTCCCCGCCCCGCTTCGTCACAGCCATCAGCGCCTTCAGCAGATACACAAAGGTGCGGTCGGTGAGATAATCAAACAGACCCGCCGACCAGACGAGTTCGTAGCCCTTTGCCGGCAGAAAACGCAGCACGTTGCGATGATAAAACTCCACGCGTTGCGCAAACGGCGCGCAGAGCCGCTTCGCATGCTCAATGGCGTGAATCTCCGCGTCCACGCAGTCGAAAAACACCTCGCGTTCAGGATTGTCCAGCACCCACTCGCGCACATCCCGCGCCGGACCGCTGGCGACGTTCAACACACTCAGCGGTGCCTTGGTGCGGCCCGCCGTGTGTGAGTTCAGCAGTTGATGGAAGTAGGCTTTGCGATTGCGCACCGCGTTCGGTGCCGCCTGCGAGTGAAAATAAAGATCCCAGCGGCGCAGATGCGGCTCCTGGGCCGTTTGCAGCGTGTAGATGGCCTCGATGATCTCAAAGTCGCCGCTGTAGCCGAATTTCTTGCCCAAAGCCCGGGCCTGCATGGTGCCTTCGAGATGCCGGTGCGTGATGTCCTGCGCGTAGGCCAGCACCTCGTCCCGAGCGATCAGCTTCGCCTTCACCGCGTCCCCAAGCTGCCGCAGCGTGCGGTTCATGAGCGCGTACTCGTTTGGCATCGGTCCGCCGTTGGCGATGAGTTCGCGCAGCAGGTCGTCAAACTGAGTCAACGGCTCGACACCACCCCGGCGGTCGTACATTCGTTCTTGGAGGACAAGGGGCGGCATGCGCTGGTTTGAATCAGAAGAAAGACCTGAGAAGGCCGGACAGGAATCGTAACTGGCTGATAGTAAGCCTTTCTTAACCAATCGGGAAGCGAAAATTTTACCTCCCCTGCCGTTACCTGTGCCACTCATGCCTTTGTCCCTCTGGATTTCAGCCCTCACAACCGTCAGCGCCCTCGCCGCGCCCGTGGACTTTGTCCGCGAGGTACGTCCGATCTTCCAAAAGCACTGCTACGACTGCCACAGCGAAACAAAGCAGAAGTCCGGCCTGCGTCTCGACATCAAATCTGAAGCCTTCAAAGGCGGCGACAACCACGCGCCTGACATCATTGCCGGGAACGCGAAGGACAGCCCGCTCATCCACTTCATCACCACCGATGACGAGGACGAACTCATGCCGCCCAAAGGCAAACTGTCCTCCACTGAGATCGAAACACTCACTGCCTGGATCAACGAAGGTGCCGTGTGGCCTGATGGGGTCGATCTCGCCAAACTCGCAGACCGCCGCGACCACTGGAGCTTCAAGCCGCTCACAAGGAGTGGGGGCATCCTGTCCCCACACCGGGGCCAGGATGGCCCCGCTCCTTTCACGATCGACGCCTTCATTGAAGCCAAGCTCAAAGAGAACGGCCTCACGATGTCTCCCGAGGCCGATCCCATCTCCTGGCTGCGTCGCGTCACCTTCGATCTCACCGGCCTGCCGCCCACGCCTGAGGAAGCCGCCGATTTTTTGAAGAGTAAAGACCATGCAGCCGTCGTCGAGCGCCTCCTCGCCAGCCCGCGCTACGGTGAACGCTGGGCGCAGCACTGGCTTGATGTCGTGCGCTATGCAGACACGCACGGCTTTGAGGTAAACACCGAGCGCCCGAATGCCTGGCCTTACCGAGACTACGTCATCAAGGCCTTCAACAACGACACGCCGTATGATCGCTTCATCAAAGAGCAGCTCGTCGGCGATGCGATGAGCCAGGACGCCGCCACCGGCTTCCTCGTCACCGCGTCCGTGTTGCTGCCCGGCCAGATTGGCAAAGACGATCAGTCCAAGCGGCTGGCACGGCAGGATTCCATCGACGAGATCGTCGTGAACATCGGCCAGACCTTCCTCGGCCTCAGCGTCGGTTGTGCGCGTTGCCATGATCATAAATTCGATCCCATCACGGCCAAAGACTACTACGCCATGCAGGCCTTCGTCGCTGGTGTGGAATACGGCGACCGTGATCTACGCACGCCCGAAGCCGAGGCAGCACGCGCTGAAGCCAAACGTCTCCAACCGCGCCTTGCCGAGATCGACAAGGAGCTCGCCCGCTTCGTGCCCTTGGTAAAATCCGGCGCTGAGCGCCCCATGATCAACGCACGTGAGAACGCAGACCGCTTTGTACCGACTAAGGCCAAACGCGTGCGCTTCACCATCAAAGCCACGAACAACCTGGAGCCATGCATCGACGAACTCGAAGTCTTCACTACCAGCGGAGAAAACGTAGCGCTGGCCACCGCAGGCACGCAGCGTAAGTCCGGTGGCGACATCGGTGTGGCCGAGCGTCACGAGCTGCGTTTCATTAACGATGGCCGTTACGGCAACGGGCGCAGTTGGATGGCGAAAGAGAAAGGTAAAGGTTGGGTCGAGCTGGAGTTCACAAAGGAGCAGGCCATCGAGCGCGTCGTCTGGGGCCGTGATCGCGAGGGCAAATTCACCGATCGTCTCGCCATCGACTACCAAATCGAAATCGGCGACAGCGCAGGCCAATGGCACACCGTCGCCGATGCGAGCGACCGGCGAAAGTTCAACGCCAAGGACAAGAAGGATGTGAAGCCAACGCTCAGCGGCCTCAGTGCTGATGAGGCAAAGCGTGCCAGGCCGTTGATGCAGGAGAAAGCTGACATCGAAGCCAAGATCACCGCTGCCATCAACGCTCAAAAAGTCTTCGCTGGCACCTTCCGTACGCCGGATGACATCCATCTGCTCAATCGCGGCGATCCCGAACAACCGAAGGAGGCTGTCATGCCCGCCGTGCTTAGTTCTCTCGGTGACTTAAAGCTGCCAAAGGAATCCGCCGAACAACAACGCCGCAAAGCTCTCGCCGAGTGGATCGCCAGTCCACAGAACCCGCTCACTGCCCGCGTGATGGTGAACCGCCTCTGGCAAGGGCACTTCGGCACCGGCCTCGTGCCCACGCCGAGCGACTTTGGCCGCATGGGCATGAAGCCCAGCCATCCCGAACTTCTCGACTGGCTTGCCGCCGAGTTCATCCGCAGTGGCTGGAGCGTGAAGCACATGCATCGGTTGATTGTGATGAGCGCGGCCTATCGTAGAACGAGTTTTTCAACTCGTTCTCAATCCTCGGGGAACGCGTTGGAAAACTCGTTCTACAAAGACGCCGAATCCCGCTACCTCTGGCGCTTTCCCAGCCGCCGTCTCGAAGCCGAGTCCATCCGCGACTCCATGCTAGCCGTCAGCGGCCAGCTCAATTTGAAGATGCACGGGCGCGGCTATAATCTCTTCGATCAACGCGGCGGTCTCAGCGGCTTTGATCCCATCGAGATCTTTACGCCCGACAACCAGCGTCGCATGATTTACGCCCACAAAGTTAGACGCGAGCCCGAAACCGTGTTCGGTGCCTTCGACTGCCCCGACGCTGGTCAAAGCACCGCCATCCGCCGCGCCAGCACGACTCCGATCCAAGCTCTGAATCTCTTCAACAGCCGCTTCACACTCGTCCAAGCCGATGCCTTTGCAGCACGCGTGAAAAAGGAAGCTGGTAACAATCTACCAACTCAAATCACGCGCGCTTACCAGCTCGCTCTCAGCCGCGAACCCACACGCGAGGAACTCGCCGATACCCAGCCCATAGTCCGTCAGCATGGCATCGCCACGCTTTGCCGGGCGTTGTTTAACTCGAATGAGTTCCTCTTCATCCCATGAGCCCTCCCATGGAAAACCTCTCCCTCCCAGGACGCCACCTTCTCGACCGCCGCCGCTTCCTCTCGAGCAGCGCCACCGCGCTTGGCTCCATCGCGTTGACGAACTTGCTCGGGCTGGATGGCTTGCTCGCTGCCGAAAGTCCGCTCATCGACCCGACGCGGCCGTATGCACCGCGACAGCCGCATTATCCGGCAAAGGCGAAGAACGTCGTCGTCATCTTCTGCGCGGGCGCAGTGAGCCAGCTTGAGACGTGGGATTACAAGCCGGAGCTGATCAAGTGGGACGACAAACCGTTGCCCGGCGGCCCTTCCGTGACCTTCCAAGGTCCCGCAGGCAATCTTGCACGACCTCAGTATGCCTTCCGAGCTCGTGGCCAAACAGGCAAGTGGGTGAGCGACATGATCCCGCATCTCGCGGAACTGACGGATGACCTCGCGTTCGTGCATTCGCTCACGAGCAAATCGAATACGCATGGCCCGGCAGAGAACTTCCTCTCCACCGGTTCCGTTCTCGATGGCTTCCCGAGTCTCGGCGCATGGACGACATACGCGCTTGGCAGTGAGAACCAGGACCTCCCCTCCTACGTCGCCATTCCTGATCCACGCGGTGTGCCGCAAAACGGCGCCAACAACTGGGGCCCCGGTTTTCTGCCCGCTGCCTTCCAAGGCACCACAATGAGTTCCAAAAGCCCCGTGCGTCATCTCTCCGCGCCCGGAGTCTCCGCACAGGCAGATCAAGCCGCACGATCTTTGCTTCAAAAGATGAACGCACGACATCTCGAAGCGAATCCTGGCGATCAAAAGCTCGCCGCACGCATCGCCAGCTACGAACTCGCCGCGCGCATGCAGCTCAGCGTGCCCGAGATCAACGACCTCAGCACCGAGCCGGCGCACATCCTGAAACTCTACGGTGCCGACGACACTCAAAACGCTGACAAAGCCGCCTTCGCGAAGAACTGCATTCTCGCGCGTCGCCTCATCGAGCGAGGCGTGCGTTTCGTGCAGCTCTTCAACGGCGCTTACGCCAGCGGTGGCAAACTCAACTGGGACGGCCACAGCGATCTCAAAACGCAGTATGACGTCCATGCTTCGATCCTCGATCAGCCTGCCGCTGCCTTGATTCGTGATCTCAAACAACGTGGCCTGCTTCAAGACACGCTCGTCGTCTGGTGTACCGAATTCGGTCGCATGCCCTTCTTCCAAAAAGGCGCGAAGGGCCGCGACCACAACCCTGATGGGTTCACCTGCTGGATGACCGGCGCAGGCGTCAAACCTGGAGTCAGCACGGGTGAATGCGACGAACTCGGCCAGAAGGCTGTGAAGGACATCCACCCGCTCTACGACTTCAACGCAACGATCCTCCATCTCCTCGGCCTCGACCACGAACGCCTCACCTTTGATCACAACGGTTTCCAACGCCGCCTCACGAACGTGGAAGGCCATGTGATCAAAGAGATGCTGACCAGCGTTTAAGCGTGGTTTTCAAAACGCTCCCTCTCTCTTACGCAGCACGCCTGGTGGAGACCGCTGCGGGAGCGATGAGCGCAGAAGATCGACCTCCAGCGCGGTCCGCCATTGCGTGCTCGCTGTAGCCTTTCACCACGCGGTAGATGATGCGATCAAAGAAGAGGTCGAGTTTTTGGAGGAACTCCTGCTCGGCATACAGCTCCAGGGCATTCATTTCGAGATGATGCTCGCGGGCGTGATCGAGGATCGTGCGCTTCAGCAGGCTCAGTTTGTAAACCACCTCGTGGAGCGGAAAGCCATCCTGATGACGCACGCGGCCCAGTTCCTCGTAGCGGCGGTCCAGCAGGCCGTCGTCCTGCCGGTCCAACCACCGACCGAGATTGGCCAGCAGGTCGCGAGCTCGTGACCGCAGCTCGTCGTCGGTGAGCGATTTGTAGTTCGGCGTTTCGGGGTCCTGCTGCACTCGGCGGATGGCCTGCTCGGCGATCTTGTGCCAGTCTTTTTCCACCAGTTGGATGATGCGATGTTCGGTTGTCATGGGGTATGGGGGTAAGCTCAAAGTGGGCGGATGATCCGCACCTCACATCAAACGCTTCTCCCGCTCCCCCTACTCTCAGAAAGCCGATGATCGACCTCTGGAGTCCACTTGATCATCCATCAGCCATCCGCTGAGAGCCTTCGGATATGACCGAGGATCTCCCAGCACATAGCGACTGTCGCTTGGTCAGCCTTTTCAGCACTTGTGGCTGATGCTTTTTACAGCGTGCCCTTCTCCCAGGCGATGCCTGTTAAAACGACAAGCGGATGCATGGCGGCCCCAGGATGGGCGGCAGCCCAACGATTGTGTCAAAGTCTGCCATCGCAGTTGCCCCCCAGCTCTTGCGGTATTGTTTTTGTTTACCTGAACGGAGGACGGAGGCTCTCGAAAACGCTGCTCGGGGCTTCGGAATCGGCCAAGCAAACCGGTTGCTGTGCGAGGTGTCCCGGCCACCAGTTGCGGCGC
>JBIKYB010000375.1:0-4655 GCA_044355475.1 Prosthecobacter sp.
TTTGAACCTTGAACGAAACCCCGCACGCGCCAGAATCGGCGTCTCTTTTCCACCATGAAGCCCACTCTCCTCATCCTCGCTGCCGGCATGGGCAGCCGTTACGGCGGTCTCAAACAACTCGACGCGATGGGGCCTTCCGGGGAGGTGGTGCTGGACTACTCGGTGTTTGACGCGATCCGCGCCGGTTTCGGCAAAGTGGTGTTCGTCATCCGCCGCGACTTCGAGGAGCTGTTTCGCACGCAGATCGGCTCCAAGTATGCGGGCCGTATTGAAGTGGATTACGCGTTTCAGGATCTGAACGACCTGCCCGCCGGTTTCTCCGTGCCGGAGGGCCGAACAAAGCCCTGGGGCACGGCGCACGCGTTGCTGGCCGCCGCGAGTGTGGTGAACGAGCCTTTCCTCATGATCAACGCCGATGACTTTTATGGTCAGGACGCCTTCAAGAAGATCGCCGCTGATCTGACGCAGCCACGTCCGAGCGACGGCAAGAGCCACTGGTCGATGGTGGGGTTCTATTTGAAGAACACACTCTCGGAGCACGGCAGTGTGTCTCGCGGGGTCTGCCAGTGCGATGCGCACGGCATGCTGGACACGGTCACGGAGATGACGAAGATCTTCAAACATGACATTGGCGCGGAGAATCGCGAGGTGGAGGGCGCTTATGTGCCGCTGACGGGAGATGAGGTCGTCTCGATGAACTTCTTCGGCTTCACGCCCGACATTTTCACGCATCTGCGTCAGGCGTTTGCCGCGTTCCTCGCGGAGCGGGGAACCGAGCTCAAATCCGAGTGCTATGTGCCTGCGGAAGTGAATGCGCTTATCCACGAAGGCAAAGCCGACGTGCGCGTGCTCGAAACCACCGGCAAGTGGTTCGGTGTGACCTATCCTGAAGACAAAGCTGAGGTCGTCGCGAGCATTCGTGCCCTGATCGACGCGGGCGAGTATCCGCAGTCGCTGTGGGGATGATTCGACTTACTCAAACACGATCAAACTCCGCGCCACTTCGCCTCGTTGGAGTGCGTCGTAGGCTTCGTTGATGTCTTCGAGCGGGTAGCGCTTGGTGATAAGCTCATTGAGCATCAGGCGACCGTGTTGATGCATGCCGATGAGTAGCAGCAGGTCGGTGCGCGGCTGGGTGCTGCCGTATAGGCTGCCGCGCAGCGTTTTTTCGGCATAGACGAGTTGGTTGACGTTGATGGAGGCACGATCCGCCGCGCTGGTGATGCCGACCATCACGCACATGCCGCCTTTCTTCGTCGCATCGAAGGCCTGCTCTGCCGTTTTGCCGGAACCGTAGGCTTCAAAGGCATAATCGACGCCTTTGCCATCGGTGAGGTCTTTGATGGCCTGGACTGGATCTCCCGCGTTCGCATCGACGTAATTTGTGGCACCGAACTGCCGTGCATCGCCTTCTTTGCGGGAGAATTTGTCCACGGCGATGATCTGCCGCGCACCGGCCATGCGTGCACCTTGAATGATGTTCAAACCAATGCCGCCGCAGCCGATGACGGCCACGGTGCTGTTCGGCTGCACCTTGGCCGCACGTTCCACCGCGCCCACCCCGGTAATGACGCCACAGCCGATCAGCGCGGCTTTTTCGAAGGAGAATTCCTTGGGAATCTTCACCACTGAGGCCTGCGGCATCGTGGAGAGCGAGGAAAAGGCCGAGACGCCTGCGTAGTGGCGGATGCTGTCGCCTGCCGCGTTTTGGAAACGTGTGGTGCCATCGGGCATGAGGCCGGTGAAACGCATCGCGGTGCCCATGTCGCACAACGCGGGGCGACCGCTGCTGCAATACTCGCATTTTCCGCAGGAGCCGCGCCAGACTAGGATCACATGATCCCCGACTTCGACGGAGGTCACGCCCTCGCCCACAGCCTCGATCACGCCGCTGCCTTCGTGGCCGAGGATGATGGGCATCGGCATGGAGAGGTCGCCTTTCATCACATGCAGGTCGCTGTGGCACACGCCTGCCGCTTTCATGCGCACCGTGACCTCGCCTTTCTGCGGTGGCAAAACGCGCACCTCCTCGATGCGCAGAGGCTTCTTCGCTTCATACAAAACGGCGGCGGGTGCGAGCGTGGACATCATGGCTGATTGGGTTGGCAAACAATCATCATGCCGTGGAACAAGCGAAGACCAAAGATCAAACCTCGAATTTTAGTGCCCCGGGCTAGGCGAGAGACCGCCATGGCTCATAATCTTGTCCGCATGCTCTCAGAGTCGTTGCGCTGGCTTCCCTGCTGGGCGAGTGTGCCAGTCAGAAACCGCATGCTGCGCATTATCGGAAGACACACGCTCAATCTCGTCCAGGCCATGGGCGACTTTGCTCTCTTCACCGGCATCTCGTTTCGTTCCGCCATCGGTTCGCGGAAAATCATCCGCCGCATTGCCCGTGCGGCTTTTGAGCAGGGCACTCGCTGCCTGCCAGTGATTTTGATCGTGGGCATGTTCACCGGGCTGGTGCTTGGTTTGCAGGGTTATTATGTGCTGAACCGCTTCGGCTCGGAGAGCCTGCTCGGCGCGCTGGTTTCCCTCAGTCTCGTGCGTGAGCTTGGACCCGTGCTGGCGGCGCTCATGCTCGTGGGGCAGGCGGGATCGGCCCTGGCGGCCGAGCTTGGCATCCAACGCAACTCGGAGCAGATCGCGGCGCTTGAAACCATGGGCGTGAGCAGTCACGCCTATCTGGTGGCCCCGCGTTTGATCGCGGCACTGGTGGTGTTTCCGATGCAAGCTGCCTTGTTCATCACAGTGGGGCTGTGGGGCGGCAGCTTGTCCGGCTCGCTGCTGCTGGGGCTGGAGCCCGGGATTTATTGGTCGGCGGTGGAGCGTGCGGTGGAGTCGCAGGATGTGCAGGAATGCTTCACCAAAGCTGTGGTGTTTGGCCTGCTCACCATCGCCTTGTGCTCTTACCACGGCTTTAACGCGCACCGCTGCCGTTCCGCCACCGGGGCGCGGGCGGTGAGCGCCTCCACCACACGCGCCGTGGTGCAGTCCTCCATCACCGTCCTGGCGGCGGATTATGTGATCACCTCCTTTCTTGTCTGAGCATGGCTGCTGACTCCCCACCTCTGCTGCTCCATGTCGAAGGACTGCGAAAGCGATTCGGCGACAACGTCGTGCTCGATGGTGCGAGCCTTGACGTGCCGCGTGGTAGCCTTGTTTCTGTGCTGGGCCGTAGCGGCGCGGGCAAGTCTGTCTTTCTCAAGTGCCTGGCCGATGTGATGCAGCCGGATGAGGGCCGCATCTCCTTTGACGGTCATCTTTTGAGTGAGGGTGATGCGGATGCCCGGGCTGAATTCCGTCGCCGTTGCAGCTTCCTATTTCAAAGCAACGCGCTCTTCGATTCCCTGACCGCGCTGGAAAATGTGGCGCTGCCGCTGGAGCAGACCACCCGGCTTTCCGACCAGGAAATCCACGAACGCAGCCTGGAGGCGCTGCGCCAGCTCGAACTAGAGGCACATCGCGACCGCTATCCCAGCCAGCTTTCCGGAGGCATGCAGAAGCGTTTGGCCCTGGCGCGTGCCATTGTGACGAAGCCGGAACTGGTGCTCTTTGACGAGCCGACCGCCGGTCTCGACCCGCTGCGGCGCAATGCGGTGTTTGCCATGATCGCCAAATATCAGCGTCAGTTTGGCTTTACGGCGGTGGTCGTGACGCATGATGTGCCGGAGGCCCTGGTGGCCAGCGACCGCGTGGCGCTGCTTGACAACGGGCGCATGAGCTTTGAAGGCACGCCCGCCGAATTTTCCACTTCGCAGCTTGGCGTGGTGTGTGATTTCCGTGATAGTACCTCCGCGCTTGGCAGCTCTCTTGCTGACATTCGCCGTGTGCCAGCCCTACAACCCGCAGATTCATGAAACAGGCTCGATTGGAACTTCTCGTTGGTGTCTTCGTGGTGCTCGGCATCGCCGCCGTCGCCTATTTGACCGTCAAGCTCGGCTCTGGCACCCTGCTCGGCGGTGACACCTACACGATTGAGGCGCGCTTCACCAACGCTGGCGGGTTGAATCCTGGCAGCAGCGTCGTGGTCGCAGGCGTCTCCGTGGGTCGGGTGGAGGAGATCCGCGTCGATGCAGAAGATTTCACCGCCATCGCCACGCTGCGTGTCATGTCCGGGCTGAAACTGCCCAGCGACTCAATGGCCTCCATCAAGACCACCGGCCTCATCGGTGACAAATACATCCTTCTTGCCCCTGGTGCCGATGAAACCTCTCTGAAAGCCGGTGACCGCATCACCATGACTGAGTCCTCTGTCGATATTGAATCGTTGATTGGCAAAATGGCTTTTGGCAGTGTCGATGAAGAAAACTCCCCAGCCCCAGCTCCTGTCCCATGATCTCCCGCATCCTTTTCGCCACTCTCATCACTTGCTCATTTGCCGCGCGGCTTGCCGCTTCGCCAGAAGAAGCGCAGCAACGTCTAAAAACAGCGGTGAACGAGGTGCTGGCCGTGGCCGACCGAGTCGCGAACCGCTCCACCATGGCCGAGAGTCTGCGCCCAACGCTGCAAAAGCACGTTAGCTTTGAAACCATGACGCGACGTGCCGTCGGCCTTGGCTGGAAGACTTTCACCTCGGCGCAGCAGAAGCAGGCCATTCAGCTCTTCAGCACGCTCGTCATCCGCAGCTACAGCAGCAAGTTCACGCCTGGTGA
>JBIKYB010000109.1:0-15383 GCA_044355475.1 Prosthecobacter sp.
TGTTCTGGCCCAAGACCACGCTGCTTTGCGTGGCGGGATCAAATCCGAGATCCTGCGGCTCCCCGCCGATGACCGCCGCGCGTCCGATCTTGGTGCCCGCGCCCACCACCAGCTCTCCTACAAGCTGCGCATGCGCCTCGATCCGGCATCCCGCGCCCACTTGCGCAGGTCCTTCGATCACCACATACGGCCCTATTTCGGCGGTGGGGTCGATTTTGGCACGCGGGTCAATCAAGGCTGTCGTGTGAATCATGCGGCCCGACCATGAATGTGCCTCGGAGTGGGATCAATCCCGACCTTGATTCATCTCGCGCAAAGTTCCGCTTTGCATGCCGCCATCAGTTGCCTAATGTCCCCCCGCCGCAAAGCAGCACCTGGAGAGGTGGTCGAGTGGTTTATGGCTCCAGTCTTGAAAACTGGCGTGGGGTAATTCTCACCGTGGGTTCGAATCCCACCCTCTCCGCCACTTTCAGACCACCGGCCAGAACGCCCGGTAGAGCAAAGCACCCAAGATGCCTCCGATGGCAGGCCCAAGAACAGGAATCCACGCGTAGCCCCAGTCAGCGCCGCCTTTGCCTGGAATGGGAAGCACCAAATGGGCGAGACGCGGCCCAAGATCACGGGCTGGGTTGATGGCGTAACCGGTGGGGCCGCCGAGGGACAACCCGATCGACCACACCAGCATGCCGACCAGCGCCGGACCGAAGCCTTTGTCGAAACCGGAATTTGGCAGGAGGTTGGCAGGCGACAGGATTGCCAGCACGCCGAGCACCAGCACGGCGGTGCCGATGATCTCGCAAATCAGGTTCCCGAGGGTGTGTCGGATCGCCGGAGCCGTGCAAAAAACGGCCAGCTTAGCCCCTTGATCCTGAGTTTCCTTCCAATGCGGCAGATAGGCCAGCCAGACGAGCACGCCGCCGAGAAACGCGCCTGCCATCTGTGCGGCGATGTATCCAGGAACGAGCATCCATTCGAATTTACCGATGGCCGCCATCCCCAGTGTCACCGCCGGATTCAAGTGAGCGCCGCTGATGGCACCGGTGCAGTAAACCGCCACTGCCACTGCGAACCCCCAACCGGCAGTGACGACAATCCATCCTGCGTTGTGCCCCTTGGTCTGTTTCAGCACCACGTTGGCGACCACGCCGTCGCCGAGGAGAATGAGGATCATCGTGCCGAGGAGTTCTGCGAGTGTGGCGGACATGGCGATGGCTGATTTGGTTGAATTTACGGGCAGATTATCGGGAAGCGGAATCCAGGGCAAGGCTCCTGAATCGGATTGTGGATTGCGAATGACGTTTTGCGGCATAAATCGAAGTGCTCATGCAAACCGCCTTCATTCCCACGCTTGATGCTCTTCCACAGCGCAAATCGCCGCTGATGGAGCGGTTTGCGGCGTTGCTGGAGCCGAAGGCTCCGGCGCAGATCGAGGCGATGGCGAAGGAGTCGCAGATCATCACGCGGCGGAACTTTGGGAAGACGATGCGGCTGTTTGCGCCGCTGTATGTCTCGAACGAATGCGTGAACAACTGCAGCTACTGCGGCTTTTCGCGGGACAACAACGCGATCCTGCGTGTGACGCTCACGGTGGATCAAGTCGTGGCTGAGGCGAGGCATCTCGTGGCGCAGGGCTTTCGGAACATCCTGCTCGTGGCGGGTGAGCATCCGCGTTTTGTGAGTGATGGCTATCTGGAGGAGTGCATTCGTGCGCTGCGTGATTTGGTGCCGACGATTGGCATCGAAGTCGGGCCGATGGAGGCGCCGGAGTATGAGCGCATGGTCAAGGCGGGCGCGGAAGGCCTCGTGGTGTATCAGGAGACGTATGATCGAGTTGTGTATGAGCAGATGCACACGGCGGGGCCGAAGAAAGACTTCGACTGGCGGTTGGCGTGCCCGGAACGCGGTTATGCGGGCGGATTTCGCCGCATCGGCATCGGGGCGCTGTTTGGCTTGAGCGACTGGCGCTTGGAGGCTCTTCGGCTTGCGGCGCATTTGGAGCATCTCTACAAACACTGCTGGAAATCGACCTTCACCGTAGCGTTTCCGCGTCTGCGGCCGGCGGCGGGTGGTTTCACGCCGATGACGGATTTTCCCGATTGGGCGCTGGTGCAGACGATCTGCGCCTTCCGCATCACGTTTCCCGAAGTTGGCATCATTTTGAGCACGCGTGAGTCAGCACCGCTGCGAGATGCGCTGGCCCCGCTGGGCATCACGGTGATGAGCGCGGGCAGTCACACCGAGCCGGGAGGCTACACGGGTGCCGGGAACGATGATCTGCATCTTACCGTACGCGGAAAACGCGTCGAAGTCGAGGTGAAGGACGAGACGAATCGCGCTGAAGGCCAGTTTGGCATCGCGGATCAGCGTTCGGCCCACAGCGTGGCCGAGATGCTGCGCCAGAGCGGCCTGGATCCTGTTTGGAAGGACTGGGATGCGTCGATCCTCGCGACGATGGTGGCTTGAGGGCGCAATGACGAAATCAGAATGAGGAATGATCCATTCTCCGTAGCATACTGCGAAGGATGAACGAATTTCTAATCCCATGAAGATCACTTTGAACGGAGAGAAACGTGAGTTTGAAGCCCCGCAGACAGTGAAGTCGCTGCTGGCAGCCGTCGGGTTGGCTGGCAAGCCCGTGGTGGTGGAGCAGAATCAAGCCGCGCTGCTGCCGCGTGAGATTGAAACGGCCACCGTGAGTGACGGAGACGTGATCGAGATCGTGCAGATCACGGCGGGAGGATAGCAGCAAGTAGAGTTATGAGCGAGACTCCTGCACTTACCCAACTTTGGGAACAGGTACGCGACTGGTCGCATCCCGATCATCCGTTTCTTGATCCCAAATATTCACCGGATTCGCTGATGCCCGCGTGTGACTTCACCTTGTGGATTCGAGACCGGCTGCTGGAGGGAGATGCTGAGTCTGTGCGCGGACTGCTGGCTTATGTCAGCCCGACTTCTACGGCTTGGTGGTCTGTGGTGGATTCCTTCCTCACTTGGCGTGTGCCGGGGTATGGTGGAGAACTGGAAGCGGAGCTGCGAGCGGCCATGCTGCTGTGTTACCGCATGGGTTTTACCAAGGAGATGCGGCATCTGCGACATGACTGGCCGCGAATGTGGTCTGTAATGCTCGCGGAAGGGGCTGAACGCTTCGTGTCCATTCCGCCAACCACACGCTTGGCACTTGCTGAATTCCGGGCCATCCCAAAAGATGGGAAATTCAATCTGTCACTGTTTTATGGCGATCGATGCTATGGAAACAACGCTGAATGGAACCAGCATTACCTCGCTGCGCTTGGCATAGAATCTACAGTTTCAGACTGGAATGCAGCCTGCGAGGATGTGCTGCCGAAATGTCGTGTGTTGGCCATTCAATCTGCACTGGCTTTTTACCAGCATGATTGTCATGAGGAGTTCGGAGAACAAAGGTTGCTGTCTGCGAACTTTGAAGAGCAGCAGGAAGCGGAGGAAGCCATTGTTGCCATAGTTGAGAAGCACTGGACGTCGGCTCATGAAAGGAGCCGACGAGAGAGGCAGCGTGACAATGAGATCAGAAACAAGCAAGAGGACGTACGACTGGCATTGATGACGCCAGAAGAAAAGGCTGCTAAATTGGTGAAATTCATCGCACTGAAGAAGAAGTTTGATGAGATAGACAAAAGTCGCTGAGGCTGGCTCTTTTGCACGCCGAGATGAAGCAGTGGAAAGCGTGTGTTTGTTAATGATCTAATCACAGCCCCACATTGCCATACCCGTGCCCGCTTGAGCACAGCCGGAAGAGGTGGTTGCAGACTTCGTGGGCGGCGAGGATGCCGGTGCGGGGGAGCTGGTCGAAGTCGCCGATGAGGACGGGCCAGTCGCTGCGGTCTTCGGGGATGCGGCCGTGGGAGCCTTTAACGAGTGAGGCATCAAGCGGGATGACGTCCATGAGCATTCGCTGGCCGAGGGCTTTCTTCGCGAGCTTGCCGGCGATCTTGAGCTTGGGCCACTTGATGGTGGGATCGAGGAAGAGTTCGGCGGGGTCGTAGCCGCATTTGCGGTGGATATCGACGCAGCGGGCGAAGTCAGGGGCTTTGCGGTCGTCCTGCCAGTAGTAGTAGGTGAACCAGCTTTTGGCGTCGGCGATGGCGATGAGATCGCCGCTGCGCTCGTGATTGAGGCCGTGGAGATGTTTTTCCATCTTGCCGAACACCTGGGCGACGCCGGGCGTGGTTTCGAGAGCGCCGCGCACGTTGGCGAGGAGGCTCGGTTCGTTCACATAGACGTGGGCGATCTGATGATCGGCGATGGCGAAGGCTTTGGAGCCACCGAGGTCGAGCGTTTCGCGGCCCAGTTCGTCTTTGATGCTGAGCCAGCCGCGCTCGCGGAAGACGCGGTTCAGGTGGACGGGCTGTTCGACGTTGGTGATGCCGTATTCGGAGAGGAGGACGACCTTGATGTTTCGTGTCTCGTAGAAGCGGATGAGATCGCCGACGACGTTGTCGATTTGACGGAGGTCGAAACGGATTTTCTCCATGTCGAGGCCGACGCGCTGGAGGTTGTAGTCGAGATGCGGCAGGTAAACGAGCGAGAGGCCGGGCCAGTGTTTTTCCTCGATCCATTTGGCGCTCTCGGCGATCCAGATGGAGGATTTGATGTCGGAGCCGGGGCCCCAGAAGCTGCGGAAGGGAAAAGGGCCGAGGTCTTTTTTGATGCGGTCCCGCAGCGGCATGGGCTGCGTGTGGATGTCGAAGACCTTGCGGCCATCGGCGGGATACAGCGGACGCGGCGTGATCGAGATGTCCGCGGTGGAATACATGTTGTACCACCAGAAGAGCTTCGCGCAGGTGAACTGCGGATCGACGCGGCGGAGCGCCTCCCACAATTTCTCGCCCTGCATGAGCTGCTCGGGCTGCTTCCAGAAGCGGTGCTCGGCGTAGTCGCGATCATACCAGCCATTGGCGACGGCTCCGTGGTCGCGCGGCAGGCGGCCGGTCAGATAGGTGGCCTGCGCGGTGCAGGTGACGGCGGGAAGCACTGGCTCGATGAGCGTGGAGCGGTTGCGCTCGATGAAGGCACGGATCGACGGAGTGTGCTCACCGATGAGGCGGGAGGTGAGGCCGACGACGTTTAAAATGGCGGTGCGCTGCATACGCTCGGAGTTTCAAGTGACTGGTTTAAGGTTTCAAGTTGTCGCCCGAGATGAATCGACGCGCAGTCACAAACTTGAAACCTGAAACTTTGAACTGGCGGTCCTAAACGAGCATGGCCACGACGACGTAGCCGATTTTGCAGATGATGTGGAGCCACTGGTCCTGATGGAAGGTGGTCCAGCTTTCGCACTTGGCGAAGTCGATGATCCAGTGCAGGGCCAGCTCCACGAGGCAGAGGATAAAGCAGCCGGTGACTGCCCAGACCATGACAGCGTGAAGCAGGCAGTGCGCCGTCATGCAGATGGGCCAAATGGAGACAGGCCGGGTGGGATCTTTGCGCTCGGCCAGCAGGTGGCGGTTTTTGCAGGTGGAGAGAAACTCACCCTGAAGCGGGTAGTCCATCAGCGCGTGGCCTGCGGTGAGAAGAACAATGACCTGGATGGCATCCAGCCAGGTTTGTGGGGGAAATGGCAGCAGGCCCGACATGTTCTCTCAATGTCCCACCAAGAGCATGTTTCCGCAATGAGCGAATCACCCAAGGCGGAGATTTAACTCGGTGGCTGGACGTTAGGCGCTGTAGAAGGCGGCGATCTTCTCGTTCACGGCACGCAGACGGTGCGCGATGGTGCGGCCCACACCGATGAGCAACCAAGCAGCAGCGCGTGGGTACTCGTTGATGTAGCCTTCGAGACTCTCGCCATCAATTCGCCAGACTTGAGAGAATTCCACGGCGGTGACGGTGGCGCTGGCAACGTTGGGATCGAGCAGATTGATCTCGCCGACGGTCTCGCCTTTTTGAATAGAACCGAGCAGCACCTTGTGACCGCCGCGCATGGCGGTGGCGTGGAATTTGCCGGAGGCGACAAAGAAAAGGCTGTTTTGCTGCATGCCTTCCTCAATGAGGTGCTGGCCGGGCTGCACAGGAAGAAATTCGCCGTAGCCGCTGAGGATGTCGCGATCCTCCTCGCCGAGGGGTTCGAGAATGCCTTGGGCGGGGAGCTTGGGAGAAGAGAGGGAGCTCATGGTTGCGGATGGAGAGTTGAATTAAGAGTGCTTTTTTAAGCGGTTCCGCTGTAAATGGCAAGCACAGTGAGTGGAAAGCCCGAGAAACACGCTGAGTTGCCAGTCTGGCGCTCCAGCATTTTCACCGGCTGCGGTGGTTCACAATCCTGAAGGATTCGGATTCTAAATTCTGCTGGATTTTCAAGTCCAACGGTTCAGAATCGCACCCCTTCCTTCTTAACCAGCAACCCAACCTATTCATGTCTGACTCTTCTTCCTCCAAGTGCTGCAGCAATTCTGGCTACGCCTTTGCGCACCTTCTTCTTCGTCTCTGGGTTGGCATGCGTCTTTTCATGGCGGGTCTGGACAAGTTCCGCTGGGGCAACGGCCCGACCACCACGTTCGGTCTCGATAATTACGCCAAGAAGACCGAGCCGCTGGCCAAGCTCATGTCTGATAACAGTTTCCTCCCCGAAGCCGCCTGTAAAGGCTTCGCCGCTACGATTGGCTACATTCTCATTCCTGTCGGCATCTGGGTCGCCATTGGCATTTTCACGGAGTTGGGTCTGCTGGCCGCTGGTCTGGTGTTCTTGATGCTGGGCTTCGGTCTGGCTGCTCTGCCGGATGACACCGAAATGGTGACCAACATCGGTCTCTCTGTTATAATCGTGGCCGCAGCACTCGTGACCTCGAAGGCGAAGACTTTCTCCCTTGATGGAATTTTGTCCCGCAAGAAGGCCGAATAACGTCCTTCGGTCGTAAAAGCTCGTGAACCCACGCGCCTGATTGCCCCTATGAATTCCCAGCCACTTCCTTCATCCACAGCGCCGCTGTCCCGCTTCATGGACCGCCGCGGCTTCCTCCGCACCAGCGCCCTCACCAGCAGCGGCCTGTACCTCGCTACCAGCAAGACCGCCGTCGCCCAGCAGGCCGCGCCTGGTCGCACTATCAAGTGCGCCCTCGTCGGCTGCGGTGCGCAGGGCAATGCTCTTCGAGTCGCCTCCAAAGATGTTCCTGGCATCCAGTGGGTCGCCATGTGCGACATCTGGAAATTCTCCGTCGCGAAGACTCGTGGCGGGTTCCTCGGTGAAAACAAGCATCAGGTCGAAGGCGAGGTCAAAATCTACGAGGACATCAATGAGATGCTCGACAAAGAGCCTTCGATTGAAGCGGTCTTCATTGCCACGCCTGACTTCCTTCACGCTCCGTACTCGCGTCTGTGCCTCTCGAAGGGCAAGCACGTGTACTGCGAGAAGATGATGAGCAACACCATCGAAGGTGCCCGTGACATGGTTCGCGCTGGCAAGGAGTTCGGCGACCGCATCTTCCAGATCGGCCACCAGCGCCACTCGAACCCTCGTTACATCAATCTGCGCGACAACGTCATCAAGCCCGGCAAGATGCTTGGCCGAATCACCCACGCCTACGCGCAGTGGAACCGCGGCGTCTCCGGTAGCGCCCCGCAGGGTGCCGTCAAAGGCTACGACATCCCTGCCGACGTGCTCGCCAAGAACGGCTATGCCAGCATTGAGGAGTTCCGCAACTGGCGTTTCTTCTCCAAGTTCGGCGGCGGTCCTCTTTCCGACCTCGGTGCGCACCAGATTGACATGTTCAACTGGATGTACGACTCCACTCCTGTCTCCGTGATGGCTTCTGGCGGCGTCGATTACTTTGACGGCACCGAGGGCAAGCCCAAGTTCGAGTTGCCTGACAACGTCATGTGTATCTACGAATTCAAGACGCCCGCAGGGGCTCTCCGCGCCTACTATCAGGTGCTTACCACCACCGGATCTCAGGGCGCATATGAAAAACACATGGGCATCGGTGGCACTGCCATCATCTCCGAACTCGACACTGCGGGCAATCAGCTCTACGCCGAACCCGGCCAAGCTTGGGACGAGTTCGCGGGTGGAGACAATCCACCCATCCTCAAGGCCGCTGACAAAGCCAAGAACAAGTTCTGGGAACATCCCCGCGACTGGGAAAAGCCCAAGCCTCCATCCTACGGTGCCGTCAGCGTCGCTGACGTCCGCGAAAGCAAGGCGCTGGCCCAGTGGGAACTCGGTGTGAAGCTCAGCCGCAAGCCGCACTCACCGCATGTGCAGAACTTCATTGAAGCCGTGCAAATGAACAAGCCCGCACACCTCACCTGCAACGTCGTCGATGCCTTCAAGTCCTGCGTCACCGTGCTCAAGGCCTATGAATCCATCCAGAACGGCGGCAAATACATCTTCAAACCCGAAGACTTCGAGGCCTAAACGTCCTGCATCCAGGAACTAGCATCAAGTATCCAGCATCCAGCCACTTCCCCCATGAAAAACCGCATCCACATCCTCACGGGCCTCGCGCTCGCCCTCACCCTTGCCTCTTGTGGCAAGAAAGAAGAATCCAAGGCCGAAGGCGCCGCTCCTGCCGCTGCTGTCCCCGCCGGTGACCTTGAAGAAATCAAGCTCGACTTCCCCAAGCCCATGTTCATCGGCACTCCGGTGCCTGCTGAACTGCCAAACCTTGAAAAGGCCGACCCTAGCAAGGTGGTGAAGTCTTTCCAGGCTCCCAAGGGCACCGTGAACCTTGCCAAAGGCAAGAAAGTCACCAGCTCCGACTCTGCTCCGATCATTGGTGACCTCAATCTCGTCACCGACGGTGACGCTGATGGTGCTGACGGCTCCTTCGTTGAGCTCATGCCCGGCAAACAGTGGGTGCAGATCGACCTCGAAGCCCCGGCCAACATCTACAAGATCGCTATGTGGCACTACCACAAGCAGGCCCAAGCCTACATTGACGTGGTTGTCCAAGTCTCTGACGATCCTGAGTTCAAGGCTGGTGTCACCACCCTGTTTAACTCCGACCACGACGACACCTCTGCCATGGGCAAGGGTGAAGATCCTGCTTATGTTGAAACCAATCATGGACGCGTCATCGACGCCAAGGGCACCAAGGCCCGCTATGTGCGCCTTTGGAGCAACGGCAACACCAGCAACGACATGAACCACTACTGTGAAGTTCAGGTCTATGGCACGCCTGCCAAGTAATTCGAAGCCAGTTCTCGTTTGATCCACCGCCGTGCAGCGTTCCTGCACGGCGGTTTTTTGTAGCTTGGCTCTCCAGAGCCGAGCCGAAACACGCTGATCCATCCCTGCGTTCAACGTTCTCCAGGATGATCCCAGCTCAGGAGAGTCGGGCTACACATCCACGACCTTGCCGCCGCCAGCTTTCGTCTTCGACACCACCCACTCCTGGTAGCGCTCGATCTCCCGCTGAACCAGCTTTAGGCAGAAAGCCACAACGGTAGCGTCGTCCAAATAGCCCACGCCCAGCAGCACGTCTGGCAGCACATCCACCGGGTTCAGCACATATAGCAGCGCCAGCGCCACCGCACCAATCGCCCAATACGGCACCTCTCGGTAGCTGCCCTTCCAGTAGTCCTGCACCATGCTCAGCATGATTTTCCCCTGTTCGAACAGTGTTTTGAGCTTCGGCAGCTTGCCTTCGATGTCCTGTGCGCGTTGGTTGACGCGTTCGATGCTCAAATCGTGTTCGCCTTGGGTGCTGCTCATGCCAGAAAATAAGCGGATGCTCGGATGAAGTCCAGTTGGCAGTGGCAGATGTCATGCCCACCGCTATTTCTCATCTCTAGGCTTGTTTGATCAGGGATGTCGTGGAGGCTGCCCTCCCTATGAAACCCACCCATATTCTCCTGATCGGGCTGCTCGCGGGCAGCCTTGCCTCATGCAACAAAACCACGGAAGCCTCCAAAGCCGCCGAAGACACCCAAAAAGCCACGGAAGCTCTCAAAGAAGCCGTCAAATCCAGCACGGACGCCGCCGCTAAGGAATTGGAGATTGCCAAGGCCGATGCTGCAAAAAAGGCCGAGGAATTGAAAGCTGCGGCTGAAAAAGCCAAAGCCGCCGCCGAGAAAGAAGCCCTGGCCCTCAAGGAAGCGGCTGAAAAACAAGCGGCGGCCCTCAAAGAAGCGGCGACCAAAAAAGCCGCTGAAGCTGCCAAGGCAATCGAAGACGCTGCCAAGAAGGCAAAGGATGCCCTCACTCCTGCTCCTGTCGCACCACTAGCGGCTCCAGCACCTCCGGCTGCGCCACAACTGTAGTCATCGATTCATCGATTCATCGCTGAATGACATGAGGGCGTCAGGATCACTCCTGAAGCTCTTTTTCATTTTCGCAGACTCAGGCCGTAAGCACCTCTCTTTCACCAGTCTTCTCGTGTCACGGGACGCATGCTTTTGAGTGCTTCGGCGTGTTTCACGCCGCAGGCCAGACCGCGATAGCGGGACAAAACCGTTTTCGTCTCTAGCGCTGCGTCTGTTTTCGCCGGATCGTAGTCCTCCTGCCGTACAAAGGCCATCAGCCGTCCCAGCCACTCGCGCGAGGCCTCCCATTCAGCCGACACGTCGATGTAAGTGTCCGGCTCGAAGCCGATGGTGTGTCCGGGACCGTTGTCATACCAAAACACACGCGATGGAGTGCGCGCATCATCCCGGCCCGTCAGCCGCGCCGGTTGTTGCAGTGCCGCATGGCAGATCGCGCTGGCAGCCTCGTGGTCAGGGTGTCGGTCGCGCGGCCATAGCATGAACGCCGTGTCCGGTTTCACCTCCGCTACCACCTCGGCTACGGCGCGCTTCGTTTCCAGGGTCGGCTCAAAGCTCATGCTCTTCCATGGCAGGAAACGCATCTCCATTCCGCGCTCAGCGGCGAGCTGCTTTGACAACTCGATCAAGCCCTGCGCCCGTCCCCGCACTGGCGGCCAGTCGGCGTAATCGCCGATCAAACTCAGGATGACCACGCGCTGATGATTCTGCACCGCCCTCAGCAGGGTGCCGGGAATGCCAAACGGACAGTCATCGTAGTGTGCGCCGATGGCGAGGATGGTTCGAGTCATGCGTGGATGATGACGAAAGCCCACCCGCAGGGCAAGCATCATTCCGAAACGCGGGCGCAGCCTCAGCCTTCGTCTTGGCTCAAAACCTGCCGCACTCGTTGGGCGAGAGTCGGCGTGTCTCCCACCGTGAGCGCAGCAGCCATTCCAGCCGCCTGACCGGTTGCCAAAGCCGTTCCCATCACCCGGATGCTCGCCTGTGCGCGATGCGTGGCCGAAATACAGCGTCCGGCGACGAATACGTTCTGCAAATCACGCGCCCGCAAGCATCCCAGCGGAATGCCGCAGGCTTTTGGTTCGTGCGGATACAGCAATCTTGGCCCACGGGCCGTTTCACGCAGTTCAATCGGCCACGTCGCGTTGGCGATGGCTTGGTCGCCGCTGCGGCTTTCGAGGATGTCTTCTTCCGTTAAAACAGCCTCGCCAATCCAAGAGCGGCTTTCGCGAATGCCCGCACGCACTGGCAGTGTCGTGACACAGGCCTGAGCGAAACCTTCGAGCGAGGCACGCAGATGATCGACGACGGCGAAGGTCACCTCGCGGCCCTGCATCTCGATCCAGGTCAAACTGCGCGCGTCGGTGGCATCAAACGGGCACTCCGGGGAGTCACCAGCGAGATCAAGCGTGAGGAAGGCTTCGTTCTTCGTTGTGCCAGCGCGAAAATGCGCCCCGGCGGCTGCGGCGGGCAGTTTTTGGTCTTTGATGGCGCATGCGAGGCAGCCTGAGATTTTCAGCGGGCCGTCTCCTGTGA
Source organism: Prosthecobacter sp. (assembly GCA_044355475.1). Lineage (GTDB taxonomy): Bacteria > Verrucomicrobiota > Verrucomicrobiia > Verrucomicrobiales > Verrucomicrobiaceae > Prosthecobacter. The sequence continues at coordinate 11,776 of JBIKYB010000109.1, forward strand.
ACGCGCCAGGATCAACGCCGCCAAGACCCACGATGTAAGCCGGGCGTTGCAGCTCTTGGGCAGGAGTTTGTGCCCAAGGATGATTCACGACCGCCGCGAGCATCGCATCACCGCTGGCATCGACCACCGTGCGCGGGCGTAGCTTCCACGTCGTGCCTCGGCAGTGCAGAGTCACTTCGCTGATGCGATCACCTTCAACTGCGGCGTCAATGACCTTGGTATGCAGCAGCACCTTCAAGTTCGGCTGCTTGGAGCACCATTGATCGTAAAAGAGGGCCAACCGTTGTGGCTGATGCATCAGCACATCGACCTTGCCCATGCGCAGCGGGCCGTGCGCGATTCCGTGTGCCAGCAATTCACGCTCCAGCTCGACTGGAAGGCCTGGATTCGCGATTTTGGGGGCGGCATCCGGCGTTGGCGGCAGATCATACAGCCCACAAAATGAATGCACGAGCGAGGCCGTGCCCGCGCCGCCGAAGAAGCCGTTCCGTTCTACCAGCAGCGTGTCCGCGCCCTGACGTGCGGCCGCTATGGCCGCTGCCACGCCTGCGCTTCCGCCACCGATGATGAGCACGTTGGGATTCACCCAGGTTTATGAACGAGAGAGCACGAGAATGCAAATCGCCCCTCACGGATACTCGTGGCCGAGATTGTCATCGGTGATGATCTTGGCATTGCCCCACGCCTGCTGCATGGCCTCGCGACGGCACCAGCGAGACATGTGGCCGGGTTCGGGCAGAGCTTCTTGGGTGAGGAAATCGAGTGTGGCCTCAATCTGATCGGCGGCGATGACGGGCTGGCCGTCGATGCGGTAATCCGCGAGGATTTTCTGCCAGTGGTCGCGGTTTGGCTCCAGCGGGGCATTGCTGGCGAGACAGTGGTTCATGACCATGATGGTGTGCGGAAAGACCTCCATGCCGGTGCGGGCGGCACGTGGGGACTCGGTGCAGTTCCAGAAGGCGATGCCGTCGGGTGTGAGGTGGGCTTTGACCTCGGTCAAAAACTCGCGGGAGAGCAGCGCGGAGGCGAATTCGCGCCAGTGGTGCGTGGTGTTCATCACGATGGCGTCGAAGCGTGCGTCCGGATGCTGCCGCAGCCAGCGGCGGCCATCGTCGATGACGAGTTCGAGCTTCGGATTCGTGAGCAAGCTGGCGACTTCTGGGCGGGCGCGGATGAGATCGAGGTAGCCGTGGCTGAGTTCGATGGCGGTGACCTTTTTCACCTGCGGATGATTAACGAGGATCTGAGTCCACGAACCGCTAGCGACGCCGATGACGAGCACGTTTTCGATGCGATCCCGCACGGCGGAGAGGAAATAAGGGCGCACGAGCCAGGATTTTGGCTCCAGCTTCGTGCCGATCATGCCGTCGTAAGCGCCGTTGCCATAAACCGAGTTGCTCGTGTCCACCGTGATGACGCCGTGACGGGATTCGATGGTTTGGGCGAAGCGCATGCCGAATTTGAATTCGTGCTTGTATTGCAGTCGCTCGTAGAAGCTCTGAAACGGGCCCATGGTGACCAAAAGCATGAGCAGCGGCTGCCAGCGTCGATCGTGAGGCAATTGAAAACGGCCAATCGATTCGGCCCACAGCCATGAAACGCCCAGTAGCAACACGCTGAGCAAATGAAGCGACAAGTGCTCCATGAACACGAATCCGGTGAGCAGGCTGCCCGCGCCGGAACCGATGATGCTGGCGAGATAGAATAGCGAAAGCTGGCTGCCGGTGTCTTTACTGGGCGGTATGGCCGCATGGCAGAGCAGCGGGAAGGCGACGCCGAGCAGCGTGCCCGCCGCGATGACGAACGTGAAGCCGTACTTCCAATGACCCATCGCAGCAGCGATGGCCGTGAACGGCGCCACCATGAAAACCAGCGTGCTCGACATCAGCACCCAACGCGCGAGTCTTGATCTCAAATCGCCGGTTTTCTTCAACAAATAAGGACTGAACAACGAACCGAGTGCGAGGCCGAGCAGGTAGCTGCCAAGCATGTAGCCGAAAACGGGGGCGCGGGAGGCGCTGGCGAAGTTAAAGACGCGTGACCAGATGATTTCCCAGGAGAGGGCGAGGAACCCGGACAAGGCGGACCACAGCAACGCGGTGCGGAAGGGGATTTGAGAGGAGGGATCAGGGATGAGCGATGGAGCAGGCTGATCCGCGACTTGCGGTGCTTTGCGTAACGCGATGAGCACGATCAGGGCCGCGAGTGCATTCAAACTGGCCGCGATGCGCACGGTTCCACTCATGCCAAAGCCGCCGAGCAGCCAGTGTGCGGCGATGAAGGCTCCCAGCGCGGCTCCGAGTGTGTTCACGAAGTAGAGTCGGCTCACGCTTTGGCCGACGTGGGTCGTGTCTCGCACCTGATGGGCCACCAGCAGCGGCAGTGTGGCTCCCATGAGCAAAGTGGGCAGAAACACGAGCAGGAAGACCAACGCGCCGGTGGTAAGGACGTGGGCTTGAGAGGAAGTGATGGTACCGACGGCATCGAACAATTTCAGCGACACGAGGCCGTAGGCACCGACTCCGAGTTCGGCGAGGCCGAACAGCAGCACGAGCGGTGCGCGTGTTGATTTGGAAATCCACCCACCGGCGAGACTGCCTATGCCGAGTCCGGCAAGGAAGGCCGCCACGACCATCGCCACAGATTCGACGTTGCTGCCGTAAATCGTCAGCAGCGCGCGCTGCCACACGAGCTGGTAGATCAGCGCCGAAATGCCTGAGAGGATGAAAACGCCATGCAGGATGATGGCGTGGAGGCGGCGTGACATGGGATCACTCGAAGCCGTTCGTGCGGAGGAACTTCAGGCTCGCAGGGATCTGATCCATGGAGGTGGGGGATTCGTCCTCGATGAAGTAGTGTTGGATGCCATTCTTGCGCGCGGCGGCGAAAATGGAGGCCCAGTCCATCTGGCCGGAGCCGAGTACGACATCGTTGGCGACGTCGGTCTTGCCACTGAGGGAGCCGGTGGCGATGCCTTTCTTCAAATCCTTGAGATGCATGAGCTTCCAGCGGCCGCTGTATTTCTCCAGCAGCTTCGCGGGGTTCTGGCCTGGGAAGACGATCCACAGCACGTCCATCTGCACGGATACAAACTCGGGCTTCGTCTCTTGCATGAAGAGATCGAACAAGGTGCCGTCGCCGTGCGGCTCGAACTCGAAGCCGTGGGCGTGGTAGAACATGGTGATGCCTTCTTTGGCGAGCGCCTCGCCCGCTTTGTTGAAGACGGCGGCAGCTTCGCGGCACTCGGCCTCGTCGAAGCTGTCCTTGTGATTGATCCAGGCGCAGCCGGCGAACTTGATGCCGAGCGTCTTCGCTTCCTTCACGACATTGTCGAGGTCGTTCTTGTAGCGGTCATACGGAAAGTGGCTGCTGACGGCTTTCAGTCCGCGTTGTTCGAGTTCAGCTTTGAACTGATCGGCGCTGAGGTTGTAGGTGCCCGCAAGTTCGACCTCCTTGATGCCGAACTCCTTCACGCGGTCCAGAGTCCACGGCACGCCACGCAGGGTGAACTGGCTGCGCAGGCTGTAGAGCTGCAATCCGGCGGCATTCGGCGCGTCAGCGGCCTGGATTTGAAAAGCGAGGCCGAGGACGAGGAGGAGGGACGTGAG
>JBIKYB010000110.1:0-15335 GCA_044355475.1 Prosthecobacter sp.
TGATCTCCGCACGCGCCTCGTCAGCGATCTCTGGGCGCATGCGTCCGAGATATTCATCAATCAAACGTGTGAGCATGGCTTTCTGTTTGTCATCCAGTGATGTATCTGGAAGACCCGCCGGTGAAAGCGCACTAACTTTGTTCTCGGCAGCGGTGATCATCTCTTTCGGAGCCTCCGTGGCCACAAATGCAGTCTTGAACTGCTCCGGTGTGAGTGATTTGACCAACTCACGCCCCATTTCCTCTTCCACGGCTAGAACCCGCAGGCCTGTGAGAGAGCCTTGGCGGACTTCACCTGGATTGCTGCCCATAAAGGCAGGCGTGGCACGCAGAAGCTGGCCGTCCTTGATGGTGAAGTTCAAGGACAAGTGATGTCCTTCAACACGCCACCCCCAGGCACCTTTGTCCGCCGGTTCACCAAAAATGGAGACGAAGTATTTTTCAGGATCGCGTTTTTCGCGCACGGCAGCGCGTTTCGACTCATCGGCACCCTCTATCTGATAAAGCACTTCTTCCAGGCTCATGATGGTGACGGCTTTGGCAGCGCCACGAAGGCCAAGACCGGTGTTCAGCAGCGCGTGCGCGAGAAGCCGCTGCTGCGGGGTCATGTCTTTCATGGGCAGGCCCTTGCGTTCACGTGGGATGAAATGCCAGTTCTCACGCTCTGCATCAGCAAAGTGAAAAGAGGCCCGTGCCTTCTGCTCAGGTGCGAGGGAGGTCAGGAAGACTTTGGCGATGGCCGCCATCTGCGAGGCTGCCTCATGGGCATGAAGTGGAGACGAGGCGGCAAGGCAAAGACCGAGGAAGGGGAGGGCGAAACGACGGAGAGGGTGCATGAATGAGCGTTGGATGAGAGAATCGAGGGCAAGTCGAACGGCTGCAGCAACCACGGTTTGTCATCCAGCTCCATCATTTTTTGCGCCATGAGCGCCGAGACGTTGACACTTTCCTGCGCGAGGCTGTAGTCTGATGATTATCGGAAAAAATCCCGCGTCCCCGCCACACCCGTCACGATCGCATGTACTCTAATGAAACCTACCTACTCGAACAGCTCCAGGAAGCCGGACTGCTGAACGATCATGACATCAAACAAGTCAAGGGAGGCCAAAAACCGGGCGAAAGCACCCTGGTGGCACTGATCAAGACCGGGGTGATTTCCGACGAGCAGGTGGCGCAGACGGTCGCGGTGAACGCGGGCATGGAATACGTTGACGTGAACGGGTTCGAGCCACACCAGGGCCTCAAAGGACTCATCAGCCTTGAACTCGCGCTCAAATATAAGATCGCGCCGCTGGGAACGAACGGGACCGCGCTTCAGATCGTTATCTCCGACCCGTTTGACTTCGAGACGCTGGACGCGTTGCCGCATGTGTTGCAGCCGGAATTGGAGTTTTTCTGCTCCACTCCAGCGCTGATCAAGACGCTCCAGGCCAATCTTTACGGCAACGAGGCTGTCATGGGGACGCCGAAAGCCAAGAACATGGACGGCACGGCGGCGGATGAAGACGCGCCGGTCATCAAGCTGGTGACGAACCTGCTGATGGAGGCTTTCAAGAACAAAGCGTCCGACATTCACGTGGAACCGCTGGAGAAGGACATTCGTGTGCGTTACCGCATGGATGGCGTGCTCGTGGATGTGGAGCATCATCCGAAACGACTTCATTCCGCCATCATCGGTCGCATCAAGATCATGACCGGCTCGATGCAGCTCGACGAGAAGCGAGTTCCCCAGGATGGCCGCATCCAGATGTCTTACAATGACAAGGAAATCGACATGCGTGTGTCGATCATCCCGACGAACAACGGTGAAAGCGTGGTCATGCGTGTGTTGGACAAGAGCAGCCTGCGCCTTGGCCTCGTGGATCTTGGCTTCCTCAGTGACGACCAGGCCGCGTTTGAGCGCCTGATCACCCTGCCGGACGGCATCATCCTCGTGACGGGACCCACCGGTTCCGGCAAGACCACCACGCTGTACGCCTGCTTGAATTTCATCAACCGTCCGGACCGCAAGATCATCACGGTGGAAGATCCGGTGGAATACGAGCTGGCAGGCATCAATCAGGTCATGGTGAAGGAAGACGTGGGCATGACCTTCGCCGCTGCTCTTCGCGCCATGCTGCGTCAGGCACCTAACATCATCATGCTGGGAGAAATTCGTGACCTTGAGACCGCCTCCATCGCCATTCAGGCTTCGCTGACAGGACACTTGGTCTTCTCCACCCTGCACACCAATGACGCGCCAAGTGCTGTGGCTCGTCTCGCGGACATTGGCGTCAAACCCTTCCTGATTGCCTCCGCCGTGCGCGCCATTGAGGCCCAGCGCCTAGTGCGTAAGCTTTGCGGAGACTGCAAAACCCCCTCTGCCCTCAATGACCGCGAGTTGCGCTCCCTTGGTCTGGAGGTCTCCCAACTGGCCGAGGCCACCATCATGGGGCCGAACGGTTGCAACAAGTGCCGCCAGGGCGGCTACCGCGGACGCATGTCGCTGGTGGAGATTTTCACGGTCGATGATGAGGTGCGTAACATGATCAACCAGCAACTGACCACTCCGCAGCTCCGCAAACGCGCCCGCGAGTTGGGCATGCGCACCCTGCGTGAGGACGGCGTGCGCAAAGTGCTCTCCGGCATGACCACTGCCGAAGAGGTGATTGAGGCCACCATGGCCGACGCAGACTGATTTCACCCTCATTTTTCAAGACGAATCCGATTCCCCTCCGAAGACCATGACAGCCCAGAATGTGATAGACATGCTCGAAAACCGCGGCGTGATCGACAAAGGCGTCGCCTACGACATCGAGCAGGACAGCGTCCACAACGGCAAGGACATTGTCCAGGTGCTGCTCGACTACGGCATCTACTCCAATGAGGATGAGTTCTGGGCACAGGTAGCTGATGAACTCGGTGCGGATCATTTCGATCTCGACAACTTCGAGCCCCCCCCCTCGGTGGTGGCGCTCATTCCGGCGGGTATGGCCCGGCTCTACGGTGCTTTTCCGATCACGCTCGATGCCCAGGGGCTGCATGTGGCCTTCACCGATCCTCTCAATGCTCAGCTCGTCGAAGACCTGCGTTTCGGTGTGGAAAAAACCATCGTGCCGGTCGTTGCAAGACGCAGCCAAGTGCAGACGCTCATTGAAAAACATTATGGCAGCGGTGCGCCGAGCATTGACGAGATCTTCGGCAATCTCGGCAAGAGCGGAGGGAAGGACAATTCTCCCGAAGCGGAGGCCAACTCGGCTCCCATCGTCAAATTCGTCGATCTAGTGATGCATCAGGCCATCAAAGAACGTGCGAGCGACATTCACTTCGAGCCCTTTGAGCGCGAGTTCAAGATTCGTTACCGCGTGGACGGTACTCTCTATGAAATGGCCCCGCCGCCGGTGCATCTAGCCACTTCCGTGATCTCTCGCGTGAAAGTCATGGCAAACATGAACATCGCCGAGCGTCGAATCCCGCAGGATGGACGCATCATGACCACCGTCGGCGGTAAATCGGTGGACATGCGTGTGAACTCCCTGCCTACTCAGCATGGAGAGTCCGTGGTGCTCCGCGTGCTGGACCGCTCCTCCATCCAGCTTGAGCTCTCCGACCTGGGCATGGGCGAAGGCTTGAGAAACTACATTGAGGAGACGATTCACAAGCCGAACGGCATCTTCATCGTCACCGGCCCCACTGGTGCTGGCAAGACGACGACCCTCTACGCCTGCCTTCGCAAGATCAACACCATCGACGCCAAGCTGCTCACCGCTGAAGATCCCGTCGAATATGAGTTGGATGGCATCATGCAGGTGCCGATCAATGACGCCGTGGGTCTCACCTTTGCCAAGGCGCTGCGCTCATTCCTCCGCCAGGACCCCGACCGCATCATGGTGGGGGAGATGCGCGACCTTGAAACCGCGCAAATCGCCATCCAGGCATCGCTCACAGGCCACTTGGTTCTCAGCACCCTGCACACCAATGATTCCGCCGGTGCCGTCACCCGTTTGGTGGACATGGGCGTCGAGCCGTTCCTCGTAGCTGCCACCTTGGAAGGCGTGCTCGCTCAGCGCTTGCTGCGCACCATCTGCAAATCCTGTCGCGCCCCCTACGAGCCAAGCCTGCATGTTCTCAACCAGCTCAATCTCTCCGTTGAAGACATTGGTGGAAAGCACTTCCACACCGGTTCCGGCTGCTCGGTCTGCGGTGGTAGTGGTTACAAGGGCCGCAAAGGCATCTACGAACTGCTGGATGTCACGGACCCGATCCGGGAGTTGATCACTGGTCGTGCGCCATCCCTCGTTCTCAGGCAGAAAGCCATTGAATTGGGCATGGTGACTCTGCGCGAGGACGGTCTACGCAGCATTTATGATGGGGTTACTACCATCGAAGAAGTCCTCAAATACACCTAATCGCGCACATCCACTTCCATCGCGCCAATACAGGCTCGCTCTCGCTCATTATTTGATGGACAGAACACCTGCCATCCCGGTATCCTGAATTTCACCACTGCAAAAATCGCCTCCAAGACACGATCCTATGCCCAAGTTTCACTACATCGCCCTGGACCAAAACGGCCAGGAAACCGCCGGAGACCTTGATGCCGCTTCCGAAGCCGATGCCATCAATCAACTCCGTCAGACCGGGCTCTACCCGACCAGTGTCGCCGCAGAAGGCCAGGGACAGGCTGCCGCGATCAAGAAACGCGTCAAAACTTCCACCAAAGGCAAGTCCAAGGTCGTCAAGGTGGGAGCCAATGCCAAAGTGAAGAGCAAGACCTTGATGGTCTTTACCCGCCAGTTAGCCACACTGATCGACTCTGGCCTGCCACTGCTTCGCGGACTCACGGTTCTTGGTCGTCAGGAGCCGCATCCCATCATGAAGGGCACCATCAACACGCTGGCTGAAAACGTGCAGACCGGCAGCACCTTCTCCGAAAGCCTTCAGCAGTATCCACGCATCTTTAACAAGCTTTACATCAACATGGTCAAGGCCGGCGAGCTGGGTGGTGTGCTCGAACTTGTTCTAAACCGTCTCGCTGAATACCAGGAAAAAGCCCAGAAACTCAAGAACAAGGTCGTGGCGGCGATGGTTTACCCCATCATCGTCATGTGCATCGCGTCCGCCATCATGGTCTTCCTGATGTTGGTCATCGTTCCGCGTTTCGAGACGATCTTCGAGGATATGCTCGGCAGCAAGGATAAGCTTCCAGAGCTTACCAAATGGGTCATCGGCTTCAGCCGCAACATGTACGACTACAAATGGTATCTTCTGGGGGGCATCATCGGCAGTGTGCTCATCTGGCGCATGATCGCTGCCTCCAAAGGCGGACGCCGCTGGATCGACCGCTATAAGCTCAAAATGCCTCTTTTCGGCGACGTACAGCGCAAAACCGCCATTTCCCGATTCACCCGCACTCTTGGAACGCTCGTCACTTCCGGCGTGCCCATTCTTCAGGCGCTGAACATCACGCGTGACACAGCCGGGAATACCGTCGTTTCTGACGCCATCACCAAGGTGCATGACGCAGTTAAAGAAGGTGAGTCCATGGTCGCTCCGCTTGAGGCTAGCGGTGTGTTCCCCCCCATGGTGATCTCCATGGTCGATGTCGGCGAGGAAACCGGCCAGCTCCCTGAGATGTTGCTCAAAATTGCCGATGTGTATGAGGATGAAGTGGATAATTCCGTTTCCGCCCTTACCTCAATGCTGGAGCCTCTCATGATTGTGATCTTGGCTCTCGTGGTTGGTATCATCGTCATGGCGCTTTTCCTGCCTCTGATCGACGTGATCAAGAACCTCAGCGGCGGTGCTGGAGGCTAATCATCACTCAGAACTTCAAACCTGACTTTCATGAAACTGGCTCACTTTGGATACAACCTGCGACGCGGCTTCACACTCGTGGAGATGCTCATCGTGATCACCATCATCGCTCTCCTGGCAGGGCTGACCATGGGCGGGTACACCTATGCCATGAGATCCTCGAAGCGCCGCCTCACGGCGGGCACTTTTGAGGCGACCAAATCTGCGCTGGAGAACTATAACACCGAATTCGGCGAGTATCCCGAACCGGCGAATAGTGGTCAGATGGTGGAAATACTGCCTGGTAAAAGCTATGACACGAGCGGTGCCGCATGCTTGTACCAAGCACTCAGTGGTGATGGCTATGACCAGATCAAAGGGGTCACAGGCTCTGGAGATGGGGAGACTCCCGGCAGTTCGGATGGCAAAACAGAGGGGGATGAAATCAAAAACATCACACTCAAAGAAATGCCTCAGAGCATGTTCATCCGTCGTGACTCGACCTTCATGCTGATTGATGGTTTTGGCAGGCCGTTTCAATACGTTAAGGCAGCACCAGCGACTACCACTACCGGCGGTACTGGAGACGCGGCCAATGTCGAAACAGTCAACAGCACCTACGATCTATGGTCGTATGCAGAGGATGAAGTAAACATCCAATCAACATCCTCCGATGCTCTGGAAGACCCGAGTATTGCGGTCAAGTGGAAAAAAAATTGGTAAGTCTGCGTTCCTCTCGGAAATGGTACTCGATGGAAACCCATTGAACCTAGTTTCCTGGGTATTTATATCCCCTGCATGCCCATTGGTCTCGCCATCGCCTCCATTCTTGCGCTGTTCATCAGCTTCTGGGCGCTGAACATCGCCCGTGACCCACGGGTCTGGCGCCTGTGGTGGATGGATTTGCTGGGAGTTTTGGATGTGGACTCAGACCGTGATGAGCGGCGTGTGCAGGAATCCCAGATGTCATTCATCTGTTTCACGCTTTTTGTCCTACTGCTCGCCACCAGTCTCAGTGGTGCTTTTTGGACGGTGGATCTCATTCGCGAATACAAACGCGACAAAACCCGCTTTGAGCGTGAGATCGACAGATCCAATCGCGAAATCGAAAAGGTCAAAAGCAAGCCGCAGAGAATTGCTCGCTGACCCCAGGCCAGCCTGAGAATTAAGTTTGCGCCGCGCTATCATCACGGCGAAGAAAACGGGCATACTTTCTATTCTATGAACCGCCAGGAAAACCTCGAAGCCCTTTTTCGCGACGGCAAGACCGTCATCCTTCCCATCGACCACGGCTGCGCCATTCCTGTGCCCGGATTGGAAAACCCCTTCCAGATCATCGACCAGGTCAACGACTTCGTTGATGGCTACGTTCTGAACCTTGGCGTCGCCCTGCGTGCCGCGGACAGCCTCGCGGGCAAGGGGATCATCCTCCGCACCGATGTCTATAACACCCGCACCACGGGCGAAGGCGCTGGCAGCATCGGCGTTTACGGCGTCGAAGAGGCCGAAATGGTCGGTGCCAATGCTGTCATGAACATGCTCTATCCTTGGTCCGCGTATGAGAAGGATAATTTCCAGGAATGTGCCGATCTCATCCGTCTCAGCCTCGACACTGACATCCCGGTCATCCTTGAATCCCTTCCTTACGCTCTCGGTGCTCCGGACAAATACACCGTGGAAAACGTCAGCTTTGCCGTCCGTCTCGCCGCCGAACTCGGTGCGGACGTGGTGAAGACACCGTATCCGACGAACGGCACGGTCGATGATTTCCGCCGCATCGTCGCCCAGAGCTTCGTTCCGGTCATCATCCTCGGCGGTGCTGCCATGGGTGACGACGCAGGCTTGCTACAGATGGTCGAAAACGCCATGGACGCAGGTGCCGCAGGCATCGCCATTGGCCGCAATGTCTGGCAGCATAAAAATCCGGGGGCCATCGCACGCAGCCTCTCTGCCGTCGTTCATGAGGACATGTCCGCCCTCGAAGCGCTCGCGCTGCTGAAAGAACCCGTGCGCTGAACCAGTTTCGCTTCAGTCCAACCATGAAACGACTGCTTCTTGCCGCCAGCCTGCTCGCCGCACTTCCTCTCCCTGCCCAGCAGCTTCAGACCTTCGAAATCAAGGCAGATGAATGGGCCGAGGGGGAGCCTCCCAAAGAAGTCTTCGTCGTCGATGGCACCCTCAAGATCGCCTCGCACGAGGGTAACAAGGCCATCGTCGTCGATCCCGCGCCCATCACCGATGCTAGCGCTCAGCTAGCCATCTCTGCCGCTGGCAATGCCAGCATTGAGGCGCGCATTTTTGCCACCAAACGCGGACGCAGCACCCCGCGTTTTGGCGTCAGCGTTCATGGCATGAGCGGTTATCGCCTGCTTGTGAATCCGGCCAAAAAAGCCCTCGAAATCGTCAAAAACGACCAAACCATCGCCACGGTGCCGTTCACTTGGACCGCTGGCGCGTGGCTGAAGGTCAAGCTGGAAGCCAAAAAGGGCGAGGGCGATGCCTGGAGCATCACCGGCAAAGCCTGGGCCGCCGATGCGGCAGAGCCCGCCGAAGCGCTCATCAAACACGATGACAAAGGTCTCAAAGGTCAGGGTAAATGTGCCATCTGGGCCACCCCTTTCTCCGGCGAACCCGTCTTCTTCGACGACATCCGCATCAGCCTAGAAGCCGCGCCTGCGCCGTAAATCTTCAGGCGCTTTAATCCCGCTTAGCAGCCTGAGTGAAGGCATGGGAAACCCTCCTGAAGAAAGACGCGCCGCTTTTCTTGATCTCTGCCGCACCTGCGGATAGCCATTGTTTCATGGTTTTGGTTTCTTTCTTTTTCGCGGAACCGCCGTCGGGCGTAGCCGGGGCGGTATTCACGTTGCCGAGGTCCCCTGACTCAAGCAGGTAGCTGCCGCTGTATCCCCAGCGGGCATTCACTGCTTGGAGGGGAAAAGCCACGGCCTGGCCAGCTCCTTGCCCGCGTTCGGGTATTTTACTCCGAGAGCCTCCGGCAGCCACACCCCGGGCAGACTCGCCGCCCGATCCGCTTCCCACAACGCATGCAGCCTTCTGACATGCTCTGTGATCTCAGCATCCAGCGCTTTGGGGAGCATGACCTGCCGGTCTTTGCCGCCCTTGCCGCCGCGCACCATCAGCACCTTGCGGTCCAGATCCACATCCTTGACCCGCAGTTGCAGGCACTCCATCTGCCGCAGACCCGTGCCGTAGAGCAGTCTCAGGATCGGCCCCGTCGTCCCTTCCGTCACGCCCAGGAGCCGCCGCACCTCCTCCCGGCTGAGCACCACCAGCAGGTAACGTGAACGCTTTGCTCGCACCCCGTCCACCCCTTCCACCGGCTGCTCCATCACCTCACTGTTCAAAAAGAGCACCGCGCTGAAGGCCTGGTTCTGCGTGCCCGCGCCCACCTTCCGCTCCACGGCAGGTAAGTCATAAAACCCTCCACGGCTGGCTTACTGGCAGCTTCCAGCGATTTTTCCGCCACCCAGTTTAAAAACCGCCGCTGCCAGCCCAAGTAGGTCTCCACCGTTCGCAGCGCCAAGCGCCGCACCTTCATGGTTTGGGAAGATTTTGCCAGCCAACCTTCCACGCTCATCTCCCCCGTTCCGAGTTTCTCCTTTCCTTCAAAGTTCGATGTTGAAGGTTCAACGTTCAAAGTGAGAGGTGTTGGCTGTGGTCACTCCAGCCATGCTTTGAGGGTTGCGTCTGCTGCTGCTGGCAGTTGCGGCACTTTTGAGGTGCGGAGGCGCACGACGCGGCCTTGGTCATCGACTTGCATGCCGATGCGTTGCTCGGCGTGGTCTGGCAGCCAGTCGGGGGCTGTTTGGAGCAGCGGTGGCGGCGCGATTTGTTGTGCCTGGCCGGTGCTGGCGAATGACCACAGGCTGAGATCGGATTCATCCCAGAGCAGGCATGTGGTGTCACGGGCGGCGGGGAGTTGGCCGCACACGCGCAGGCCGCTGGTCGTGTCGAGCACATGCAGCGCGCCCTCGTTGGTCGCGAGCGCGATCCGTTCACCCGCAGAGTCGGCGGCGAGAGCGGAGATGATGCCGGGAAAATCGAGCGAGTGCGGCAGCAGCCTGCCGGTCCGCCATTCCCACACACGCACCTGGCCGGAGGCGGCGAAGGCGAGGCGCTCCGTGTTTACAAAGGTCAGTGTGTTGATCGCTCCGCGGTTCCAGGTCTGGGTCTGCAACTCCTTGCCGCTGTCCATGTCCCAGAGCGTCACCTTTCCGGTGGGAAAACCGAGCGCGGCGATGCTGCCATCCGGCGAGAGCGCCATCGTGCTGGCCTTGCCCCAAAGTCGGTGCACGGGAGCCTCGCCGCGTTTCGCGCAGAGCATGCCCGGGCCGCTGTCGTCGTCGTAGATGACGCGTACGGCGTCCGCGGACAGGGCGGCGATGCGCGGTTTCGCGTCCTGCAAGCGCCACAGCTCCCGCGTGGTGCCTGCGGCTCCGGTTTCAAAGATGACGCCATTCGCGTCGATGCCATGCCAGGCTCCGAGCTGCGCGGAGGGCCGCAGGGCCAGCCATGAAGTGGTAAAGGTGTGTTGGGTGGGTGCCGACGTTTCGTTGAAGGGGCGCAGCCATTCGAGGCTGCGCTCATCTTGGTCCACGAGGACGATGATCCGGCCCTCGTTGGCCACTGCGTGTTGCTCACGCCCACTGGTGCCGGGGATTTCCTGCGCACGTTCGGACTGTGGTTCGTGGATGGAGAGCCGTCCGGCCGTGGTTTGCAGCAGCACGCGTCCGCCTTCCAAAGGTAGGGCGGATTTGAACAACTGCGTCTGCTTGTAGCTGCTGATCGGCTGCGGCGCGGATTGATCCACGGTCATGAAGCCTTGCGGCGTGCGGGCCAGCAGCAGGCGGGTGCCGGGCATGAAATTCAAATCCTTCAAGCCTAGCACCGTCAGCAGGCGCGTTTCCTCGCCGTGGTGCATCCAGACCTTGTCACTGCGCCAGCCTGCGGAGACGTGGCCTGCGTCATTCACAGCCAGGGTGGTGAAGGGAGCTGGAATGGGCGCTTGCAGCTCTTGAGGCTGCTCCTCGGCGGAGTCGAAAAGCAACAAGCGTCCGGCTTCGAGGCCGAGGACGATTTTGTCGCCGCTGGGCGTGGTATTCCAGCGCTGGAGCTGGCCGGGCAGCGCGAATGACGGGCGCGTTTGTTTGCCGGACTCGTCGCAGAGGGCGATCTCTTCTTCTCCGATGATCCAGAGATGATCCTGCGAGTTCCAGACGAGTCCGCGCAGGTTTTTCAGGGTGGTTTCGCACTCCAGCCAGGAACCGTCTTTTTGCAGCAGGCCCACGACGCCACTGTCTCCGGCCACGGCGACGTGTTTTTGATGAGAGACGGCCAGATGCGTCATGCGTCCGTCTGCCGGGATGGGGTGCGCGCTGGCCTGCGCCTCACCACGCCGCACGCAGGCGAGGATTTCCTGATTTTCCTGGCCGAGGACGAGCGCGGCCATTTTTCCATCGGATGACACCGCTAGATGGCGCAAAACGCCTTCCGGCAGGCGGGCCGCTGGTGCGGCGGGGTGCGGGTAGGAGCGCTGCTTCAAGGCGGAGAGCAGCATGCCTGACGCGGCGGCGTTGCTGGGATCATGCCGCAGGGCACGCGCCCAGTGCGCCATGGCATGCACGGGGCGGAATCGCTCCCGCGTGACGCCCATGAGATAATCCGCCTGGCTGATGGCCTGCTCCATTTCATGATGGCTGCTTTCTGCCTCATTCAATGCCATGCTCATCTGCCGATGGCTGCGCAGGATGAGAATGAATGAGAGGATCAAAGTCGCGGCCATGATCGTGATGGACGCGGCGGCCACGCGATGACGCGCAGCCCATTTTCCCAGCACATAAAGCGTGCTGCGCGGCGCGGCGACGAGCGGATGACCATTCAGCCAGGCGTCGAGATCGTCCGCGAGGCTGTCCGCATTGCCGTAGCGGTGCTCCATATCGGCATCGGTGGCTTTTTCGGCGATCCAGCGCAGCTCGGCGGGCACGCTCTTGGCGTCTGGCAGGGTGATGCGGGTGGTTTCGCCGTCGGGTGCCTGCTGTGGTGTTTGGCCGGTGAGCAGCTCCCAAAGAATCGCGCCGAGCGCGAAGACATCCGTGCGCGTGTCGGCGCTGTGTCTGATCTGGGACGTGTGCTGGCGCTCCGGACTCATGTAGCCAGGCGTGCCGACGATCTGGCGGATCTGCGTGAACATCACCTTGGCCGAGAGCGGGCCGTCGAGCGCCTTGGCGATGCCGAAGTCGATCACACGCGGCTCGGCGGGGCCGTCCTCTGGCTGCGTGATGAGAATGTTCGAGGGCTTGAGGTCGCGATGGATGATGCCCTTGCGATGCGCATGGCCCACGGCACGGCAGACATCACGCATGAGGCTGATTTTCTCGCGCTCGCCGAGTTTTTTGGCGTGGCGGTCGATGGTGCTGCCATTGACCAGCTCCATGGCGATGAACGGCCTGCCGTCCTCGGTTTCACCCGCGTCAAAGATGCGCGCGATGTGCGGATGATTCAGCAGCGCGAGCATCTGCCGCTCCTGCTCGAAGCGGGCCAGCAACTCGCGCGTGGTGCTGCCGGGCCGCAGCACTTTGAGCGCGACGCGGCGGCGGATGGGCATGCGCTGCTCCGCTTCATAAACCATGCCGAATCCCCCTTCGCCGAGCAGTTTGAGCAGCTTGTAGCCCTCAATGAGCGGCAGCTCGACGCTGAGATCGACCGTCGCTTGGTCCAGCAGTTCCTCGCTGCCGAAGAGGGCGGCTTCGAGGAGGTCTGCGGCGGCGTCAGTGTCTTCCATGGCTGGGTGCGGCTTAGAGCGAAGGGCTAAGGGCGTAGAGTTCAGAATATCGTCCTCGTCCTCCTACTCGAACTCGTCCTCGATCAAATAGCGTGGAGAGCAGTTTGAGAGATAAAGCATCGGAAAAGAGAGCTGGAGGGTGGCTTGGAGGTTTGGAGAGCGAGCGGAGCGGAAGAATCGAGGACGAGTAGGAGTAGGAGGACGAGTAGGATGTGGTGAGGAAGATGGCGGTTTGGACTCTACGTCCTTTGCCCTTCGCTCCACGCTATTTCCTCCGCAGCATGGCGATCATCCCGCGAATCTCGCCTTCCACCTGATCCTCGCTCTCCACCGTCGCGGCGACCTGGCGGTAGAGGAGGTTGCGGTAGCGGAGGCGCATGCGGTGGATGGCCACGCGGACGGCGCTGCTGTTCATGCCGAGTTTTTCGCCCATGACGGCGGAATCGGTCTGGCCGTCGGCGGCGTTGAGCGCGGGGCTGAGGACTTCGAAGAGGTGCTCCTTTCCCTGCACGGCGTAATCGGCGCGGAGTTCCTTGAGCACGTTCTCCAGCATGGTGAGCGCCCACTCGCGGTCGAATTCATCATCGGGTGTGCGCAGATCCGGCAGCTCAAGCGGCGCGTGACCTTCCTCCGGCTCGGCATCGAGAGAGAGATGCGCCGCGCCGCTGCCCCGGCGCTGCGTTTTGCGATCGCGCCACACGTTGGCCAGGAAATGATTCAGCGCGGTGAGCAGGTAGGAGCGCAGACGGCCCTTCGCAGGGTCCACGCGGTCAAACTGGCCCTTCTGCACGATGCCGGAGAGGAACTCCTGCGTGAGATCCTCCGCGTCATGCGCGTCGAAGCCGCGCTTTTGGATGCAGACATGAATGGGCCGCCAGTAGAGGCCCACGATCTGCCCCAGCGCCTCCTGCGCCACGGTGTCCCCGCCGCGCGAGCGCATGAGCTGCGTCCATGGCGTGTGCGGCAGCAGGCCAGTGCGGGAGGTGGCGCGTTTCGGAGCAAGTGTGGCGGGCATGACGGGAAAGGATGAATGACGAATGCGGAATGACGAATGGAAAGAGCAAAGCCCGGCGCTCTGAGGGAGAGCGCCGGGCGTGGGATGAGGACGGGTCGATCAGTTCGGGCGATGTCCGGCGGAGACGCTGCTGAAGGTGTCAGTGCCAGGACCACCGAGGATGATAGAAGGATTGAAAGGCCTCAGATTGGCATGTGGCTGAACAGTATCGGTGCCAGGGCCGCCGAGAATGATTGAGGGGCTGAAGGGAGCCAGAGTGTCGGTTCCTGGGCCACCGAGAATGACGGTGTCTGTGCCAGGACCGCCAAGGATGATGGAGGGATTGAAGGGGGCCAGTTGGGCCTGAGGCTTAGCGGTATCAGTGCCGGGACCACCTAGAATGATCGTGTCAGTTCCTGGTCCACCAAGGATGATGGAGGGATTGAAGGGGGCTAGCGTGTCGGTTCCGGGACCACCGAGGATGATGCCGTTGCCGCTTTCACCGAAGATCTCGTCAGGATTGTCACTGCCACGGAGGTCATCGCTTCCGTCCATGCCGTCGAAGCCTAGGATCACACCGGTCAGCATGAGCCAGTCGATCTGGCCGCGGAGCGCATCTGCTGCGGGGCCTGCGGCGTGAGCGGCGGCGAAGAACTCGGGATTCATGAACAGGTCGCTCAGGCGGAGCGTGCCATCCGCTGGCAGGGAGCCGAGCACTTCGGCCAGGAAGGTGCTGGCGGCGGCCACATTCACCGGGGCCGCAGACGGCACTGGGAAGGGAGGCTGGGGGGCTGCGACACCGAGCGGGTCGGTGATGAGTCCCTGGCCGATGACAGGAGACAGAACGCCAAGCGGATCGGTGATCAAGCCAGCCTGGGCATTGAGGGTGGTGAAGCCCAGAGCAAGGGCGATGAGGAGTGAGGGGATGCGTTTCATGGGATGCGGATGAGGTGAGTTTGGAGTTTCGGGGGCTTCTCCAGCGGCGTGTGTCGCCAGAAGTTGCTTCGTGAGGGGAATGCACGGCTTTCTGGCAGGCGTTACAGGCTCTGTGAAAAAATTTTGCGCCAGCCGGGAAACGGGTGCGCTCCGCCTGTTTCATGAGAGGTATTCACTGAACATGGAGGAACTGAGAATGGAGGAACTCAGCATGGCAGAATGGGAGTGCGGCGAGCGTCCCCGACTCCACGGCATCCGTGCATGTTGGTTAAGCGCGTTATTTGGCGATGGAGGGCTGCGCTGTCATTTCCTCCATGCTGAGTTTCGCCATTCTCCATTCTTCCATCCATATTCGCTGTTTCCGCCCCGACTCGGCGGCAAAAAAAAAACGCCCGGCAGCGTGAGCTGCCGGGCGATGGTGGGAACGGATGAAACGAGCGGGGCTCGATTTAAACCTTCTCGGAGCTGTAATCCCAGCCGTCGCGGACGGCGGCGCGTTTCATGAGCTTGTTGGCGTCGGCGTTGTCGGATTCCTGCTTGCTGCTGTCCCAGTTGATGACTTTGCCGGGGTTGGCGATGGCGAGGTTGCCGAGGAGACAGAACTTCGTCAGCGGCACGGAGTAGTCGAAGTTGCTGCCGCAGATCTTGTCCTGCTCGATGGCGCGGACGAGTTCGAGCTGCGGCTCACCTTCGGCGATGCACGGCTCGATCTTCAGCTCAGGCGACTTGCCGCCGAGGAAGTCGGTCATCTTCGTGCTTGGGATGAGGCGTGGGCTGCCGCAGTAGTCGTCGGTGTTGAGGATCACACCGGCATCGCCACGCAGGATGA